>NZ_JAROCA010000012.1 GCF_030732005.1 Tigheibacillus jepli | reverse complement strand
GTACATAAAAAGAGTGGTATTCACCAAGAAGTTGGTAAGTACCACTCTTTTATTACTGGGGTTTTGTCCCAGCCTCTGTTCAAAAAGTCTGGTAAAAATGACGCACCGATTTCTTTGCAAAAAATGTTGCACCTTCGTAAACGTGGACTTAAGACGCTTCTTTTGTGTGTAGTCATTTTTCTTGTCATGATGCTTTTTGACAAAAATGAAATGTTATTGTTCACAAAATGGTAGATTTTTATCTCTTCCTGGGTGTTTCCCTTTGGGTGCCGGACGTGGTATGATAGTTTACAAATGCCAATTGAATGAGGTGAAAAAAATGACAACACATTTACATATTACAGCTTGGGCATTGGCGTTGATTTTGTTTCTCATCATCCTAATGTTGCGTAAAGGCAAAGGGGCAAAGGTGCTGCAAATGATTTTGCGGCTGGATTATTTGCTAATCTTGTATTCCGGTGGATCACTGCTGTCTTACTACTTTCAAAATGCATCGGGTGCAGTGCTTGGAGAAGCAATTGTCAAAGGGCTTGCCGGTCTCTGGGTGATTGTCGCTTTGGAAATGATCAGCGTAAAAACCACAAAGGGCAAGCCGGCAAAGAGCTGGTGGATTCAGTTACTGATTGCATTGATTATTACACTGATTCTTGGATTCGGCCGCTTGCCGCTTGGCGTGCACTTTATGCAGTAATGCCCAAAAGGCTATTCCTGATGGAAGGGATAGCCTTTTTCCTTGTAGGTAAAGAAAGTATAAAATTGGGCTGTATTCATGTCATTTGCTATGACAGCCTCGTCCGGCTCCAGCGCCCAGCAACTAGTAGAGCTTTTTGATGGGACGAGTAATCGCAGCCCCAGAGTGCTCCAGTTTGTACGTTACTACGACGCAAAGGACGTGCTAGTACAGGCGCTGCGACAAAAGCTCTTCGGTGGGACGAGTAATCGCAGTCCCAGGACGTCACGCTTTTAGCCTGTAAGGGCGCTTGTTCCTTTGTTCGGCTTTTACATCGGTTACTGCTTACCAAGTCAAGCAGTAATATGCGAACATAGCCTAAATGATAAAAGAGATGTTGGAGGACATAAATGATGAAAAAGGCACTATCATTGCTCTGTGTAATTGCTTGTTTATGCAGTCTTTTTCCGGTGAATGCCCTTGCCGCAAAGGAGAACCCTGCATACGACGAAAATATATACGATATTCTGGTGGATCGTTTTAATAACGGGGGACAAGTATTAACCAGTCAGGTTGATTTGAAAGACCCAACTGCGTACCATGGCGGTGACTTAAAAGGAATTATCAACAAGCTGGATGATTTGCAGTCATTAGGCTTCAGCCTGCTTTCATTATCGCCAATCATGGAAAATGTAGAAGGAGCTTACGAAGGATATCAAACGGAAGACTTTAAAAAAGTAGAAAAGGAATTTGGAACCCTTGCAGATTTGAAAAAATTAGTCAAAGAGGCACATAAACGTGATATGAAAATTATGCTTGAATTTTCTCCGAATTATGTCGCCCAAAACAGTTCCATTGCGAAAGACCCTGCTAAACAGGATTGGATCAGCAACCAACCGGTAAAAGCAGAAAAAAATGCTCCTTGGCTGAAAAACGTTGTAGCACTCAACCAGGATAATAAGGAAGTTGCCGATTATTTAATGGATGCAGCAGATTTTTGGATCAAAGAGGCTGACATTGACGGATTAAAAATTGTTGCCGCCGATAAAGCTTCCGATACATTTTTGCACGCATTTGCAAAGCATGTGAAAAAAAACAAACCCGAACTAATTTTAGCTGCCGGAACGATAGGTGAAGATAACGGAAAATTTGCTGCCAGTGATGACTTCGATTTGGTAGAAAACAATCAGGTGCACCAGGCATTGGCGAATGTTTTTCTGAAAGCGAACCGCCCGGTAAGCGATATCTATGATGTATGGAAAAAAGAGGATCATAAAGTTGGTTTGATTTATGCAGATGATAAGTTTTCCAAGCGTTATACACAGGCATTTGCGGAAAACGGTCGCAATTCGCTGACGGTCTGGAAATTGGTACTCACATACCTGTATACGACACCCGGTGTACCTGTTATTTTTCAAGGAACGGAAATACCGATGTACGGCGGAAACTATCCGGATAATCAGCAGCTTGTCGATTTTAATGCTGGCGACTCGGACTTAAAAGAATTCTTTACACGGATCAGTGCGCTTCGTGCTGAATTTCCGGCTTTACGCCATGGTGACTTTGAACTGGTTGGTTCTGACCACGGTATGAGCGTATTCAAGCGAAGTTATCAAGATGAAACGGTCTATATTGCCATCAACAACGACAGTCAATCCCGAGCGATAACAATGCATGCCGCTGATTCCGACAAACGTCTGCGCGGATTGCTTGGAGATAATTTGGTAAGTGCCAAAAACGGTCAGTACAAAATTGGGCTTGCAAGGGAAACGGCAGAGGTTTATACGGTAGAAAAAGATAAGGGCGTAAATTGGTTGTTTATCCTGCCAATTATCATCATCTTCTTATTATTTGTTTTTGCGGTTATTATGCTGAGCATCAAACAGAGAAAACGAAATAACGAATCAATGGTAGAAGAATAATAGCGTGGGAAAGGATCAATCCCTTTCCCGGTACCATTATTTCATTAACTGTGCATAATCGTGTGCAGATACTGCACCGCGACCAGATAAATAGCCAAAGATGGATTTATATTCCAGAATGTCAATTTGTTGTGCGATGTATTTGCTTTGGTAGAAATCTAAAAGTGCATCCATATTTTCGGGGGGATAATCACGTTCTGTAACATAACCGGATATCAATTTATTAATTTGCATGCTGTGCATTCTCCTTCATTGACTGCTTTTAGTAAAACTATATGAAGGAAATGGCGGGGACATGCCTTAATGAATATAAAAAATGCCGTCCCAACGAAAGCGGGATGGCATTTTGATTCATTTATATTCAGCGTTCAAGAAGAAAAGCGCCAATGTTCCCGGTCCCGAGTGGGCACCAATCGTGGAACCAATCATTTCGATCACAATTTCCTTACAGCCCGTTGCTTCCTTGACCATTTCGGCAAGCTGTTTGGCACGTTCCAAATCATCACCATGGCTGATGCCGATGACCTGGTTTTTAAGATCGACACCGCGTTCTTCCATGGTTTGCACCATCCGGGCGAGGACTTTTTTGGCACCGCGGATTTTTTCCAGTGGCACCAATTTGCCGTTGTCCACATGCAGGAGCGGCTTGATTTTTAGCAAGGAACCTACAAACGCAGCTGTTTTGCTGACACGACCGCCTCGGTACAAGTATTCCAGATCAGCTACGGTAAAAATGTGTTCCATGTGTTTCGCGTGATAAGCAGCCATTTCAATAACTGCATTGGCGTCTGCACCTTCCAGGGCAAGTTTGGCTGCCCGCAAAGCAACAAGACCGTAACCAATCGAAGCGCATTTTGTATCGATCACATGTAAATCCGCATCAGGGTAGCTTTCCTTGACTTCCCGCTCCATCATTTTGGCTGTTTGGTATGTACCGGATAATTCCGAGGAGAATGCAATATAGACCAAGGGCTGATTTTTTTTTGCATAGTTTGTAAAAATTTCCTTGAAAGTTTGCGGAGAAACCTGGGATGTTTTGGGAACTTTTCCATTTCGCATCGCATCATACACTTCTTCGGGTGTAATCGTTTCACCATCTTTGAAATCATTTCCGTCCAAGTGCACAGTCAAAGGCACCACGTCAATGTCGTATGTCTGAAATTGTTCCTTCGATAAATCGCAGGCAGAATCGACCAAAATTTTAACGCTCATTTTCTCAGCCTCACTTATCAAGTTTATTTTTGTTAATTTAAGTTTATCATTTTAGGCGAGAAAACTCCATCCTTCGTGAAGCAGGGTGGAGATGAATCGTCTTCGGACAAGGGTGGGTTCAGCCATCTCCACCGACTTACAAGGAACTAATGGTAACTTTTCAATCCTCTCAACTTTGTGTAAAATAGTTCTCGGGGATTAGGAACAAAATTCTAGAAAAAAAGAAAAGGCACTCTATCATAAATGTATGCTAACCAGGCAAATACATTAGAAAGAGGCCTTTTCATGGATACAATTATATCAAAAATCAGCGAATTATTAAAGGATACAAGTGATTTAATTGACTTTGAGGAACAAGTTCAAATTTATGTATATGATCTCCTTACTGCACTAATAGGGAGAGTATTTACACAGCTTAACCAAACGATAAAAAGAAGAAAGCAAATTAAAGGTTGGACGGTTGAACGAGAAGATGAAAAGACGATTCAGTTTACCTTTGGGCGGTTTGTTTTACGCATACCTTGATGTATGTGTCAAGTTTTGTTGTGCGAACGTGCGTTTCGAGATAGAATAAAAACAGTAGTTCCCTATTATGGAGGGGAGTGAAAAAGCTTCAAACAATCCATAAGGTTTGTTAAGTGGAGGTAGTTCAAAGCTATATGGAAGTGTAGTTAAAATTACAGTACTTGAGAAATAAAACTGTATTGCAAATTTTTGGGAGTGAAAGCAGTTGTTTTTCATGGAATCCAGAAGGTTTATCATTGTTGTATTCGGTGCATTGCTTAATGCGATCTCATTAAATTTTTTCCTGATTGGCGCCAATGTTTATGCAAGTGGATTTTCCGGTGCTGCACAGCTGGCATCTAGTATTTTTACGGATTTTTTTGGAATTGGCATTAGTACCGGTGTGCTTTTGCTATTATTTAATATACCGGTTTTCATCATTGGCTGGATGAAAGTGGGCAAAGGTTTTACGATATACAGCATTGTCTCTGTTATTTGTACGACTATCTTTTTGTCTGTCCTGCCAATATATAAAGTTTCAGATGATATCATTCTCAATGCAGTGTTTGGCGGACTGGTCGGTGGAATTGGCGTAGGAATGACATTGAAATGGGGGGCGTCAACAGGTGGCATGGATATTGTCGCCATGATTTTGTCCAGAAAATCGGATAAGCCGATTGGCATTTATTTTCTGTCCCTCAATGCAGTGATTATTGCCATGGCGGGGATTTTGTATAAGCCGGAAAATGCATTGTACACACTTGTGGCGCTGTACGTTACGACACGCATCATTGATGCCATACATACCCGCCATGAAAAAGTGACGGCGATGATTATCACCAGGAAGGCTGAACAACTGCAAAAAGCCATCCATAACCGTCTCGTTCGCGGTATTACGATTTTACCTGCAAAAGGTGCCTATTCGAACGAAGATAAAAACATGCTTTATCTGGTTATCACACGTTATGAGTTATATGATTTGGAAAAAATCATTAAGGAAGTGGACCCGAATGCGTTTACGAATATTGTTCAGACAGCGGGTATTTTTGGACTGTTTCGCAAGGATGATTGATGGTGGGCATTCAGGGTGAATGAGACGGTCGCGTGGAAAAAATAGGGTTTACGACAGTGGATTGCCCTGCATGGGAATGAGAACAGTGGTGTCGAAAAGAAAATTCAAAAGGACTGCCCGCGGCTGAAGATAGCCAAACGGGCAGTCCTTTTGTATGTACCCCCATTAATAACCGTGTTTTTCAAATACTTCTTTTACCTTGGGTGTCAGGGTATCCCATTCTACGTCAAAGTCCTTATTGACCGTGATGAAATTTTGGTAGCCAAACACATTGGCAACACCCTCGATTTTCATTAAGTCATTCATAATTTCGTGTTCACTCGTATCACCAGGCATGACGGAAATACTGTTGTCCCCCTGGAAAATCAAAGCATCCGTAGTAAATTTCAATGCATTTGGGTTTGGTGTGGTTTCGGCTCGTACGCCCATGAATACCCCTCCTATTTTTATATTTACTATCCCTATAGTATCAGATAACATTGTAATTTAAAACAAGGAAAAGGACAATCGTATTCCGGAGAGACTGCCAATGACTGTCTTTTAGTTTGGGGCATAGAAAACTGTAAAAAGGACAATCTTACGCAATTGCGCAAGATTGTCCTTGTCGAAAACAGCTGCTTAAAGCAACCCTGTTTCATTCTCTGAAATGAAGTAGCAATTACCATCACAACTGTTTGTAAATTTGTTGGAAAAGAGTTAGCTGAAGTTTTGGTTGTCCAGCTGCTGTTGCAATTGCTGCAATTGCTGCTTTTCTTCGGGGGTGCAATGATCATATGCATTTTGGATGGCCTGCTGCACTGCCTGTTTATCCTGTTGGTTGGATGATTGGTTATTGCCATTTCCCTGCATATTTGTAAACCGCATGAAAGCATCTTTCGCCTGTTGGAACAAACTGTTGTTGTTATTGTCCAATTAAAACCCTCCTACCGTATCGTCCGCTGCTTCTTCGCGTTTACGTTCAGCCTCAGTGAAGGTTGAACGGTACGGGAAACGCTCGGCATGTTTTCTTACTGCATCAGAACCGTGTTGAACGAATCGTTTGGATTTGCTGTTTTTGCTCATCGGCGATTCCTCCCAACAAAAAAGTGAACGATTTGTTCGTTCACTTGTAGTATGCAACGGCTAAGTTTTTTTATCGCTGGTCATTTCTCCCAACTTGGATTGTTACAGTTATTTTGAAGTGAAAATGGATGAAGCGGGAGCCGGGGTGATTTTTAAATAATCCGCCAAAAAGTCGCCGATGCCATCTTGGTTATTGTCTTTTGTCACCACATTTGCGATCGATTTCAGTTCATCGATGGCATTGCCCATTGCTACACCAACACCGGCATAATCAATCATTTCCAAATCATTATCTTCATCTCCGAATGCAATAATTCGCTCTTTCGGGATACCATAATAGTACGCGATTTTGTCAACACCAATTGCTTTGTTGATGCCTTTTTTCACGATTTCAATGATTTCCCAAGGGGCACCCCATTTGCGATGCTCAATAATTTCGGCATGGTGTTCGTCCAGATTATCACGCATTTCCTGGATATGATCCGGATGCGGGTAAATCAGCAGGGATGTTGGATCATCATTTAATTTGCTTTTAAGGTTTCCAATCGTGAATGGAACATTTTCGGAGGTTTTGGCAAAAATGTTTAAAATATCTTCATCATATTTGTCCAGATATACATTATCCCCGATTTCCGCCAGAATATTTTTTGCATGCAAATCGTAGCATGCCTCCACAATGCTTAATGCTGTTCGCTTTGGCATCGGGTTATGCAGAACATCCCATTTTTTATCAACTGGATGATGAATGAGCGCACCATTAAAATTAACCATCGGCGTGTCCAAACCAAGCTCCTGATAATATTGGATGCTTGCACGATGCGGCCTTCCTGTTGATATAATGACGATATGTCCTTGCTCAATTGCACACTGGATGACATTTTTTGTATGCGGACTGATCTTTTTTTCATCGTTTAAAAGAGTACCATCTAAATCAAGCGCAATTAAATGCTGTTTATTCTTCATTCAGTTCACCTCATTAGAACCAAGTTTATCATTTTATGCGAGAAAACTCCATCCTCAGCGAAGCAGGGTGTAGATGAATCGGCTTCGGACAAGGGTTGGCTTCATCCATCTCCATCGTCCGACTACAAGGGACTAACCACAAGGAACTAATGGAAACTTTTCAGTTGTCTCAAGTTTTTGTTTTGCGAACGTGCGTTTCATGGTGAAATAAAAACAGAAGTTCTCTATTATGGAGGGGAGTAAAAAAGATGCTGGTAAAGAAAGACTATAAGTTCCGTATCTACCCTACGAAAGAACAGGAAGAAAAAATCGCCAAAACAATCGGATGCAGCCGTTACGTATTCAATCATTTCCTGGATCAGCGGAATACCATGTACAGGGCAACCGGAAAGGGCTTGACATACAACATTTGTTCCAAACAGTTGACTCGGTTAAAAAAAGATTTGATCTGGCTGAAAGAAGTGGACAGCGTTGCCCTGCAAGCTTCTTTGCAAAATCTTGCTGATGCTTTTTCCAAATTTTCCAGGAAACAAAATAAAGCACCGCGCTTCAAGTCCAAAAATAACAAGTTGCAGCCCTATACAACCAAGTACACAAACGATAATATCAGGATCATCGGCAACAAAATCAAATTGCCCAAACTTGGTTTCGTTACATTTGCCAAAAGTCGGGAAGTGAAAGGTAACATTACGCGTGTTACTGTCAGACGAAATCCGAGCGGCAGATATTTTGTGTCCGTTCTTGCTGAAACAGAAGTAAAAGAATGGTCAAAAACGAAATCATGTGTAGGCATTGATCTTGGATTAAAAGACTTTGCAGTTCTGTCTAATGAAAGCATGTACAGTAATCCCAAATAACTGCACAAATGGGAGAAAAAATTAGCCAAAGCCCAGGCAATCCTATCCAGAAGACGGGAGGGTGCAATCAAACGAAAAACAAAATTAAGTGATGCAAAAAACTACCAAAAGCAAAAACGTAAAGTAGCACGGATTCATGAAAAAATAGCTAATGCTAGAGCGGATTTCCTGCAAAAAATCTCCACCGATAAGGAACGCAGGCTAAGTACGCCACGTCCTGTGGCAACGCCTGCATGACCAACATCCTGTTGGTCTAAACTACGACATCATCGGTATAGAAGATTTGCAGGTATCTCATATGTTGCAAAATCGCAGGCTGGCCAAAGCCATCAGTGAAGTCAGCTGGTCACAGTTTCGTACCATGCTGGAATATAAAGCAAACTGGTATGGAAAACAAGTTGTGACAGTTGGAAGGAATCTAGTCAACTGTGTTCTGCTTGTGGCTACCGCAATAAAGGCGTTAAGAATCTTGCGCTGCGCAAGTGGGATTGTCCCCAGTGTCATGCTCACCATGACAGGGATCTGAACGCAAGTATAAATATTCGTAACGAAGTGATACGATTAACCGCAGGGACTGCGGGGATAGCCTAATAAATAACTGACGGTTACGTTGGTGGTCTTAGGAATCCCCCACTTCAAACAATCCATAAGGTTTGTTAAGTGGTGGGTAGTTCAAAAAGAATTTGCAAAGAAGTAAAGGGTAATTACTTTTCAGTTCAGTAAAATGGTATTATCATTGGGGTAGTTGATCATACGGGAGGAACATTGTACATGATTGGAATCAATCAAATTGAAATAGCCTCTATTCCTGTTTTGGAGGTTGTTGATGTTGATCAAGCAGATGTAGCATTACCTATAGTTACATATTTCCATGGATTTACAAGCGCTAAAGAACATAATCTGCCTTTGGCCTACCTTTTGGCTGAAAGCGGCTTTCGTGTGATGCTGCCGGACAGCAAATGGCATGGAGCCCGTGAAAACGGCGCATCATCAATGAAAAAACAAATGGCTTTTTTTGAAATTGTGATGCAAAATGTAGTTGATTTACAACAAATCCGAGAGTTCTTGCAGCAAAAAGGGTTGATAGCCGAGGATAACTTTGGCATTGCCGGAACTAGCATGGGCGGGATTACAACGTGTGCTGCACTGACCAAGTATTCCTGGATAAAAGCAGCGGCTTGCCTGATGGGTTCCCCAAAGCTGACTACCTACGCAAAAACACTCATCAATGAGGTTGGCAAACAAATGCCACTGCCCATCTCGAATGCCGAGATTGCAAAAATAATGGCGGACTTGGCCCAAATAGACTTATCCAAGCAGCCGGAAACATTGCAAGACCGACCGCTGCTGTTCTGGCACGGTGACGCAGACCCTGTTGTCCCGTTTTCCCACGCGGACAGTTTTTACCAAGATGTAAGCAAACAATATAAAACGAAGGAAAATATCCACTTTATCAGAGAAGCTAACCGCGGACATAAAGTCAGCAGATTTGCGATATTGGAAACGAAAAAATGGTTTATGCAGCATTTGCAAGCTTGAAACGGTGCGTTTGAAGGGAGAGTAAAAAGGATAGCGTCGGCTAAAATCTCAGTGACAGGACGTGTCGGGCCTTAACGAAATTACATTTTACAATGTTTTTTACTGGCATTTTAAGCAGCTTTCAAAAAGTGTGATGTAAATCATTTAAAATGAATGCTAAATATGTTTAAATAATAGTAAAGAATGATGAAGGAGGGCGAGCCGTGGAAATCGATGAGGCATTGCAGGAAAATATCATAGGTGCGCTGGAGAATGTTATTGACCCCGAGCTTGGCATTGATATTGTCAATTTGGGATTGATTTATCATATTGATTTGAATGAAGAGGGCCTCTGCACAGTCACGATGACACTTACAGCAATGGGCTGTCCGCTTGGTGCACATATCGAAGCGGATATCAAGCGTGCGCTGGCAGATATTCCGGAAATCAAAGAAGTGGAAACCAATATTGTTTGGAATCCGCCATGGGGCAAGGACAAAATGTCACGCTATGCCAAAATTGCATTAGGTATTCCGGATTAAGCAATTGCAGGCATATGGCAGCAAAGGCGCCGGAACAAAACGTGGCAACGGCTGAAAGTGATATTCACATAGTCTAAATATTATACTTTTATTTCAATGAAAGGAAAGGGTTGATTCAAGCATGATGAATCGGCCTTTTTCTGTAAGCGGGGAAGCTGAATGAACAAAAAACCGCCAATTCCTGTCGTTCAAATTGCCGGTTATAAAAATAGCGGTAAAACGACATTGATGTGCAAATTAATAACCCATTATGCGAAACAAAACATCCGTGTGGCAAGCCTAAAACATCATGGGCATGCTGGAGGATTCCAGGTTGCAGAAAATGCAGACAGTACACTGCATATGCGAGCTGGTGCAAACCTTGCAGGTGTACAGGCGGCATCTGAATTTCAGCTGTCTATTCAAAGCGGTCAGCAGCTGTCATGGGAAAAAATGATGGCAGTGTATGCTTTGTTCGATGTGGAGCTACTGCTTGTTGAAGGGTATAAACAATTGGGTTTTCCCAAGATTGTTTTGCTGAAAGAAGAGCAAGATAAGGAGTTGCTCCGTTTATCAAATATTATCGCAGTTGGCAGCAATAACAAGGCGTTATTGCAGGACATTGAATATGATACATTTTTACTGCAATCAGCGGAGGCAGTTCCAAAACTTGCACAGCTTTGTCTGGAAAGGGGAACCAATGGATAAGAATTTCTGGATCACAACCGAACCAATACGTATAGAACAGGTCTACAAAAAAGTGGTCCGTCCTCAAGCTGGAGCCGTGAGCACGTTCATTGGCACGGTACGTGAATTTACAAAAGGAAAGCGGACACTTTATTTACAATATCAGGCGTATGTGCCAATGGCAGAAAAGAAGCTGGAACAGATTGGCAGGGAAATCGCAGCCAAGTGGGAGAATGCCGAGACAGCGATTGTTCACCGAATCGGCAGACTGGAAATCAGTGATATCGCTGTGGCAATTGCCGTATCGACACCCCATCGCAACGATGCATTTGAAGCAAGCAGGTATGCGATTGAACGTATAAAAGAAATGGTCCCGATTTGGAAAAAAGAGCACTGGGAAGATGGAACAAAGTGGATTGGTGACCAAAAAGAACAGGTATCCTATGCGAAACGATTACCTTCAAAGGAGCAGATGGAAAATGGTTAACGTGTTATTTTTTGCTGAATTGCAGGAGGCAGTCGGCAAGGAACGAGTAGCCGTTGATGCTGTCGGTTTAACGATTGCCGAATTGAAACAGCAATGCAGCCAAGAATATGATGTGCCGCGATTGGATCAGGCAATGGTTGCTCTGAATGAAGAATATACAGCAGATGATGCACTGCTGGCAGACGGAGATACCGTAGCGTTCATCCCGCCTGTCAGTGGAGGTTAATTTGAAAAAGGGAGCCGAAATAAATTCCGGATCTTTTTTTTCGCAGTATTAACTAGCAGTAAGACCCCACTCCAATCATTGGACTAAATGAACATGATATAAGTGGGGGTCAACAGAAAGTCAAACGCCCGATTGGTTCAAGCCAAAACGATGTTGGTCACTCGGGTGTTGCCACAGTGGTTTTCGGTGGGACGAGCAACCGCAGTCCCAGGATGTGACGATTTTACCCCGAGTTCATTACTTGATCAGTGGGGGAGAAAGTGAAACTCCTACTGAATGAAGTTTCACTTTATTTTGTTAAACTATTTCATCATGTAACTTAAAAAAGTGGATGATAAAATGACGGCCATTTTTTCCATCTGAAATCAGTTGTTTCTTTTTGAGTTTGGTCAGTGTTCGGCTGACGGTTTCCCGACTTGTGCCAATCATATTCGCCAGTTCCTTGTTTGTAAATTTTGTTGTTACTTCATATTGGCCATCTTTTATTTCCTGGCCGTGACTTTTGCATAGCCGCAACAACAATTTGATGATTTGCTCATATGTATTATCCAGAATTTTTTCTTCCAATCTGGATTGCAAATCGACGATGATGTCTCCAAGCACTCGAAATAATTTTACGCATATTTGCGGATGGTTTAACAAAAAATCTTCAAATTGGGCGATCGGAATATAAATTAACATGGCTTCTTCAATAACTTCAGCGTGCGCAGGGTAATCATCTTTGCGAAAAAAACCTTGGTGCGGAAACATGTCTCCGGGCTGAAGGATATTCACGATCTGTTCCCGTCCATGTATATCCGTTTTGTAAATCTTTATTTTTCCTTGGTAAATAAAATAAACATTCGTTAATGGATTGCCTTGCATAAACACATGGGATCCCTTGCGAAACGGACGATACTTTGCTAAATGGAGGACGGGTTCCATTTCCATGTCAGTAAGGTCCTTGAATATCAAAAACTGCTGCAAAAGGTTTTTGATCGTATCGTTGTTCATTGCAAAATCCCCCTCTGTTAATCGCCATTTCTAATATTATTGTAGCATGCTTTCCAATATTTGCGGGCAGCGCTTTATGAATGGTTTTTGAACGGAAAAGGAAAATTGATTTTGTGATTGAAATCACAGCATGCTGGGGAATGGCGCACATCTTTTTTGCGAATTTTGCTTTATAGTATGTGTGTAAGGGGGGGTGCGATGAATCAGAAGGAGTTTGCGGTGAAAATATTAGCACCTGAAATTGAACCGAAATTGCGGCATAAAAAAATTTTCGCCGTATTTGATTTATTGGATTCAGGCCAACAGTTGGAACTTACGAATGATATCATGATCCAAAACCATTGCATGCGCAGTTTGCGATGGACAGGGATGGAAACTACACTTGGGAGTACCTGGAGAAAGGACCAAATGTTTGGCGCGTTGCAATAGGTAAAATTTGAATTCTGATTCCTCAAAGACAGTCTGCTTGGAATCAACCGCAGCAGGGCATGTCCTATGATGGCATGCCCTGCTGCGTTTTTTCATACTGATAAAGCTTTTTAGTGCCCAAAAGCAGCAAAACAGTGTTGGAAAAGACACTGATAAAGCGTCTCAGTGCCCAAAAGCAGCAAAACAGTGGTGAAAAGGTCACTGATAAACACCATCAATTATAAAAACAACAACACCAAAATTCCAGCTGCAAAACAATAATATGCAAAATATTTCAAGTTGCCGCGTGCCATGATGCCCATAAACCATTTTAATGCGAAATAAGAAGCAATGAAGGCTACGATAAATGCGACGATGCCGGGAATCCAGTCGAAATTTTTATCATGCAAAATATCCGAAAAGGATAAAATTCCTGCGCCTAGGCTGACTGGAATATATAACATAAAGGAAAAGCGCAATGCTGTTTCCTGCTTCATACCAAGCAGCATGGCTGCCACAAGCGTTGCACCGGACCGGCTGATGCCCGGTATCAAGGCAACTGTCTGGGCTAAACCAACGATGATGGCATCTTTTAGACGAATGTCACCATCCATCTTTTTCCCGCGTAAATTACGGATGGTCCACAAGGCTATACATGTAATAAGTAATGTAATACCAACCGTGGATGGCCTGCTGATATCGCCAATTTTATCCTCCAGCAAGAAACCGAAGATTCCTGCCGGCAACGTGGCAATCACCAAATAAAAAACAAAAAGGAAATCCTGTTTTGCTTTTTCTTCTCTTTTTATCAAAAAACTGCCGCTGTTTTTTGCCAATCGAATAATATCTTTGCGATAAATAATGATGATCGCTAGCAGCGAACCCAAATGAACCAATACTTCGAACGAAAGCCCATGGATTTCCACGTGAAAGATATCGCGGAAAATAATCAAATGCCCGCTTGAGGAAATGGGAATTGGTTCAGTAAATCCTTGTATGAAGCCTAGTACAATGTATTTTAGCAGTGTAAAAAAATTAGTTAATGCATCGATATACAGCACCCCTTTTCAACATACTACCGTCAAATAAATACATCATGTCTGTGGACGGATTTGAAGCATGCTTGTCTATTTTTAATTCGCCCGGAATGCATCACCTTCTTTTGGGCTGGTGAATAGTCTATGGCAAGGAGGTTATGTGAAGATGGATCAGGGTCATAAACATATATACGATTTGTGTAAGGAGTATATGCATGCGTACGTGTTGGTAGAAACAAGCAGTGGAGAAAAAGTAGATGGTATTATCACCGGATTGGATGATGAATATGTTTATATGGCGGTTCCAATCGGCGGGGGTGAGCTGGAAATAGAATCACCTTCCATGGATGAAAGCCGATTTTTTGGTTATCCACCTCATCCAGGTTTCGGTGGCTATGGTTACGGATATTATGGCGGGGGATATTACCCACGTCCGCGTTTTAGAAGGGTCATTTTACCATTGGTAGCGATAGCGGCATTGACGTTGCTGCCATGGTATTAAAAGATTGTTTAGGAAAAGGAAAAACCCTTGCCAAAGCAGGCAAGGGTTTAAATTCTTCATCTTTTAATGTTGTTTGTCCTCTTTCAACAAGCCTTCTCCCAAAACCCAGACGGCAATGCAAAAAATGGCAGCCATTACAAGTGTTGCAGTCAAATTGAATGGTTCGCCAGCCATGCTGGAAAGCACATAGGAGATTGTTGCACTGAACAGAACAGACCAAATAATTGTCCAAATGTAGCGCATACTTCCACCTCGTTTAATTTCCATTAATATCTACTATAAGTATATCATAGACTTTTATTTTTCTCATATAGTTTATCAAACTTGTTTCTAAATGAAAAGTACCTTTGACAAATAATTCCTAAAAGAGGGGATATGTATGGCGTATGCCGTTGTGAATTGGTGCAGCTGGATTGGTTTCCATTTTGCATCCTATTTGTTAAATAAAGGTGAGACGGTAATTGGAATTGGTTTCGCTAAAACGAAAGAACAAGCGTATTTGGAGATGTTTTTTGGTCGAAATACGAACTTTCACCTAGAAGAACGTCTGGAAACGACAAGGAATTTGGAAGCTATTTTTGACGTTGGTGAACTGCAGAACGAAAAAATTTATTTGAACCTTGAAGCTAAATATTGTCTTTTAGGAATAAATGAAAAGGAAAAGAATGTTCCGGATATCGTCATTCATACGCCGTTGCTCGTTGGAGAATGGATGCCGATGGCGGAAAAGGGTGTTAGGACTGATCATGGTTTGGTGGCATTTGACAGTGAGGAATTTCACCAGGCTTTGCCGATTGATGCGCTTGTTCCTTGCCTGCTGCAATGGCTTTATGCAGCTGACTTGCCAGAGGAGTTCCAAATATTCCATCGTTCTGCAAAACATCAAACCGGCGATGAGCAACAAAACGTCTATATCATCAATACGCCGTCCCACAAAACCTTGAAGAAAGATCTTTTAAAGCATTATCATGCCCACCCCGATTATTATCTTAGCAGTTTTTGATGCCTTTTCAATGTGCCCTGTTATAATGAAATAAACTATACTTAGCTTGGGAGTGGAAATAATGCTGGCGAAGGGGAAACACAATGATTTAACGGATGTTGCAGGAGTGAAAGTTGGACATGTCACCTTATATAAAAAAATCAATGAAGAGGATACGATTTGTACCGGTGTGACGGCGATTTTGCCGCATCAGGGTAATTTATTTCGGAAAAAAACCCCTGCCGCCTGCCATGTTATCAACGGATACGGCAAAACATGTGGGCTCGTACAAGTTGAGGAACTGGGATTGCTGGAAGCCCCGATACTGCTGACAAATACATTTTCAGTTGCATCCGTCTTACAGGGCACACTGGATTATATGTTGCAGGAAAATGAGGAAATTGGTGATTCAGCAAGTTCGATAAACATTGTGGTAGGGGAATGTAATGACAGCTACCTTAATTCCATGCGGCTTTGCGCTGTAGAACCAAAACATGCAAAAGAAGCAATTACCAAGGCAACTAGCCATGCATTTGAACAAGGAGCAGTTGGCGCGGGAAAAGGCATGGTATGCTTTGGTCGAAAAGGAGGGATTGGTTCTGCATCCAGACTCATCCCGGTTGCTAACGGAGAATGTTATACAATCGCCTGTCTGGTGTTAAGTAATTTTGGCAAAGCCGAACAAGCTATTTTTGCTGATTTGACCAAAGAAAAATTCAAAGCCTCGGATGGGTCAATTATGATGATTGTGGCGACTGACGCACCCGTTTACGATCGCCAGTTAAAGCGGCTGGCTAAAAGATGTGCAGCGGGTCTCGGGCGAACAGGAAGTGTTTTTGCCAACGGAAGCGGCGACATTGCAATCGCCTTTTCCAACGCCAATCTGTACAAGTGCCACCCGAATGAGCCTTTTGGAAGCATGTCATATTTAAGTGATGATAGCGAGATAATGGGACAGCTATTTCAAGGTGTGGTGGAAGCAACAGAAGAAGCCATCATCAATTCACTGCGATATGCTGAAACAACAAAAGGGAGAAAAGGAAGGATTGTGGAAAAGGCTGTATTTTAGTGATTTGGCACTTCGTCTGTGGTTAAATCTTGCCGAAACAGCCTTAGATTGTGGAAAAGGCTATTTATAAGTGAATCAACACTATTGCTTGCAATATTAAATTTGACACCATTGTGCCACATTGGAAACGTCATTTTTTCATTGCGGTTTCGTTATTTTTACGATAAAATTAGTACCAAGTCATAAGATTTGATGTTAAATACATTTGATATAAGGGGATAACGATTATGGGAGTAGGCGTTTTGGGTACTGCACATTATGTTCCAGATAAAGTTTTGACTAATAAAGATATGGAAAAAATAGTTGATACGAGTGATGAATGGATTCGCACGCGAACAGGTATTGAGGAAAGAAGAATTGCCGATGACGATGTGGACACATCTGATATGGCATATTTGGCTGCCAAACGCGCGTTAGAGGATGCAAATGTAACTGCGGAGGAAATTGACTTGATTATCGTTGCGACTGTTACACCGGATAGTCCTTTTCCATCAGTCGCATGTATTATTCAGGACAAATTAGGCGCAAAAAATGCAGCTGCAATGGACGCCGGAGCGGCTTGTGCCGGTTTTATGTATGCAATGATTACCGGAAAGCAATTTATCGAAACAAAGACTTACAAAAAAGTGTTGGTAGTCGGTGCCGAAAAACTGTCAAAAATTACAGATTGGACAGATCGCAATACTTGTGTATTGTTTGGTGATGGAGCGGGAGCCGCTGTTCTTGGCGAAGTATCAGAAGGAAGAGGTATTCTATCATTTGAACTTGGCGCCAATGGTACTGGTGCAAAACACTTGTATGAAGATAAAAATGGTCATATTATCATGAACGGACGGGAAGTTTTCAAATTTGCAGTGCGGCAGATGCCCGATTCTTCCGCCAATGTCATTGAAAAAATCGGACTGAACAAAGAAGATGTCGATTATTTAATACCGCATCAAGCTAATATCCGCATTATGAATGCCGCCCGCGAGCGTCTGGGTGTTCCGGAGGATAAAATGGCAACCACGATTAAAAAGTACGGAAACAATTCCTCAGCTTCGATTCCAATGGCACTTGCTGAAAGTGTAGCCAATGGAAAAATTAAAGATGATGATTTGGTTGTTCTAGTTGGTTTCGGCGGCGGCTTAACATGGGGTGCTGTGGCCATGCGCTGGGGCAAGTGATAAAGTGAAACTTCATTCAGTGAAGAGTTTCCCTTTTCCCCGCTGATCAAGTAATGAACTCGGGTGTTGCCACATCCTGGGACTAGGTTAGTCGTCCCGCCGAAAACCATTGTGGCAAAACCCGAGTGACCAACGTCCTGTTGACTGGAACCAATCGGGCTTTTGACTTTCTGTTGACCCCCACTTATCATTTTTCATTTATCCACAAATGATTGAAGTGGGGGTCTTACAGCCAGTTAATACTGCGATAAAGTTTGAACTTCAACCAGTGGGGGCTCTTTTCCCGCACTGTTTGTTAATTGAACCAATCAGGAATTTATTTTCCAAATTGCCCTCAAATCTTGAAGCTGGGTACGTGAAAAAATAGCAAGTTTTTTCCTAGCCGGGTAAAAAATTGGATTATGTTTGAAAGATAAAGTAGGATATAGAAATAGGGAATAAATAAGAATTCATAAGTTAGATATATTGCAATAGGAGGATTGCAAAATGGAAGAAAGAAGAGTTGTAGTAACAGGTCTTGGCGCAGTTACTCCCGTTGGTAATGATGTCGGGACGATGTGGGATAATATTGTCGCCGGGAAATCCGGAATCGACATTGTCACAAAGGTCAACAAAGATGATTTTCCTGCAAAAGTGGCAGGAGAAATCAAAGATTTTGATGTATTGCAATATGTGGATAAAAAAGATGCCAAGAAAATGGACCCATTCACACAATACGCTGTAGCATCCGCGAAAATGGCGGTTGCGGATGCCGGTTTGGAGATTACCGAAGAAATTGCAGATCGTGTCGGTGTATGGATTGGCTCAGGCATCGGTGGCATGCAAACGTATGAAGAACAGCATAATAAATTTTTGCAAAAAGGCTACCGTCGCGTCAGTCCGTTCTTCGTTCCGATGATGATCCCGGATATGGCTGCGGGACAGGTTTCTATTCAGTTGGGTGCAAAAGGAATAAACGCTTGTTCAACGACGGCCTGTGCATCCGGTGCCAATTCGATTGGTGATGCCTATCGTGCTATCCAGCGTGGCGATGTAGACTATATGATTGCCGGCGGAACCGAATCCCCGATTACAAACATGTCATTTGCCGGTTTTTCTTCGATGAAGGCACTGTCGTTTAATGAAGATCCAAAAACAGCAAGCCGTCCGTTTGATAAGAACCGTGATGGTTTTGTCATGGGTGAGGGCTGTGGCTTGCTTATACTGGAAACTTTGGAAAGTGCCCAAAAGCGCAACGCCCACATCTATGCCGAGATTGTCGGCTATGGTTCAACAGGGGACGCTTATCATATCACCGCTCCGGCTGAAAATGGTGAAGGTGCCGCACGCGCTATGAAACAGGCATTGGAAAATGCAAAAGTGGATCCTTCTGAAGTGGACTACATCAACGCACACGGTACAAGCACGGACCTGAATGATAAATATGAAACGCAGGCAATTAAAGATGTATTTGGGGATCATGCATATAAATTGGCCGTATCCTCCACAAAATCCATGACTGGCCATTTGCTTGGCGCTTGCGGCGGTATTGAATCCGTCATTTCAGTCAAAGCAATTGACGATGCAGTTATTCCGCCAACGATTAATTATGAAACACCTGATCCGCTTTGTGATTTGGACTATGTTCCGAATGAAGCCAGAAAAAAAGAAGTAAAAGTTGTTATGAGCAATTCGCTTGGATTTGGCGGCCATAATGTAGCTTTGTTGTTTAAAAAATTTGAAGCGTAATGAAATAAGGTAAGGCGAAAGCTGACCTGTCATTTTTGACAGGTTAGCTTTTTTTATCTGCTGGATTTAGATTAGGAGGGAATCGCCATGCATTATTATATTTTTAGTTTATTATCAAAAGTTGTAGCGGATACTGGCAGCCGGTAGCTAATAAAACATGCATTTTTAAAGCATGTTTATCATAAGCTTTAAACAGAACCGGACAAGCATGGGTGGTGAAATGATGGCAATCATTTTCCTTTTTTTAATTGGATTTGGACTAGCCGTTTCTGGTGGGGTCACCATTATCGCATATATGAATTTTTTACCGGCAGGGGTTTCCTGGATGGAATATTTACTGTTTATCGGTACAAGGGTGGAGTGCTATTTATTGCCTATTGGTCTTATTTTAATGGCTCTCAGTATTTCCCGTTTTCCAAAACGGCTATAAGTTTTTTAATTATCAACTCTTGAAAAATCGAAATCCTGAAATGGTATGTGGAGAATAAAATTTCCTCATTTTGGTCATAATGTAGGATACATACAGGTTCAGCAAGGAGCTACAGAGGGAGACGGCCTTTGCTGTTTAGATTTTTCCAAAGAGAGGGTTGTACAATGTTGTATTTGCATGATGTCTGGGTGAACTGGTTTGAAGGTGAAGAGAACGGTTATAATGTATGTCATTTTCATGAGTGGCGAAAAGAAGATAAAATTGAATTGCTGGATCAAGTCCCATTGCTATACATAACAACACCGCTTTATTCGTACATTGAAAACGACATGCAGGACCTACCCAAAGCAATGCTGGATACCATCCATAAGCGAGCCTTTATTCGTAAAGGACCACAGCGCAATGTCCTCGAATATGCTTGCGTGATTACGGACGGAACAGACGTGATGGCATTGGACACGGTTGGCTATCAAATACCGATTCGTAAAAGCAGAATTATTCCTAGGCAGGAAATGGTTGTATATGACATGATTGAAAACACAAAACAACAAAATTTCAAATTTGACAGCAAAGATTATCAAAAGGAATACCACATGCTTTCCATGCCTCCTGATTTAATCTATGGTTTGACCAGAAGAGAACGACAATTGAAGCAGCTGTTAATGATGGCGCTGGATCAACTCAAGACAAGCAATAATTTGGAAGAGTTGCGTTATTGGCTTACAGAATGGGACCCGAAACAATATCCATACATCCGGTTTATGGATGAAAATCGTGCATGGGACACATTGTATGAGGGCGTAAAAAATGGTTGGAGCAAGCATCACGAAGAGTTATGCCATAAACTTGTCAAAGGCCAGCCATTTTTGGAAAAGATATGGGAGCTGGAAAATGACCAGGCTGACCAAAAACAAAAATCAAAAAATCAGTGAGCGTTTTGCCCACTGATTTTTTTAATGCCTGCCAAGTCCCATGGCTTTTTTTGCTTTGGCGAGCATTTTATTTGCTTTGGCTGCAGCTTTTTCGGCACCTTCATCCAAAATATCATCCAATTTTGATGATTCCAGCAGATCATAGTATTTCTCTTGGATTGGCTGCAAAATATTGATAACTGCATCAGCAACACCCTGTTTAAAATCACCATATCCTTTGTTAGCATACTTTGTTTCTAACGATGCAATGGATTCGCCGGTACAAACGGAATATATCGTCAGCAGGTTGGAAACCCCTGGCTTGTTTTCTTTGTCAAACTTTACAAGTCCTTCTGAGTCCGTTACTGCACTCTTAATTTTCTTTTCAATCTTTTTCGGCTCATCTAGCATGGAAATAAAGCCTTTGACGTTTTCGTCGGATTTGCTCATTTTTTTGGTTGGCTCTTGGAGAGACATGATACGCGCTCCAACTTTTGGAATACTGGCTGATGGAATCGTAAATATCTCATTATATTTGTTGTTGAAACGCTGTGCCAAGTCTCTGGTTAACTCCAAATGCTGTTTCTGGTCCTCGCCAACTGGTACGAGATCCGTGCCATACAGCAAAATATCTGCAACCATCAGGTCGGGATATGTCAGCAATGCGGAAGAGACTGCTTTTTTTTCGGCAGATTTATCCTTGAATTGCGTCATTCTTTCCAGCTCTCCCACGTAGCTGATTGATTGCATCATCCAGCCCAGTTGCGTGTGGGCGGGAACCTCGGATTGAATAAATAGAACGGACTTTTCCGGATCAATGCCCGTTGCAAGGTAAAGTGCTGCCAATGAACGGATATTTTGCCGCAGCTTTTTCGGATCCTGCGGGACAGTAATCGCATGTTCATCAACGATGCAAAAATAGCACTCGTGATTATCTTGTAATTCAACGAACTGCCGCAATGCTCCTAAATAATTTCCTAACGTTAAAGTTCCGCTTGGTTGAATACCTGAAAAAATTGTTTTCATATCGTTTTGCTCCTCTGTCGTATTATATTCCGGAGAAGAAATGGCATAAAAAAAGCCCATTCCATCCCCGTGCAAGGGACGAATGAACCGCGGTGCCACCCTTATTATCTTAAACGTGTAAGATCGCTTTATTGATTCTAGCTCCAAAGTCCAATTCCAATTTACCTTGATGCTTGTTTCCACCAGCCACAAGCTCTCTACAAATCAGCGGGCAATTGTACTGCGCCTTTTTCATAGCTAATGATATTGGTTTTTTATTATTATATATTTCCTTTTGATGGAATGCAAGGAGGATACTACTATGGGGGTGGGTTCATTATTGCGGTAAACAGAAGTGAAGTGGCGGCACGGATTTAGTAAAGGTGGTTAAATGCCAGTGAACGGCAAAGTTAGGGAGGAAAACCGTCAAAAGTCGTTCATCAGAGGAATGAACGACAAATTGCATCATAGCTCCGTCAAAATGTCATTCATCAACGGAATGAACGACAAAATAAAATTAAAGTTCTGTTAAAAAGTCGCCCATGCGCAGAATAACAACAAAACCGTGCAAAAGAAAAGGAAAAAAGCCGTTCATTCCATTCGGTGAACGGCAAAATGAATTTGACAAGCCCAACAAAAGCCAGATTTTACTCATAGTAAGCCCATTGATGAACCCCCACGGTGCTATATTTGCTTTTCAATATTCTTCTAATCCTATCTTTTGATTGTACGACTTGGCACCAGTCATGAACAATATTGGTTGTAATCTTTTCATCCGGGAATAAGATTTTAAGTTCGCGGACACTTCGTAATACAGCATTTGTAACAGATTCAGTATGTCCGCAATCATGACATAGACATTTTTATTTCTTAATAAATACTGAAAACGATCGGCATTGTGAACACCTAATACCTTTTCTTAACTGTGCATAATCATATTCAGGTATTTGATTAAATGAGTTAACGGGTTTATGCAATTTTACTAATTGTTGAGCAAGTTTATAGTGTCTGGACGTTAATTCCGAGGAAACTGCATTTAATTTCCCAATATGACTTCTAACTTGCGTGGGAAAAATAAATGGTTTATCAAGTGGAGCCTGGTATAAGTAGAAATTAGGGTTGATAAAAACAACGGAAGCTTCAATCGGAGAATTGAATCCAAGGCTGTGGAGCAGTTGACGTAACAATGATTCACTTCTGCCTAATTGGTGAAGTGGGTTGAGCACCTCCATTTGAGGCTTTTTGTAAAGCTTGTCTTGTTCGTAAATGTAATCATCTTCGTAATTTTTAACCTCAAAAATATAATTTTTTTGTTTCGCAATGATAAAGGTATCAATTTGGAAGGTTGTGTGATTTGCTTCCAGAAGCAAATCATTTAGTACGATGTAATGGGAATGCAGGTTTGCTGTTAAAGAATCAAATAATTGCTCACCTTCGTATCCTTTTTTTAGATTGAAATAGTGTTGCTGAATATTGGCGTCTAAATTCATACGGCTTGCCAGTAATTCGAGAATTTCCAAATCACTGGGCTTGGTACGTGATTTATAAGGCATTTGCCACATCCTTTCTTCATTTGTACAATCCAACCCCATTATAATAAACTTTTTATAAAAAGTGTAGTGAATTTTAAAAGTATTTCGCAGCATTATTTCGAAATCAATTTGTATGAAAGTGTCGAGCTCCATTCCAAAATTGACACAGAAAAGGAAAATATTGCTGACTTGTTTACGGCATGGAATGAGAGTCAATGGAGAGACTATTTAATGTGTAAAACAAAAGACAATATTCATCAAAATTCATTTAACTTCACCAAATGAATCTATATAATAGATTCATAATGTTCAAAATAAGAAAGGAGGTAAACGATGTCGAAAAAAACTTTGATTAGCATGCTGATTGGTTTTGTTTTGTATCTGATTTTGCCGATGCAATCGCCGCATACAGCGCTTGCTGCAGACGCACTTCCAGCTTCCTTGCATACCACCATAACATCTAACATTCAGATGCTCGATCCAACCCGGCCATTTAAGCGGTATACATTTTCTTCCGGGTATCATTTTGAATATCCTGATGCAGTCAGAGGAATTTATGTCACCGGAAATTCGGCAGGAGGTAGCCGTTTTAATTCGTTGATCAAATTGGTTGAAAACACCGATTTGAACGCGATGGTTATTGATATCAAAGATGATTTTGGAAATATTACTTTTCAGCCGGATAAAAATTCGCCATTTGCCGATGTCGCAGCCGGATACATTCATGATCCGGAGAAAATGATGAAAACATTGGAAAAGAAAAAAATATATCCCATCGCCAGGGTGGTCGTTTTCAAGGACTCCAAACTGGCAAAAAAACACCCAGATTGGTCGTTTAAACAAAATGGAAAGGTTTGGAAGAATCCAAAAGGGGAGGCGTTTGTCAGTCCATATCAAAAGGATGTATGGAAGTACAATGTTGAAATCGCCAAAATTGCTGCCGAAATGGGATTTAAGGAAATCCAATTCGATTATGTCCGTTTCCCGGAAGGATTTGAAACGCTTGACAAATCGCTGACATACAACGAGGGTGATTATGAAAATTCCAAGTTGAACAGCATGAAACGGCGGGTTCAGGCAGTGACCGATTTTGTTGCATATGCCAAACAAGAACTTGAAAACTACGATGTGAAGGTTGGCGTCGATATTTTTGGTTATGCTGCAACCATCCCGGAAACACCGGGAATTGGCCAGAATTTCTCCAAAATCTCGAAAAATGTCGATGTGATTTCTTCCATGATCTACCCAAGTCACTGGGGCAATAATTATTTCGATATTCCGATGCCGGACAAAGAGCCTTATCGTCTTGTAGATGCATATGCCAAGGTGGAAAATCAGGTGCTTTCAAAATTGGAAAATCCGCCAATTTCCAGACCGTGGATACAGGATTTTGATGCACCATGGCTATACAGCGGACCACCGACACACTATGGAAAAGCGGAAGTAGAAGCACAAATTAAAGCATTGAAAAAGCATGGCATCAACGAATTTTTAGTATGGAACGCTGAAAATTGGTATACACCAAATGTTGATTATACACCATAATAAGGACAATTGTTGAATAACGCTGTGAATCTTGATGTAGTATGATGTGGGTACTCACTCTTGGGGTTGCAGTTGATCGTCCCGGAAACTTGTGGAACGACACCGACTTGCTGCTACAGTCGGCCGGATTAGTTGTAAAGAATTCTTTGATGTAGCGCCGGACCTGGCTCTTGTTGCTATGTAGACGAATCAAAACAAAAATTTTACATAGCCATGTTGTTTTACTGTGACAGAACAATTTGGCTATGTTTTTTTAACATATTTTATTATCCCTTGATAGGTAAGCGATGGACGGGGTTAAAATTGGCAAAAAATACCGAACTCCATTTAACAAATGGTCTGAACTACGTTATAATGAATCCCAATTACTAAAATAAGGAGTAGATCAATGAATTGGTATGACAAGCTAAAAGAGTATTTTCCTGTAGAAGAAATGAAGTCGAAAAGACATATGGACATGTTGCTTGATGAAAAAGGCGATGTTTATTACAAAGATGAAGGCCCGCATCATGTTTTGATGTATGCAGAATTTGCATCGTTTGTTTTTATCGATTATCTTTGGGTGTCAGCAGAATCAAGGGGACTGGGAATTGGGCATAAGCTTATTGAAAAAATGAAACAAAAAAATAAACCAATAATCCTTGAAGTGGAACCCATCGATTACGATGACACCGATACGGAAAAAAGGCTTCGTTTTTACCGGCGCGAAGGTTTCACGCACGCACAATCTATTGGGTACACTCGCCGTTCCCTGGCAACCAATGAAGACACCGATTTGGAGATCTTATATTGGGCACCGAACAATGAATCAGAAAAAATGATTTTTGAACAAATGAAGAAAATGTACGAAACTATCCACACGTATAAGGATGAGGAGATATACGGAAAAACATACCAGGATGTTGATGAGGTTCTTCATTACGACGAAGAGGGAAATTCACAGGATTTATTCAAGAATCTGACAGACCCCAAAAAAGCATGACTAAGAGCCGGCGTCGTCCTTTATATAAAGGCGCCGGCTCTTTTATCCATTTAAATATGTGTCGAATTTGTGAACAAAAAATAAAAAATTACACGTTTTTTTTTCATATGAAGCGTTTATATAAGGTAAGAATGGGGTATCTTAGAATTAACAGCGAAAAGCAAGAAAAACATATAAAAATTATTGGAATTCCCCTATCCTTTAGTTGACATCTATAGTATAATTATACATAGGTTGTCGTAGCAATCATTACTGGCTAGGTTGTATTTTAAGCAATTTAATACAGATAAATGAGGAGTGAAGTAACATGGTAACACTTTATACCTCACCAAGTTGTACATCTTGCAGAAAAGCAAAAGCTTGGCTTGAAGAGCATGATATTCCGTTTGAAGAGCGCAATATTTTTTCTGAGCCTCTTACACTTGATGAAATAAAAGAAATCTTGCGAATGACGGAAGACGGAACGGATGAAATTATTTCCACCCGATCGAAAGTTTTTCAGAAGCTTGATGTAAACATCGAACAGCTTCCTTTAAAAGAACTGTTCACACTCATTCAAGAAAATCCCGGCTTGTTGAGAAGACCGATTATTCTTGATGAAAAACGACTGCAAGTTGGCTATAACGAAGATGAAATCCGTCGCTTCTTGCCACGGACAGTAAGAACTTTCCAATTGCGGGAAGCGCAAAAGATGGTAAACTAAGTTTTTCTTATATTTATATAAAGTGGAGATCCATCCGGGTCCCCGCTTTTTTATTTGTATTGTAAAAGTGGATGACAAAACGCATCTTTTGCGTTAAAATTAGAATTTAATTAGAATTATAGGCATTTGGATTTTCAAATGTGAAAAAATCGCATAGTATAGAAGTATAAGAAAGCATGAATTGACTTTTCATTCACTTTTTAATCGGGTATAGGAACATTAGAAAGAAAACGCAGCCCGAATTTTGTATAATGAAGGTGTTGTTACTCCCACCTGCGTATAAATCAAGAAGGGAGAGGTACGCGATGGAAATAGAAAGAATCAATGAGAATACCGTGAAATTTTATATTTCTTATGTTGACATAGAGGACCGCGGTTTTGAAAGGGAAGAAATATGGTACAACCGCGAGCGGAGTGAACAGTTATTCTGGCAGATGATGGAAGAAGTTAATTACGAGGAAGATTTCAATGTTGAAGGTCCTTTATGGATACAAGTGCAAGCGTTGGAAAAAGGCCTTGAAATTATTGTAACCAAAGCACAGCTTTCTAAAAATGGCGAAACGCTGGAGTTGCCGTTGGACGATGCAAAAATGGATGGTTCGGTAAATGAAAAGGTGGAAAGCCTGCTTGAAGAAAAGTTTGGCAAATCCCAGAACCAAACCTCAAGTTTGCATGAAAACGACGACTATTTCTGGATGATATCCATCTTTGATGAATTTGAAGATATTATTCAGTGGAGCCACAATTTCAGTGACGTGAAAGAAAACATGCAACAAGAATTATATGTGTATCAAAACCAATATTATTTGTATCTGAAATTCCCGCAAGAAGCTGACGAAGACCGCCAGGAGGATTTGATCAGTCGCGTGCTGGAATATAGCGAAGATACAGACATGACGTATCATGTCTTGCATGAATACGGAAAATTGATTATGGCAGGCGATGTGTGCGAACAGGTCAGAAATTATTTTCCGATGTAATATCTTTTGTTGGACCGGCCCTGATTCGCAAAGATCTATATTGCATAAAAAAAGGACAATCTATATAGACGAACCCCCACTATATTTTGCATAGCGGGGTCTTTTTGTCGTGAGGTGAGTGCAAATACCACCCCGCACGCGAACCTAAATTTTTTTCGTTGCTCAGGCAGGAAAATATCAATATATGTCGAATTGTAATAGTAGGAGGTGGTGACTGAATTGCTACAAGCAAAAAACAAGTTTGGAAATATTGTCACTTTGGCTGCGCTGCCCAAGGAAAAAATTGAAACAATTCGACAGCAGCCGTTTATTTGTCCGGTTTGTGAGGAACAAGTATTAATAAAAGCCGGAGAGCGTATGATTCCGCATTTTGCCCATCGGAGTACTGCAAATTGCCCTGAAAGCAAAAAAGGAGAAGGGAGCTTTCACGAACGAGGGAAGCTGCAGCTGTATCAATGGCTTCGGAAAAAATATGCTCATGTTCAGCTGGAGCCGTATTTACCGGAAATAAAACAACGGCCGGATATTTTAATTCACCTCGGCACCAAGCGAATTGCAATTGAGTTTCAATGTGCCAAAATCCCCATCCAGATGATACGTAAGCGTAACAACTATTATCGGCAAGCAGGAATTACGCCGATATGGATGTTGGGAGCCAATCTTTTTGAGCGTAAAGGAAAAAACTATTTATCCGTCAATCCGTTCATCCTCTCATTTCTTCATCAATTTCACGCTTCCAGACCCGCCGCATTGTACTTTTATTGTCCCAACACGCACACGATGATTGTAGCATCTGATCTTTATATGACAAGCATGCAAAGAGCGATTGCTTGTATTCGTTATTTTTCTTTGGAAAATCTGAAGCTAAGTGAAGTGATAACGAATAAACAGTTTTCACATGCCGATGTGCTTGCAACCTGGCTAAAAGAAAAGCAGCATTTTCGGTTAAGACCTCGAACCAAAGCTTCCGGAAAAGAAAAAGACTGGCAGCATTGGCTTTATCAGAGGCGGGTGACCATTAGTACGCTGCCGGCGATTGTTTTTCTTCCGGTCCAATCAGCTTATTTTCTCAGAACTCCTTTATGGAATTGGCAGAGCAGAATATGTCTTGATTTACTGCAAAATATTCCGTTACATTCCATTTTCAGCATCAAAGCATGCAAAAGCCTCGTTCGGCAGGATTTGCAGCATGCAATAAATTTTCCCCTCATCCAATCGTGCGCCCATCCAATTTCACAGTACCTGGAATGGCTAATCAAACTGAAGATCATTGAACCGCATAAGAAAGGCTACTACCGGAAAATAACAGAAATAAGTGCGTACAGTCATTTGGAAGAAGCATTAAAAAGCGATCAAATACTCATGAAAAATTTAATGAATTCGGCTAAACCGGTATGATTCATGACGAACGCCATATACTATCCAATGTGTGTTATTGTCATGCAAAAAACAGAGATAACATACTTAACAGCAAGCACAATGTTTTGAAAGAAGCTTATGAATAAAGTAAAATTGACACTGTATACAGAAAAGGAGGAATTCGCCGTGGCTAAAGCTACAAAAGAATTACCAAAAAGAAGTGAAATACCGGAAGAAAAAACTTGGAAACTTGAAGATATATTTCCGACTGACGATGCTTGGGAGGAGGAATTATCCAGCTTAAAAAAAGATATTCCGCAAATAAAAGCATTCCAAGGTAAACTTGCAGAATCCGCTGATACAGTCTATGATTTATTCAAAAAACAGGATGAGCTGGCTGAGCGAATCGGTAAGCTGTATGCGTATGCCCATATGCGTTATGACCAGGATACTACCAATTCATTTTACCAGGCATTGAATGCAAAGGCACAAAACGTATTAACGCTTGCCAGTAGTTCGATGAGTTTTATTGTGCCAGAGCTGCTTAGCATTGAACCGGAAAAAATGAAATCTTTTCTGGATGAAAATGAAAAGCTTCGGGAATATAAACACACCATTGATGAGATTGAACGTGAGCGTGCGCATATATTATCCGAAAAAGAAGAGGCTATTCTTGCCGCAGCATCAGAACCATTATCAAGCTCATCGGAAACGTTTAGCATGTTAAATAATGCTGATTTGTCATTCCCTACGATTAAAAATGAAAATGGGGAAGAGGTGGATTTAACCCATGGCAGATACAGCACATTAATGGAATCGAAAGACCGGCGTGTCCGCAAAGACACTTTTGAAGCCATGTATGATACATACGGCAAATATAAACATACATTTGCTTCCACGCTTATTGGTGATGTGAAAGCAAATAACTTCAGCGCCAAAGTCCGCAATTATGATTCTGCCCGTCAAGCCGCTTTGGACAGCAACAATATTGATGAACAGGTTTACGATAACCTTGTAGAAGTTGTTAATGAAAATCTTCCATTGCTGCATCGTTATATGAAATTGCGCAAAAAAGTGCTTGGTGTTGACGAGTTGCATATGTACGATATTTACACACCACTTGTCAAAGATGTAGAGATGAAATTCACCTATGAAGAGGCCCAAGAATATGTTCTTAAAGCTCTCAAGCCGATGGGCGAAGATTACCTGAACAATGTGAAAAAAGCTTTCCAAAGCCGCTGGATCGATGTAGAAGAGAACAAAGGAAAACGCAGTGGGGCTTATTCTTCCGGAGCATATGGAACAAACCCGTATATATTGTTGAATTGGCAAAACACCGTGAATGATTTATTCACGCTGATTCATGAAATGGGCCATTCCATGCACAGCTATTATACAAGAAGTAATCAGCCATATCGCTATGGAGATTATTCCATTTTCGTAGCGGAAGTCGCATCAACATGTAACGAAGCGATTTTGAGCGATTATATGCTGAAAAATACGGAAGATGAAAAACAAAAATTGTATTTGCTCAACCATTTCCTAGAGGGCTTCCGTGGAACGGTATTCCGTCAAACGATGTTTGCTGAATTTGAACATGATATCCATGTCCGCCAACAAAATGGAGAAGCACTTACTGCAGAGGAATTAACGTCGATTTACTATGACCTGAACAAAAAATATTATGGTGATGATGTGGTATCTGATGAAGAAATCGGCCTGGAATGGGCAAGGATTCCGCATTTCTACATGAACTACTACGTATACCAATATGCTACAGGTTACTCTGCAGCAACCTCTCTTGCCAACAAGATTCTTACCGGGGAAGAAGGGGCGGTTGAGCGTTATCTGGATTATTTAAAATCCGGCAGCAGTGACTATCCAATCGAGGTATTGAAAAAGGCCGGAGTTGATATGACTTCCAAGCAGCCAATTCAAGACGCGCTGGCTGTATTTGATGAGAAGCTAACAGAAATGGAAAAAATGTTTGCTAACGGATAAATCAATTTCTTGCATACATCGTAGAACCCTTGAAATTATTCCATTTCAAGGGTTCTTAACTTGCATACATGAAAACTTTTCACATAACCGAACGGAAGGAATGCATCCTAAATCAAAATGTGGTGCTGTAGCCGGTATAAAATCACCTCATTTTTCCTCTATACACATTTTTATGTGTAAATGAAAAGATGGTTAGATAGATGGATATGAATAGCAATGGCAATGTTATATATAATGGAATCAATCCGATCAATGCAAAGAAATTAAGAAAAAAAGCAACAATCGCCAATACCAAAAATATAACCGGCAATAGTTCCCTCATGGAAAAACCTCCTGGACAGCCTGTGAGGCAGTGTAATGGACAAATTTTTTTCTTTACATTAGCATATGCGGTTGAAAAAACGGTTAGAAGTGACAAATTTGTGAAATTGTGAGCAGAAGGATTGAATAAGATGGACAACCTTGTTATTATAATAATGTGAGATGAATCACAAACAAAACCCCTTTGTTTGATCATGAATCTTTCTCCCATCCCCCTTTGTTATAATATACAAAGACGTGAGAAAAAGAGGATGTACGCTGCCCCGTGCATCCTCTTTTTCTGTGTTCTTTTTTCTCTTTTTCTTTTTAAAATAGGGGAATAAAAAAAGCATAAGCAAAGCCACTTATGCCAAGTATTTCCAAAAGGTACCATGTTTAGCGGGGATTTTTTCTACCAGCTGTCTCAGTTGCAATTTTTTCATTTCCTTTTCCGTTTTTGCAATGGACCAGTCATACACGACTGATATCTCTTTGCTTGCTACAACCTTATAAAACTTCAGAAATTCCTCGAGTGACGGTTTCTGGGAAGGAATTGGATTTTTTTGCAAGACTTCGCATAAAACGCGGACATAAATATCATACGGATAGAGACCGGATATTTTTATTCCTTGTTCATCCAAACGCTGATTAAAAAAGACAATCGTAGGGATATAGTCTACTTCCATTTCTTTTGTCAGCTTGATATCGGCCTGTAATGCTTTTTTTGCAGTAGGTGATATAAGGTCATTTTGAAATTCATGTAAATCCAAATTAGCTTCATGTGCACATTGCATTAATACATGCTCGTTCGTTACATCCTGCTTATTTAGGAACAAGTTTTCCTGCAGCTTGCGAAGGTATAGGCGTCCTGCTTTCTTTCCTTGCAATTCGGCAGCTTTAATCGCAATGGATGCAACCAAAGGAGAAGAAATTGGATTTTCAAGCCATATATCTCCATCGCAGCTCATTCCTGTTCTTGTGGCAGTTTTTTCCCAAATTTCTTTTAGCTTTCGTGGGGTTGCAAATTTACCCTTGTGACATGGCTTCAAATAGTTACTGATTACCGGTCTGAATGTAAAAAAACGTCCATATTCCAAGGAAAGTTTTTTTAAATATGGTTCAAGCGACCAACATTCCGGGCATATAGGGTCGACGAAAACATACATTTCCAAAGGCTTTTGCATAACATCAAAATAGCTATATGTCGACGATGTATCCGTACCAGTTGAGGATGAGCCAGATTCTTTCCTGCGATCCCAACTCACATCGGATTCTCCTTTCTTATCATTCAGGCGTATTCATCATATGATGCGCGGTCATGGTCAATTTTTCAAAAATCGCACTGCGATAAGGTTCTGCAATATCGGCTTCTTCCAATGCTCCTGCCAAGCACGATAGCCAAGCATCTTTACGCGTTGGTGTAATTTCAAAAGGAAGATGCCGTCTTCTGAGCATTGGTTGCCCTCTATAGGCGTTGTAAAGTTTTGGACCACCAAAGAACTGTGTTAAAAAATAGCGCTGTTTCTTTGCCGTTTCTGTCAAATCTTCCGGAAATATAGGAATAAGATCGGGGTGTGAGCCGATCCGTTTATATAAGCCATTTACAATTTTATCAATAGCTTCTGCCCCACCAATTGCCTCATACATCGTACCAGGGCGCTTTGAGCTTTCGTAAGCTTCTTCCATCTTTTTGTGTTCCTCCAAAAAAGTTCCCAATATTAAATAAAAACATTCTTTCGTAAAGTGTTTTTAAAGGCTATGACTTTATTGTAGCAACCGAACCCAGGCCGGGCAAATCATCTGTCTTTGCCTAATGTTTCCTTAGAACTGAGAAGAATCGTTGGATTTTGTTAGGTGTGGACTTTACAGCAATGTGATAATCATGAAGTATTTGCTGCATCGCCAGCTGTCCGGAAGCTTTGTCGGGTGCTTCAATTTCCAGTTCATAATCTGTCTTCGTTCCGTAATTACTTTCATCAAGCACAAACAATAACCCTCCTTGTTCGAATTCGCGACGTTTCGTTGTCAAGCTGCCATAGTAAACAAGCTGGTTAATATCAATCCCCATGTTGGACAGGCGTTCGGCTGTATTTTGCTTCGATGTGGGATTTCCTGCCAGCCAGTTTGTTGTTTCTGCTTCTGACAGCTCATCATGTGTCTCCACCAATCCATCACCATGAGGTTCCTTTAGCGTTAATCGGAAATGACCATTTTTTTCACGGATTCGCAGTGCGCTGGAATGCTGTTTCAACTGAAAGTCAGCCGTTTCAAAATAATAGTTGGTTTGCACTTGTGCTTCTGTCGGAAAGGGGAGTGCAGTCAATAATCTTTCAAATTCTGCTTGGGTTAATAGATTTTTGCATTCTATTTCTATTTCCTGCATGTTTACCATCTCCTATTTTTTGGATAGCATGAACTTCATTCAGTTGTCGGTTCCTTCTCTATGCTGAACGTTGTTTGATCCAATCAGGAATTTACGGACCTGCTTATCCCCCTGAGACACTGCGTGGATATGACTGTCCGTTTATGTGCGATAAATGTTTATATTGATTATGGCCAAAGGAAGAAAAATATGCAAAGATTATCCATTCAATGATGTTATGTTAAAATGTAAAATAGGGTTTTACAAAGTTTTCATAGGAAGGTCTATTCCATACATTGTTGTGACTCCTGCACAAATGTAGGCAGCGTCAAATAAAAATCATGAAGGTATAAAACGAAAAAACCGGGTGGTGTTTGAATGAATTGGGAAGTATTGCTGGCACCTTATAAACAGGTTGTTGAAGAATTGAAAGTCAAACTGAAAGGTATGCGCTCTCAATTCGAATACGAATCGATGCATTCTCCGATAGAATTTATTACCGGCAGGGTAAAGCCTGTCCAAAGTATTTTGGAGAAGGCTGAGAAAAAGCAGGTGCCGCTGAATCGCATCGAGCAGGATATACAGGATATTGCCGGCGTCAGAGTGGTATGCCAATTCGTTGATGATATTTATACCATCGTAGATATGCTGCGTTCACGCAAAGATATGACCATCATTGAAGAAAAGGATTATATTACCGATAAAAAAGACAGTGGCTATCGATCGTTTCATATGATTATTACATATCCCGTGGAAACTATCCACGGCAATAAAGATGTGCTTGCCGAAATCCAAATTCGTACATTGGCCATGAATTTCTGGGCAACAAACGAACATTCCTTGAATTACAAATACAAAGGGAGTATCCCGGAGGAAATCAAATCACGTTTAAAGCTTGCTGCAGAAGCCGCATTCATGCTTGATGAAGAAATGTCCAAAATAAAAAATGAAATTCAGGAAGCACAGCGTATTTTTAATCGAAAATTAACGAACGGAACAAGTAGGAGGAGAAACAGTGAAATTTAAAATTGTCTCCAAGGGAGATGAACGTTCCAATAGTATTAAAGCAACGATGAAGCAATATTTAACCGAGTTTGGATTGGCGTACGATAAAGAAGAGCCTGATTTAGTTGTTTCTGTTGGCGGTGACGGTACATTGCTGGAGGCATTTCATCGGTATGTTCATCGTCTTAACAAGACCGCCTTTATCGGAATTCACACCGGTCACTTGGGTTTCTATGCAGATTGGCTGCCAAGTGAAATGGAGAAGCTGATTATCGAGATAGCAAAAACACCGTTTCAAGTGGTGGAATATCCGCTTTTGGAAGTGATTATCCGTTCAAAGACCGGCGGGAAGGAAGACCGCTATCTCGCAGTGAACGAATCAACCATTAAAACAGCAGATGGATCTGTTGTCTTTGACGTGGAAATTAAAGGCGTGCATTTTGAGACATTCCGCGGAGACGGTCTGTGTGTTTCTACACCATCAGGCAGTACAGCATATAATAAGGCACTTGGCGGCGGTATCATTCATCCATCACTGGAAGCAATTCAGCTGACGGAAATGGCGTCCATCAATAACCGCGTTTTCCGGACAATCGGTTCGCCGCTTATTTTGCCGAAACATCACACATTACTTTTAAAGCCAATTGCCGATCGAAGTTTCTTGATAACGATCGACCATTTTACAAAAACGTATGCCAATGTGAAATCCATCCAGTGCCGGGTTGCCACGGAAAAAATCCGCTTTGCGCGTTTTCGCCCGTTCCCTTTTTGGAATCGTGTACGTGATTCTTTTGTTGCGGAAGATGGTGTTGACGCCCGCCTCAAGGACAAATAATAGGGAAACAAGGTGAACTGGTTGGAATTTGAAGTGGATCAGATTGCAAACGGGATGACAATCCGCGATTTTCTTAAACAGAAGCTGCACTTTTCAAGAAGATTGTTAAAAACGATAAAAGAAACAGATGGGGCAGTGTTGGTTAACGGCTGCAAACGACAGACGTGGGAAAAACTATATGCCGGCGATGTTATTCGTATCGTTTTTCCGGAAGAAGAAAAGGCCGCCTACTTACAACCACAACAGCTTGACTTGGATATCGTCTATGAGGACGATGCAGTGCTGGTCATTAATAAATGTGCAGGTATGGCTGTTATTCCATCCATGAACCAGCCGGATCAGACGGTGGCTAACGGGATACTTGGTTATTACAAGCAAAAAGGATTGCCCTATACCGTTCATATCGTCACCAGACTTGACCGCGATACATCCGGCCTGATGCTTGTTGCAAAACATCGTTACAGTCATGCCATTTTATCGGAAATGCAAAAACAAGGAAGTGTCCGGCGCAAGTATCTCGCCATTGCGGAAGGGGAGCTGGAAGAAAAACAAGGGACAATCGATGCTAGGATTGGCCGCAAGGAGGGTTCGATCATTGAACGAACCGTGACGCCATCCGGTCAATATGCAATTACGCATTATAAGGCTTTGCAGGAAATGGATAAACTGTCACTTTTGGATGTTCAGCTTGAAACAGGGAGGACGCATCAAATCCGCGTACATTTTGCTAGCATCGGGCATCCATTAGCAGGTGATGACTTATATGGCGGGTCAACGGAGCTTATTGCAAGGCAGGCCTTGCATTCCGCCCAGCTGACTTTTACTCACCCCTTCCAAAAGGAGGAAATGGTGTTTACTTCCAAGCTGCCATTAGACATGCGGCAGCTTATGGAATGAGCTGGTACCGCGTTAAAAGCACAATATACCATCAAGCATCATCAAATGAAGTGAACTTATCTGCGAGAAAGGGTTGCCTTGATGGTACGGTAACAAGCGTTTTTTCTGGCAGGCGATATGCGGTCAGCGCATTGCCGAAGACACACCCCGTATCAATGTTGATTGTACGGTTGACTTGTCTTGGAGCCAGGACAGGTGTGTGACCATAAACAATCTGATAAGGTCCATGATAATGCTTGGCCCAATCTAACCGGACGGGACGCCCCCTTTCATCGAATCTTCCCGTCGTGTCTCCATAAAGGACGAATGATTTTGTTTTTTTGTCGTGCCTGCCTATCAAGGATTCCTTGATTCCTGCGTGGGCAACGATGGTATTTACTTTTGCAAGCTCCAAATAAAGGGGGGCATCCCGATAAAGCTTCATAAATTGCCGTTTTATTTTTGCCCGTTCATGATCGGGGAGTTTGTCCAATTCCGCAACGGTTGTTTCCAAACCATGCTGCAGCTGCACCGGATTGCCGAGGAAATAACGGAATAATTTATTACAATGATTTCCTGGTACATATTTTGCTTTTTCATGCTGAACGACGAGCCGATAAACAAGTGCGATCGTTTTGACGGATTCCGGTCCGCGGTCGGTAATATCGCCAACAAATACGGGTATGCGGTTATCCGGATGAACAAAAATATCGTCTTCTTTTTGATAGCCCAATTTACCAAACAGTTCACAAAGCTCGCTGTAGCAGCCATGCACATCTCCGATAATGTCGTATTCCATCTTCTTTTCCATCTCCCGTTCAAGTCGATTCACTTATTGTTATCATATAGTTTTTCGTAACAGTATAAAAGGCATGCACAGAAAAATTCCATGCACGCCTTTGAATCAGAACATATATTTTTTCGTCCGAGAGTATATATTGAGCGCGATACCGATAGCAATGAGATACGTCAAAGTCGAACTGCCGCCATAGCTTAAAAAAGGAAGTGGCAGACCGGTAATAGGCAACAGTTGAATGGACATTCCGATGTTTTGGAAGATCTGGTAGGAAAACATTCCAATCAGACCAGTTAACAGATAGCTGCCATATTGATCGTTGCTTTGCAACGCAATATAGATTAAACGGTAAATCATCAGGAAAAACAATGCAATGACAATGCTTGCCCCGATGAAACCGAACTGTTCAGATATAGCGGTGAATATCATATCGGTTTGCCGTTCGGGTACATTGACTTCCAAATGCGAGATTCCTTTTCCGAATAATTGCCCCGAACCAATTGCCTGCATCGCCAAAATGAGCTGATAGCCGGAATCCAAATATTTTTCAGGGTTCAGCCAGCCATAAAATCGGCTAGCGACATGTTGGAACACGGATTGCTCGAAAAAGGCCGTTAGCTTGTCGGGAACCAGATAATATGCACCAACAATGCCCCCAACAGCCGCTATGGCTGTAAAGATGACAGGAAGAATAATCCGCCATTGGATGCCGGAAATTAAAATCATCGCACCGGTAATGGCACTAAGAACCAAAAAGCCACCCAAATCCGGTTCGACAGCAACAAGCCCCATTGGCGGCAAGGCAACCGCCAGGATTTTAAAAATCAGCCAAAGATCGGTTTTTACTGTCTGATGCAGATATTTGTGATGATGATGATCAATTACATGTGCAATCGTCAGCACCAAAGCGACTTTCATAATTTCGGAAGGCTGCAATGTCCCTAAAAATGGGAATTTAATCCAGCTGACAGCACCATTTGCTTCAATGATGATGGGCGACGGAAACCGGAAGAAAAGCATCAGCAATAGAAACATGACAAAACCATAAAGGTACCACGTCAATTGCTTAAAGCGATCATAGTCTATCAGCATGATCAATCCCACAAAGCCTCCACCGATCACATACCATATGGCCTGTTTTAACACAAAATGAGAACCGTCATATTTTGAAGGTAGAAACGGTGTTATTGTATACAGTGTGAACAGACTGATCACACCAAGCAGAACAATGATTCCAACCAATGTGTAATCAAGGTTGATATTGTTTGGGGATTTATTTCGCATCGTTGAACCTTGCTTTCTACTAGTTTGCTTTGTTTTTAATACGAGTTCAAAAAGGACCGAGAAGTTCGAGGCGGCGTAGCTTGTGCATAATAATACGTGAGCGAGGCTACTTCCGCGAAATACCCTTGCTGCCTTGCACCGAGGAATCCTGCTTTATAGAATAAGCTTGCGGACGCAGATGCAGCGCTTTTGTAAGGTAATTCGACATGTCCTTTTTACCGGACTTTTTGAACATCGGCTTTTACGAAAAGTGTTTTATTGTTACTATGGTCATATACCGTCCCTAGTAAGTGTACACGAAAATGGTTAATTTTTATAGTGTTTAAATGTGGGAATTTGTCGGAAACAAAACCGGAAACTTTGGCATGAGCTGGAAATCTCTCCGTTCCGCACGTCATAACTGCGATGAGCTGTCGAACGAGGCGAAAATCTCTCCGTTCCGCACGTCATAACTGCGATGAACTGTCGAACGAGGCGAAAATCTCTTCTTTCCGCATCTCATAACTGCGATGAGCTGTCGAACGAGGTGAAAATCTCTCTGTTCCGCACGTCATAACTGTGATGAGCTGTCGAACGAGCTGAAAAACCTTCCGTTCCGCACGTCATAACTGTGATGAGCTGTCGAACGAGCTGGAAATCCTTCCGTTCCGCATCTCATAACTGCGATGAGCTGTCGAACGGCCTGGAAATCCTTCCGTTATTCACTTCATAATAATTTGGGTAGATTTGCTTCAACGATTATGGTATAAATAATAATGGTTTTTGCAGCAAAAATGTATGACAAAAAACGAACAAGTTAAATGAAAAAAGTTGAAAGGAGGGTGTTTTTATTGGAAAATGATCAATCATTGACCGTACACAACGAAAACCTGCAAAATGCATTGAACAAAGGTGATATCAACTTATTTAGAGAACATTTTTTGGATATGCACCCATTTGATCAGGCTACGTTTTTCAAAGAACTTCCAGAGGATAGCAGATTGAAAGTGTATGCCTTTTTGTCCCCAGAAGAGACTGCTGATCTGATGGAGCATATTGAACTGGAAGATACGGAAGCATTCTTTTCTGAAATGGATCCGCGGTTTGCGTCAGCTGTGTTATCGAAAATTGCAACGGATGATGCTGTCGACATCCTGAACGAAATGGAAAAAGATAAAGTTGCCAGCTTTTTGACCATTATGGATAAAGAAGCATCGGATGAAATCAAGCAGCTGTTGCACTATGAGGAAAAAACCGCCGGAAGTATCATGACGACTGAGTTTGTCGCCTTGAACAAAAACAGTACAGTGGCTGAAACAATGAAACTGCTTAAAGAAGAGGCTCCCGATGCCGAGACAATTTACTACCTTTATGTGGTGGATGAAGATAAGCACTTAGTTGGTGTGCTTTCGTTGCGGGATTTAATTGTCGCCGATGAAAACACCCTTGTGCTTGATATAATGAGCGAAAAAGTGGTCTACGTACCGGTTGGGATGGATCAAGAAGAAGTTGCGCAAATGATGAAAGACTATGACTTTTTGGCGGTTCCGGTTATTGATTTTCAAAAGCATTTATTGGGAATCATTACGGTTGACGATATTTTGGACGTTATGGACGAAGAAGCAAGCGATGACTACTCCAAATTCGCCGCTGTTGATGTTGATTCTCCCGATGAAAATGCGTTTTTCGCTGCCATGAAACGTCTTCCATGGCTTATTATCCTGCTTTTTATTGGTATGTTCACAGCGAGTTTGATCAGTATGTTTGAAGACACAATTGCAAAGGTTGCCTTGCTTGCAGCGTTTATTCCAGTAATAGCCGGTACTGCGGGAAATTCGGGAACACAAGCATTGGCTGTGGCTGTTCGCGGATTGGCAAACAGTGATTACGGAAAAGGCGGGAAGATTCGATTGCTTTTGCGTGAGGCCGGGACAGGACTGATTACCGGAACGGTTTGCGGCATTGTCATTACATTTGTCATTTTCTTCTGGAAAGGTGAATTCTTTCTTGGTCTTTTGGTTGGTATCACGTTATTGATTACGCTAACCGTGGCAACATTGGCGGGATCGGTGATTCCTATTATCATGGACCGGATGCATATTGACCCTGCTGTTGCATCGGGACCGTTCATCACCACCATCAATGATATCATTTCTATCCTGATTTATTTTGGAATGGCGACTGCCTTTATGAGACTGCTGATCTAAAAAACACGCCTGTTACGGGCGTGTTTTTTAATGCGATAAGGCTGTGGTGAGATCCGGGGATATAAGTTCCCATGGCTTGGGTAATTTGCCGTTACGTCCAGCGTACACATTTTACCAATTGGGTTCATATAATGGTTTGAACAGAGCCTAAGCAAAGGAGAGAGTGCACATGGCCAAAAAAAGAAAATTTGCCAATAATCCGTTGATGTATATTCAGCAGCCGTCCATTCGGCAGCCCGAAGCACGGATGCAGCATATGTATCAGTCGTCCAGAAATAAAAAAAACAGTCAGGAAAAAACAGTGCAAGCAAATGAAAATACACAAAAACGAAATGCAACAAAGAAGTTTGTTAGCAGAGCGCAACAACCGGAACAATCAACAGCTGAAAAAGAACCGCAAGCAGACACGGAGGAAAGCAACGAACCGAAGCAGCGGACCCCGTTTAAAGAAATGACATTGGAACAAAAAATCGCCCGTTTGGCAACGTCAGCAACCGATTTCGTTCCAAAGATGCGTTGTGCGGTTGAGACAGAGGATAAGACATATCGGGGAATTATTATCGAATATAAGGATGGTGTGGTGCAGATGCGGGTTAACCGCAAAAGTGTAAACATCCCGATTGATACGATTAAAGACGTTCGTATGCTTGGATTTTAAAAGAAAAACACCATTGAAAAAAGGAAGTGTCTCCTTTTTCAATGGTGATATTACGTGATTAGTTATTGTTGAACAAGGAAACAGCTGGTAAACAAGTAATGTGGCAGAAGCATTTCAGATCTACGGTGATGCAAATACCGGTTGCTTCCAGATTCGCTGTGTTTTGTTCACATGGACTATCGAAGCCACAGCCATCTTCAGGGTTTGCAACCAATTCCAATACCGCGCAGTCATTTGCCAATACCTTTTTCGCACGGAAAATGAAGCTGGATACCAAGCAGTCAAGTCCGCTTGGTGTTCCTGAATCAGGCAACGCACCAAAGCCTTGGAATGGCTTGCAGTTTTCCTTGCAATACAGGATGATAGGCACTGTGTCCAAACCACTTGACGGTTCTGTTTCCCCCAGCAGATCATTAATTGATTGTTCACAGCTGGTTGCACAACAATTTTCTACCACATCATTCTGTGCAGCAACAATTTCTTCAACAATATCAACTACACAGCTTCCTGATGGTGAAACTTCTCCTTTTTCACATCCACAACCCATGAATGAATTCTCCCTTCAATTTTAAATTGACTGTATTGTCCCTATTAGGGTATGTCTTTATGTACGTATGGTGTGGGCATGCGTTTGAATTGCGGTAAATTGTCTTTTTAGGCGATAGCAAGATGAAAAATTAGGCTTTGTTGTTATCATTTTCAGCGGCTGGCTCGCATTGGCTCTATGCCTTTGTTAGCGAGTCTTGTCTGTAAACGATAGGGGACATTCGTCTATACACGTTTTCTCAAAAGGTCATAGACTAATAAGGAAAAAATGGATGGGAGTGAAATGAATGTCCGAAAAAAAGAAAACGCTGCATGTTGATAAGTTGACAATTAAGGCGGATCAAATTTTCCTTGAAGGACCTAGACCAGAACCAAGGCGAATGTCGAGGGATGAATTTTTATTTGGCAGAAGAAGGGTTGAGGAATCGACTGAAAGCGGTGAGCAGCCAGTCCAAAGGCGCCGTAATCCTTTCCTTTCTGGTTCGGTGTGGGGTCCCGAAGAAGAGAAGGGAAAGGAATCATCATCCGCAGAGGAATCAAGGGCAGAAGAATCTAAAGACAGTGATGAAAAAAAAGAGTCAAGTGATGAGGTGGAAAGCAGCGAGCACCGTGAACGTGAATCGAGAGACGATGATAGGGACCGGCGGCGAAGAAGGCCATTTTCCTGGATATAAGCCATCTTTTGAAGGAGCAGCTATCATCGTCTAGCTGCTTTTAAAATGGAAGAGGAGGGTTGATGTGGCAGAGGAATCAAAATCCTTACAAAAAAGATTGGAAGACCTGGAAAAACATCTGCAAAAACAGGAAGAGATATTTCAAAGTCATGAAAAACATATGAATGAGCTGGAGGGCAATATGGGGAAATGGCATACCGAATTTATTAAACAATCCGGGGATATTGGCAAATTTATGGAAGACCTTGAAAAAAAATTCGAAGGTTAGTATTGCTTAAAAAAGGGTAATGATTTATAACATTATAATAAAAAAATTATTTGGCTGCCCATAAAGGTTTAACAAATTCCGAATTATGTATATAAAAGTTCACGGACATTTGGGGGGTGTTCACTTTGGGATATATTTTACCAATACAACTTGTCCAATATTATCATTATCAGAATCGAATTATCAATAAACAAAGGGACAAGTATCATATCGAAAAACCGTTCAAAACGATCTTGGAGAAACAATATGAGGAAACCAAAGATGCTGCCCCAAATAATAAGCATCAATTACCATTTGATGTTTATAAACGTAACCAACGGCGCCAGGATTACGACAATGCGGCTTATACCGGAAAGGGCAGGAATTTTAGCGAAATGGTGTAGTATGGTTTATGATTTATCGCAGAGGAAAACCCCACCTCAAAACTTTGAGGTGGAGTATAAATGCCCAAAAAAGCCCATTTGATTTTGCTAACGCGTAGTTGTTTACTCTATTTCTTGCTTTTTCTTTTTGCTTTTTCGACGTAGGGAAGTGCAAATAGCTTTTGATCTTTTGTGTATTCCGCATAAAGAACGTCTTCCACACGTTCAAATTTTTGGCGCTGCAGTTCATCTTGCAGCCATTCCTCTGTAAGACCTTCTTCTTTTAAATTGTCGTAAATGATTTCTCCATCGGATACAAGGGTTGCTGGCAAATAGACCGGGTTTGGATAGACATTCAAATCCTTTTTGTTTGGTGTCTGGAATTCCGGCTTTTTAAGAATAGACAATTGGCCGTTTGTTTCCAAAATGGCATAATCCACTTCTTTTATGGAAAATACATCTTTGTTACGCAGCATATGCTGCAGTTGATTGATATCGACACGATTTTTTTTCATTTCTTCATAACTGATATTTCCCTGATGGATGAGGATGGAGGGTCTTCCCTCAAGGAAATTTCGCGATCCCTTGAAGCGTAAGGTGATTACTTCCACCAAGTACAGCATGCCTCCCCAAACAATAACCAAAAACGCAATCTCGGTAATTCCGCTATTTTTATCAAATAGCGCGTTTCCAACCAGTTCCCCGAGGGTTACCGCCGTAATAAAATCAAATGGTGTCAATTGCGACATATGTGTTTTACCCAGCACTTTGGTTAGCAGGAACAAGGCAATGAACCCGAAAATGGAGTCAACAAACATAAGGACATATTTCATTATCATCATGAATCTTCCTTTCAAAACCAAAGCTCTTCGCTTATCGTTCCCAAAATAATTTGCATCATGCACAAGGGAAATTGGTTCCGAAAGGGGAGGATTGTTTAAATGAAAGCGCAAAGTCTTTAAAATCCTTCATGGTATCGGATGTCAAATGATAGCTATTAGTTGGTGCGCTAAGGAGTGGACTTTTGTAGCGTCCCTATTTGAAGTGTGGAGGCGATTTCGCTCGTAGCATCCTTATTCGGGCCAGCGAGGGACTTTAAGTTCGGTACAATATACTTCTTATCGTCTCCCAACACGATAAGGACCTGTCCACATAAATGAACAGGTCCTTATTTCGTTCGTTGCATATTTACTGGGCTGATGCAAGTTCGTCCGCAGCAAGTTGTTTCTCCATGGAAACATGGGGAATACCAGCGTCCATAAACTCACCGGAAACGATTTTATAGCCTAATTTTTCGTAAAAACCGATTGCATGCGTTTGTGCATGCAATTTTGCTTTATATATATGCTGTGCGTAAAGTTCTTTTTCCATTGCCAAAATAATTTGTTTTCCATACGATTTTTTGCGATATGCTTTTTTGACGCAGATGCGTTCCAATTTCCCGTAATCTTCTATAATGCGAAATCTGCCGGCTGCAATTGGTTCGCCGTTTTCCAGACCAAGAAAATGTGTAGCGGTTTGATCATATTCGTCCAGTTCTCTGTCTTGTGGGACATGCTGTTCTTCGATAAAAACCTCCGTGCGCACCTGGAAGGTAAGCTTCAATTCAGCTTCTGTGGTGACTTTGATGACTTTCATATAAATTCCTTTCCAAATACAAAAGTTTCGTAGACAGTCCACGAATTATTGTCCAATTGATACAGTAGCTGGAAGCGGTCGACTTCATCAGCCAAATCGAAACGTTTCATTTTCAAGCTGCCAAAGACATCGGAATATTCCTGGTCGACTAGATCTTGTGCAAGCGTGATATGCGGAACAAACGGGTGGACCGCTTCATTGGAAAATTTGCCGGAATGTAATTTGTCGTACAGTGTCTGCAATTCCTGGGATGGATTGACCTTTAAATATATTGTGTTTGATATTGGTGCAAACGTGCTTACCTTATTGATTGTGATGGAAAAAGGCTCCGTTTCATTGGCAATTTTTTTCAACTCGGGAACCAGAATTTTAATCGTTTCATCGTCTGCTTCGAATGCATCTTTCAATGTAAGATGTGGAGGTATCAACGCATAATGCGAATCGTAGCGTTTTCTATACGAATTAACTTCGTCTTGTATTTTTTTGTTTGGAAAATATGCAATCCCATATTTCATTTCAAAAGCCTCCTCTTTTCAGTGTTTAATTTATACATTTTTTGGAATAAGTGATGTAGTTATCCTTTATTATAACAAAAAACTTGTGATTACAGTAGTATTTACAAAAATGTTTAAAAAAGTTCAAATTATTCAGTTCCAAATATCGCTTGTAACGCATTTGGCAAATCCTTCTGCCAATATTTCCATGTATGCTCACCATCTGGTAGTTCATGGTACGTATAGGTTGTGTTTTGCTTGCTGATTATTTCATGAAGACGTCGGTTGGGCGCCAGAAAATCGGAAATTTTATCGTCAGTTGTTTTTACGGCTGTTTCAGCGGTACCAATGGTGTGGTAGATTTCCATCCCATCCATAAAATTTGCATTTTCCACAGCTTGAAGTACCGTTTCATCGACATAAGGTGACTGCATCACTACTTTTCCAAATGTGTGCGGATATTTCAAGGCTGTCATCAATGCCAGTGTTCCGGCAAGTGAATCGCCCATCAGCGCACGGGTCTGTCCCATGAGATAAGTTGGAAACGCATCATCAAGAAAGGGGACCACTTCCTTTGCCAGAAACTTGATATAGGCTTCGTTTTGCTCACCGGATGGATGGTATTTTTTCCGGCGATCAAATTTGTCCAGGTAGTGAATGCCGACAAATATGGTGTTTTCCAGTTTTCCTGCTTCATGCAATCTGTCACTGAATGTGGCGGTTCTGCCAAGTTGAAAATAGTCATTTCCATCTTGCATGATGCAAAGATTGTATTTATACAAGCTGGAATAATTTTCTGTTTGATAGATTTTCAGTGTCATCGTTTCCCCTAAATACGTACTGTCAATCTGTTTTTCGGTCATTTTTCCTTTTCTTTGCAAAATTCGTCACCTCTATAGATACCATTCCCGCTTGGGAAATTTGTCACACCTATCAGCAGTTGAAAATTTGCTGCAGGCTTCTCCTAGATTATCGTACCATGTTTAATTTTAAAGTGCACTGCGATTTCTGTAAAAATAGAAAAGAAATGGTTGCGTGTTTTAGAAAATACATTCAATTATGATAAAATAATATTATCAGTTGGAAAGGGGAGAATGAAATGGCAACATATCAGGTTATGGAAGAGGCGAAAGCATTTTATTATCCGGGAAATGATATAGGGGTTTTGGTTATCCATGGGTTTACAGGTTCGACACAAAGCATGCGCTATTTAGGCGAACAATTGGCTGCGGAAGGGCATACCGTTTATGGTCCTAGACTTGCCGGTCACGGAACAGCACCGGAAGATATGGAAGCATCTAGCCATCAGCAATGGATACAATCCGTTGAAGAGGGCCTGCAAAAACTGGCGGAAACTTGTGCATCCATTTTTGTAACCGGCCTTTCCATGGGCGGAACATTGACGTTGTACTTGGCGGAAAATCACCCGGAAATCAAAGGGATTATGCCAATCAATGCAGCAATTGAAATGCCCGAGCTCATAGAAACGTATCATCAATTAAGGGATACGGGTCAGCGATTTGTGGAAGGCATTGGTTCCGACATAAAGAAACCGGGTATAAAAGAACTTGCCTATCCAAAAACACCGGTGAAATCAATGGGAGAAATTATTGCGTTATCCCAAAAAGTCAGGGAAAACCTTGGGAAAATTAGCGCGCCCGCATTAATCTTTTCATCCGTAGAAGATCATGTGGTTCCGCCGGAAAATTCTCGGGAAATATATGATGCGATTAGTTCGGAAAATCGGACACTCATCCTGATGGAAGATAGTTATCATGTCGCCACACTGGATAATGATAAAGAAATGATTGCAGAAAAGTGTAAGGATTTCATTCAATCCTTACTATAAGTGAACGGGGCACCACGACAAGGCTGCCCCCTTTGTTTTTGTAGATAAAGAAAGTCTGAAATTGTGTTGTATTCATGTTATTTGCTATGACAGCCACGTCCGGATCCAGTGCCCAGCAACTAGCAGAGCTTTTTGATGGGGCGAGTAACCGCAGCCCCAAAGTGCTCCAGTTTGTACGTTGCTAAAGGGGCGCTTGCGCCTTTGTTCCCTAAAATAGAGAATCTGTAATGATTTTCACCAGTGAAGGATAAGCTATACATATTACATGTCCTGAGGTGAAGGTAATTCATGAATTGGAGTATTGGTAAAAGTCCCACCAGAAAAGATTCACTGGAAAAGGTGACGGGGGCTGCGAAATATACAGCGGATTTTATCGGTGCGCAAATGTTGCATGTTAAATTGGCAGTCAGTTCCCATGCACACGCAAAATTAAAAAAAATCGATACCGCCAAGGCGAAGCAGGTCCCGGGTGTTCATGCGATTATTTTGGGCCCCGCGTCACCGCTTACGGGAGATGAGGTGAAGGATCGCCCCATTATGGCATCCGATACAGTGCGTTATTATGGTGAACCGATAGCTGCGGTCGTGGCAGACCACCCTTTTCAAGCAAAAAAGGCTGCCGAATTAATTGAAGTGACGTATGAACCTTTACCGGTCATCAATAGTCCGAAAGAAGCGCTCCAGCCGGGTGCTACACTGCTGCATAAGGATTTGGCAACCTATGAAAAGATCCCCCATGTTTATCCGGAAGCAAATACGAACATCGCTAACCGAACGAAAATCAGAAAAGGGAATATCAGTCAAGGCTGGGATGAAAGTGACATAACGATAGAAGAAAACTTCTCATTTTCCCCATCTGACCACACTGCAATGGAGACAAGATGTACCATCGTAGAAATAAAGCCCGATGGTGTCGTTCATATTACATCGTCAACGCAAGCCCCTTATAAAATTAAAAAACAATTTGCCGAAATTTTTGGGCTGGAAGAAGGAAAAGTTGTTGTTCATGCACCGTTTGTTGGCGGGGGATACGGCGGAAAAGTAGCAACTCAGCTGGAATTCATTGCGTACTTGGCATCCGTTGCTGTTGGTGGCAAACCGGTAAAGCTCCTCTATACAAGGGAAGAGGATATGGTGTCCGCCCCGGTGCGCATTGGACTGGATGCTAGTATAAAGCTTGGTGCCACCAAAGAAGGCAAATTGACTGCAGCAGAAATCACCTATCTGATCGATAGTGGAGCATATTCGGATAAGGGTTCCATGCTGACAAAAGCAGCTGCCGCAACCTGTACAGGACCATACAATATTGAAAATGTATCCTGTGACGCACTCTGTGTATATACGAATCATCCATATGTCACAGCATATAGAGGGTTTAGCCATTCGGAGATCTTGTTTGTTTTTGAACGGGCAATGGACATCCTGGCAAAAAAACTAAAAATGGATCCACTCGTTCTTCGCGAAAAAAACGTTTTTTTACCCGGTATGACGACCCCTACGCAAACAGTATTAAATCACAGCACGGTTGGCAACCTGCCGAACTGTATTGATAAACTGAAAGATTTAATGAACTGGGATGAAGGTATGGTGGTACGGGTGGCTGATAATAAGCTTCGGGTAAAAGGAATCAGCTGCTCATGGAAGACATCGACGATTTCAGGTGCAAGTTCAGGGGTAGTACTGCTTTTTAATCCGGATGGAAGTGTCAATGTCCTTTCCGGAATTGTTGAAATAGGCATGGGGACAAAGACCATCCTTGCACAGCTGCTGGCTGAAAGACTGAAAATGGATATCAACAAAATCCATGTGCAAATGGAAGTGGACACAAAGGTAATCCCGGAGCATTATAAAACGGCTGCAAGCAGAGGGACGCTACTTGCCGGAAGGGCATTATTGAAGGCGGCGGACGATGCGGTTTCACAATTGAAACATATCGCTTCTCATGTACTAACCTGCTCCCCCGATGATTTAGAGGTTGGTTACGAGAAAGTTTATGTTCGTGATGAGCCTGAAACATTTGTACAAGTGAAGGATATTTGTTACGGATATGAGTTTCCCAATGGCAATTCCATTGGTGGGCAAGTGATTGGCAGAGGTAATTATACATTGCGGCATTTAACGAATCTCGACTATGAAACGGGTGCAGGCAAGTCGGGACCGGAATGGACAGTTGGTGCACAAGGCGTTGAAATAGAATTTGATACAACAGATTATACGTACAAATTGCTCAATGCTTATTCCGTGATTGATATCGGTAAAGTGTTACATTATAAAGCTGCAATGGGACAGGTAATGGGTGCCATGAGTATGGGGTTGAACCATGCCAGTGCAGAAACGTTCCAGTTTACCCAGGATGCTATCATTTCAAGCCCCCGGTTGCGCACGTATGGTACTTTTCGCTATGGCGACCATCCGCAATATCATGTGCATTTTTTCGAAACACCCCATCTTGACGGACCGTATGGCGCACGCGGTGTCGGTGAAAACGGACTTATAGGAATGCCCGCAGCATTGGCAAACAGCTTATCTATAGCCGCTGGCGTGGAATTAACCAAGCTGCCGTTGACACCGGAATCAATCTGGCGAGCAAAAGAAGGCGATGAAGAAAAATGATTTCCTATGACTTTGACTATCATAAACCAACTGCCATTCAGGAAGCGTTGGAGCTGTTTCAAGCCTTAAAAAAGCAGGGGAAAAAGCCTGTTTACTTTTCAGGTGGGACCGAAATTATTACTCTGGGAAGAGTCAATGAGCTTGTTACGGATGCAGTGATCGATATCAAAGCAATCCCGGAATGCAACACGTACAAACAGGACAATCGGCTTATCCTGGGAGCTGCTTTAACCCTGACCAATGTGCTGGACCTGCAATCCTTCCCTTTTTTGGAAAAAGCAGTTGCTGAAATCGCGGACAATACGGCACGAAACAAAATAACGCTTGGGGGAAACATTTGTGCAAACATTATTTACCGCGAAGCAGTACTGCCGCTTCTACTAACGGATAGCCGAATTCTTTTGGCATCTCTTGATGGATTGACGGAAAAACCGATCAGTGAACTTTTTCATCAAGAGCTGCAGCTGAAAGATGGAGAGTTACTCGTACAAGTGATGACCGATTTGGAAGCAATCCAACTTCCATTTTATATTGTCAAAAAAAGACGGCAATGGGGTGTGGGGTACCCGCTTATCACGGTCGCAGCTTTGAGGAAACAAAATAAAGTCCACGTCGCTATTAGTGGTTTATGCTCCTTTCCTTTTCGCAATAAGCAGATGGAAGACAGCCTCAATAATGAACAACTCTCGATAGATGAACGAATTGAAGCGGCGCTTAAACATATTCCAGCAACGGTATTGGATGATGTACATGGGTCGGATGCATATCGCATATTTGTATTGAAAAATACGTTGCGAGATATATTACGTGTTTTGGGAGGAGCGGAAAACGATGGATGAAAATGCAATCACACTTTCCATCAATGGCAGGGATACAACATGTTTTGTGCGCAATGCTGCCACATTATTATATATTCTTCGCGAAAAACTTGGGTTGACAGGTGCGAAGCCGGGCTGTTTAAACGGCGATTGTGGCGCTTGTACCATCGACGTAGATGGTGAGCCGATGAAATCATGTTTAATGCTGGCAGTTGAAGGTGAAGGCAAAAAAATTACGACTATCGAGGGAATGAAGCAGACGACAATTCAATCCCAGTTCATTGAAAAATTCGCTTTTCAATGCGGCTATTGCACGCCGGGTTTTATTATGAATTGTCATGCGTTAATTCAAAAACACCCCGATGCAACAGACGATATGATAAAGAATTGGATGGAATCGAATATTTGCCGCTGTACCGGTTACAAGGAAATAGAAGATGCTGTCAAAACTGCCCTCCGGCAAGCCAATCAAAATACAGATGGGTGACACTTTTATTTTGTAAACCTGACTGTTGATGGGAGAACGAAGATGCCGTTTGGTTAGCAAACTGTGACCATAAGACACTTTACATCTGGGCGCAAATTAAAGGACGTATGACAAAATAGTAGATTGGGATGAGGCTGGGACATCACGATGATAACAAGGGTTAATCCGAACAAACCTGGTGACAAGCTCCGGGGGTATACGGAGGGATGAACGACAAATCATTGGGAAATCGCCTTTAAAGAGTCGTTCATAAAGGGGATGAACGACAAATCATTGGGAAATCGCCTCTAAAATGTCGTTCATAAGGTGCATGAATGGCAAATCATTGGGAAATCGCCTCTAAAATGTCGTTCATAAAGGGGATGAACGACAAATCATTGGGAAATCGCCTCTAAAATGTCGTTCATAAGGTGCATGAACGGCAAATCATCGGGAAAATCTCACCAAGATGTCGTTCATAAGGTGTATGAACGGCAAATCATCGGGAAAATCTCACCAAGATGTCGTTCATAAGGTAGATGAACGACAAATCACCGTGAAGATTCCCCCAAAATGCCTGGGGCGAGTAATCGCAGTCCCAGACATTTTGATGGGACGAGTAATCGCAGCCCCAAAGTGCTCCAGTTTGTACGTTGCTACGACACACAAGACGTGCTAGTGCAGGCGTTGCGATAGGACGTCGCGCTTTTAGCTTGTAAGGGCGCTTGCGACTTTGTTCCCAAACAACTCATCCTGCATGGTTGAGCAGTTGTCCATGATACAGTTTATAATAAGCCCCACGTAGCTTTATCAATTCCTCATGGGTGCCTTGTTCCAGGATTTGACCATGTGCCATCATAATGATTTTGTTCGCATTGCGGATTGTATTCAGCCGATGGGCGATGATAAAACTGGTGCGCCCCTTCATCAGATTTTGCAGTGCTTCCTGAATATGCAGTTCCGTAATCGTGTCAATATTGCTTGTCGCTTCATCCAAAATTAATATTTCCGGTTCGGCAATAAAAGCCCTTGCGATGGCCAAAAGTTGGCGCTGTCCTTGGCTGATTCCGCTGCTTTCCTGATCCAAAATGGTATCATAGCCTTTTGGAAGCTGCATGATGAATTCATGTGCATTGGCTTGTTTGGCTGCAGTGATTACCGCTTCATCGGTTGCATCCAATCGACCATAGCGGATATTTTCCCGGACGGTATCATGGAATAAAAAGGAATCTTGTAATACGAACCCGAGATGGCTGCGTAGGCTTTTTCTTGTGATGCGTTTGATATCTGTACCATCCAATGTGATTTTTCCAGAATCATAGTTGTAAAAGCGGGCAATTAAATTGATAATTGTCGTTTTTCCTGCGCCGGTATGACCCACAAAAGCAATGGATTCACCAGGATTGGCAGTAAAATGGATGTCCTTTAAAATGGGTTTGTCCTCATAGGCAAATCCAACATGGTCGAAAACGATTTTCCCTTTGGTAGTGGGTATGTCAGATGCGTCCTTTTCATCCACTTCTTCTTGCGTTTCGTCCAGTACTTGAAAGACGCGTTCCGCACCTGCAATCGCCGAGAGAAGCATATTAAACTGATTAGACAATTCGTTGAGCGGTCTTGTGAATTGCCGGGCATACTCCGTAAAAATAACGATCACACCGACAGTAACCAATCCTTTGATGGCGAGCAGACCTCCCACAAGTGCAATCAGCCCGAAGCTCAAGAAGTTCAGCATATTCATTACCTTTGGAATACAACCGGAAATGGTCTGTGCCCAAAAACCCGCATGACGTAAATTGCGGTTGCGTTCATCAAATTCAGCAATGACACGTTCTTCTTGTGAAAATGCTTTGACAACGTGCTGTCCGGAGACTGTCTCCTCCACATAACCGTTCATCTCACCAATATTGCGTTGCAGCAATTTGAATAATGGTCCGGTGCGCTTTGTGATCCAGCGAATTGCAATGAACATAATCGGAATAATCACGGCGGTTACCAATGTCAGCAATGGACTGAGCGAAAGCATGACGACTACTGTTCCAACCAGTGTCAACACACTGGAGATGATTTGGATGACCGAATCATTCAGGGTGTTATTCACATTATCAATGTCGTTTGTGACGCGGCTCATTAGTTCGCCATGCTGTTTTTTATCGAAATACGAAATGGGCAGGCGATGAAACTGTTCAAAAATCTGCTGGCGCAATTGGTAGACAGTATTCTGCGCAATTCCCACCATCCAATAGTTTTGCAAAAAGATGGCCAGCGAGTTAAACAGATAAATGAAAATAAGCCAAATTATAAGAACAGCTAACCCTTTTGTTTCCTTGGTTACGATAAATGCATCAATCGCCCGGCCAATCAGATAGGGTCCGAGCAATCCAAGCACAGTGCTAGTGATAACCATGAGGATAACGAGCGACAGCCAGCCTTTTTGCTTGGTTAGGTACCCGCTGAGGCGCATCACTGTTCCCTTTGCATCTTTGGCACGTCTTTTCTGCACGTCAATCGATTCAATGGCGATTTTTTCATATTGAAACGGTGCTTTTAGCTTATCCTTCAGCATATAATTGCTCCTTTCCCAACTGTGATGCCGCGATTTTTTGATAGAGCTTTGATTCTTGCAGCAATTGATCATGTGTACCACTTGCAATCAGTTGCCCGTTATCTATCAGGAAAATTCTGTCAGCACGCGTAGCTGTGGCAATTTTCTGCGTGATAATCAGCGTCGTGCAGCAATATTTATCAATCGCTTCAAGCAAACGTGCTTCCGTAGCAAGATCCAGTGCACTCGTACTATCGTCCAGCATCAAAATTTTGGGCTTTCGTATCAATGCTCTGGCAATAGAAATGCGCTGTTTTTGTCCGCCGGATAAATTGACCCCTTTTTGACCAATTCGTGTTTCATATTGGTTTGGCAAATCCAAAATCGTCTCATGTATTTGCGCATCTTTTGCGGCTTGTATAATTTCTTCTTTACTGGCATTGTCTTTTCCCCAGGCAATATTGTCTGCAACGCTACCGGTAAACAAAAGGGGAGCTTGCGGGACATAACCAATTGCCTTGCGTAAATTTTGCAATGTATAATCGGTTATTTGCTTCTCATCAATTTCAATCGAACCTTTAATTGGTTCATAAAGATGGGGAATCAGCTGAAAAAGGGACGTTTTTCCGGAACCGGTCGCTCCAAGAATCGCAATTTTTTCCTTCCCATGAATCGTAAAAGACACATCGTGCAACACATGCTTATCCGATTTGGAATAGGCAAACGTTACATGGTCAAAATGGATTTTCCCATTCGTAACTTGCAGCGTATCATCGGCTGTTTTGGCATCCCTCAGATCGACGTTGGCGCTAAGTACTTGATTGATACGCTCGGCGGAGGCCTTTGCCCGAGACAACCCCATAATAATGAATGTAAACATGGAAATCGACATGGCTACACGCATCGCGTAATTAACAATTGCTACCACATCGCCGACATTTGTTATTCCTGCAATGGATTGCTTGTTTCCAAACCATAGAATGAATAACAGGCTTACATTCATGATAAAAAGCAGTACCGGCATGGATGCTTCGACAAAACGGAAGGTAAATTTCGTAACATTCGTCAACTCATGGTTGGCTTTGACAAATCGGTTTTCTTCATGTTTGCGCCGAAAAAAAGCCTTGATCAGCCGCATACCTGCCAGGTTTTCCTGCATAACCAAATTGACATTGTCGACCTTATGCTGCAAACTGTTGAAATATCCGGTGGCTTTCTTCAGCACCCAAAGTAAGAAAACAATCAACAGCGGAACGGTCACCAAAAAAATCGAAGCTAGCCGGACATCAACAATAAATGCCATGACCACCCCGCCAATAACGGTCAACGGTGCCTTGGACATGATGCGCAGCACCATGAATATCGTATTTTGCACCTGCCGTACGTCATTGGTGAATCGTGTAACAAGTACCGATGTAGGAAACCGGTTCAGATTAGCGAAGGAAAAAGCCTGCACCTTTTCGAATAATTTTTTCCGGATATCATAAGAAAAGCCGTAGCTTGTATGTGATGCAAAAAACGAGTTGACTACACCTACTGCAAATGACAGCAGTGCCATGCCGATCATAATGCTTCCCCACATAACGATGTTGTTCATATCTTTGTGAACCACACCGGTGTCAATCATCTTCCCAAGAAAAAAGGGGAGAAGCAGCTCGACAAACAATTCAACCAGCATCAGGCTAAAGGCAATTACGATATGTATTTTGTAAGGCCTTAAAAATGAAAGTACATTTTTCACCAGTCTACCCCCAAGCTGTGAAGAAATGATTTTTCATTATTATAATGCAACTTTTAAAAGGATTCCAAAAGTTAGTTCGGGAATGGAAATAGTTTTGGAGACAGTCTCCTACTTTGGTGAATAGTTTGCATAAAGCATTTTCATGAAACGAGATTTAAAACGGCGGTCAAAGACCAGTCTATGCGGTATGCGGTATAAAAGTCTCTTAGCTCGCTGGATTGATAGTTTAACTATCAAAAAGGAAGAATCAGATACAATTTGCAGCACATTTTTTCTACATAAAAAAAGAATCCCTGTTGTACCAAGGATTCCAATAGTGATGATTCCGATTGGGCTCGAACCAACGACCTCTACCCTGTCAAGGTAGCGCTCTCCCAGCTGAGCTACGGAATCGTTATGTAATTCACTCAACACATTTAATTATATGGACAAAGCACACATAAGTCAACAAAAATTTTCAATGTATTTTTATATACACCAAAATTTTCAATGTATTTTTATATACACCAAAATTTACCGCAGTATTAACTGGCTGTAAGCCCCCTCTTCTATCAATTGCAGATTAAATGATTGAAGTGGGGGTCAACAGAAAGTCAAACGCCCGATTGGTTCGGGCCAACAGGACGTTTGTCACTCGGGTGTTACCACGGGATGTGGCGGTTTTAACCTGAGTTCATTACCTCATCAGTGGGGGAGAAAGGGAAACCCCCACTGAATAAAGTTTCACTTTATTTTCAGCAAGCATATTTTGCCAGTATTTCAAGTGGTATAGAAATATATACCTATAAGGGGGTTCATTATGATTCATTCGGGGTAAAGTAATATTACAAAAAGATGTCACTTGTGGGAGGAGCTTAACATTGGACGATAGCCAGATAATCCATTGTCTAAAGGGCATTGTAAATATGGAAGACGTTGCCATCCACTCGTATTCCGAATGTCCTTTTGGAAAAAAAGTAGTTGACCAGTCCGGCGATTACATCGTATTTTTTTATCATGCACAAAAGGATCAAGTTATGTACTTTTTTAAAGGCTTGGAGAAGTATTGGTTTAGCGCTGATTCTCTTGCCCTGCAATATTAGTCTTTACAAAAACATTACTTCATTTGCAGCATAATGGGGTGATGTTTTTAGTTTGTTCATTTTGTGATAGATGTTCATGCGGTATTGCTGCCGGAAAATGATTTTCAGGTATAATAAAAGATAGCCCGTGTTTAATGGATATGGTGAAAGGAGATACAGTGATGGATTTAGGTCTGAAGGGAAAGTCTGTAATTGTTACAGCGGCTAGTAAAGGACTGGGAAAGGCAACAGCGAAACAATTTGCCGCAGAAGGTGCCCATGTGTTAATTGCAAGCCGCACCGAGGAAACTTTGCTAAAGACAAGAGATGAAATCCGCTTTGAAACAGGTAACGAGCATATCGATTATGCCGTTTGTGATGTCACAAACCCGGAGTCTATTAAAGACATGGTGGCTAAAGCGGCAGAACTGCATGGTACGGTAGATGTGCTGGTCAATAATGCCGGAGGGCCACCAACTGGAACATTTCAGGATATGGAAGATGCGGATTGGCAACACGCATTTGAATTAAATCTGCTTAGTTTTATCCGCAATATTCGTGAAGTGCTTCCGTATATGCAAAAACAAAAGCATGGTCACATCGCAAATATTGCTTCATCCTCTATTAAACAGCCGCTTGATAATTTAATTTTGTCCAATACATTTCGCGCAGGCATTCTTGGACTTTCTAAAAGTTTATCGCAGGAATTGGGAAGAGACAATATTTTAATTAATACGATCGGTCCAGGAAGAATTGCAACAGCTCGTGTTGTTCACCTGGATAAAGCGAATGCAGAAGCCAGAAATGAATGTGTTGACAAAGTTAGGAAGCAGGCTGAAAAAATGATTCCGATGGGCCGCTATGGTGAACCGGAGGAGTTTGCCAAAATAGTTGTTTATCTATGTTCTCAAGCAAATACGTATGTTACCGGTCAGGCACTCTTGGTCGATGGGGGAATGGTAAAGGCTTTTTAAATTCGGTCTGGATTCAAACAAAGTGCCATGATCGATCGGGAAATAACAGAAAAGCCCCAATCATTTCGTAAATTATTGATTGGAGTTTTTGTTGTATTTAAAGAAATATAAAATAGGGATGCGTTCATGCCACTGTCAGCAACAGTTCTAATCAGAGCCCTTATGACAATAATTTTAGTAGTAATTGGTCACTGACAAGCTTTATCAGAGCCCTTTTGGCGCTGATTCAGTTGCAATTGGTCACTGACAAACCTGCGTCCTGCTCCAGCGCCAAGCAACTAGCACATGATTTTCGGTGGGGCGAGTAACCTCAGCCCCAGGACATCGCGCTTCTAGCCTGTAAGGGCGCTTGCCCCTTTATTGTGTATAAGACGTCAATTATAAAACGTCATTGTTATTTTGCTGTGCTTCTTGCACCTGCTGACGTGTATTGTGCAGTTGTTCATAAGCCTGCTGGAATTGCGCATTTTCCGTTGCTTCTGTACCGGATTCATTTTGAGCAATTTCCAGCTTTTGTTTTGCCTGCAACAAATTTGCTTCCGCCTGTTGTAGAAGTTCAGGATCTGTTCCCTGCGCCTGCAAAATTGCTTCTTGTGCTTGTTTTATTTTACTGCTGGCTTCATCCAATTGCTGCTGTAAGTTTTGCTCTGCCATGCGTGAACCTCCATGAAATTAGTTGATGCAGTTAGTGTGTGTTGGAAAAGGCGGATTATGCATGTTTTGAAGGTAACCTCTATTATTTTGTTGAAAACACTGCAAAAACAGTCGATGGAGCAGTATCCCCAAAACAACAAAATTTTCACAAACGTTAATTAAGGCAATTTGAAATACACCTGAAATTCCTTTGAAACTAACTGTTTGGGATGATTATTTTGCCATGTCCGAATCCTTTGATAGAAAAAAATGATAACTCACTTTGGTAGCGCATACATTTTAATAAGATTCCTTTTTGGACAAGGGGGTATTCGATTGCGTTTTTGGTATTGGTACAAGGAAAAATCTTTCATTCTTAAAATTTCTGGCGGTTTCATCTTGGGAATTGCAGTCGGTTTGCTATTCGGTGAATCAGCCGATGTGCTTGCGCCGTTTGGAACGTTGTTCATGAATCTGCTGAAAATGATTGTTGTTCCATTGATTTTGCTGACGTTAATCGTATCTGTGAACAACTCAAATCCAAAAGAACTGGGCAGAATCGGAGGGAAAATCTTTCCTTATTATTTGTTGACGACTGCGGCTGCAGTATTGCTTGGAATTGGCATTGCCAAATGGCTGAATCCGGGCGCGGGGCTTAGTATGCCAGCAAATACGGAAATTGAGGTTCCGGAGGCGCCATCAACAATTGATGTGTTACTCGACATTGTTCCAACTAATATTTTTCAGTCATTGGCAAATGGTGATATTTTAAGCATTGTATTTTTGGCGCTTGTTACGGGTTTTTCGATTTCTTTCATGCGCCACGCCAAGGATGAGAAAATGAAAAGATTTGGGGTGCTGCTATCTGATATTTCAGAAGCCGGAAGTGAGGTGACGTTTCGAATTTTGCAAGGCATTTTGCAATATGCGCCGATCGGTGTCATGGGTATTACCGCATCAGCTATTGGGAACCAGGGGTTTCAGACTTTGTATTCGCTTGGAAAATATGTGATTGCTTCCTATGTTGGTGTTGGCATTCAAATTTTTATTATCTTTCCGGTACTTTTATGGATTTTTCGCGTGCCGGCTGTCCGCTTTTTCAAAAATATCAGTGAGGCGATCATGACAGCATTCGTCACCTCCAGCAGTTTGGGAACACTCCCAGTCACGTTGCGGTCAGCCAAGAAGGCGGGCATCAATGATCGGGTGGCAAATTTTACCCTTCCGATAGGTGCAACCGTGAATATGAATGGATCGGCAATTCATTTTGGTGTAGGAGTCATTTTTGCCGCCAATATCGTTGGGTATGATTTGAGCATTGGTATGATTATCAGCATCATTCTAACTGGCACACTTGCTGCGGTTGGTACAGCCGGTGTGCCAGGTGCAGGATTAATTGGCATGTCCATCGTGTTCACACAGGCAGGTCTGCCGATTGAAATTGTTGGATTGACAGCAGGTGTGAATGTCATCACGGATATGATTTTTACGACTTGTAATGTGACAGGCGACTTGGTTGGTGCCGGAATTGTAAATAAAAGCGAAGAAAAGCATTTGGGCGCACAAGTGTGAATAAGGAAACTGCTTAAGGAAGCGATAATTAACTCCCCGTCCTGGATAAACGGACGGGGAGTTGCGTATGATTGATTATCTTTTTTTCACTCTTACTTCTGCTCGCAGTGCCTTCATCAGCGCGAACACCATGAGAATCATGACAAATGAAAATGGCAGTGCAGCGGAAATAATCGTATTTTGGATTGCCGTTAATCCGCCAACATAAAGCAAGATAATTGCTACTGCTGATTGCGCAAGACCCCAAACAATTTTGACATTGTTTGGTGGTGTCAGCGATCCATTTGTCGATTGGATACCAAGCACAAATGTCGCTGAATCCGCCGAGGTAATGAAAAATGATGCAATTAGCAAAATTGCAATGACAGATAAAATAAGGGCCCATGGCAAATGATCAAACATATTGAACAAAACAAGTTCAGTAGCATATTGGCTTAGGTCGATACCACTATTTTGCATATTACCTGCTGTTGTACCGAATACGGCATACCAAATGGAAATAAAAAGAGTTGGCACAACAAGTACACCTATAAAAAATTCACGGATTGTCCGTCCACGAGAAATACGGGCGATAAACATCCCTACAAATGGCGCCCAAGAAATCCACCAAGCCCAATAGAAAATCGTCCAGCTATCCAACCATGACCGATTGTCGCTTGGAAGCGGATCGGTGCGAAAGCTCATTTTTAGGAAATTTTGCATATATAAGCCGAATGTTTCAGTAAACATATTCATAATTAGCAGGGTCGGACCAATTATCAGTACAACGATTAGGAGTAATACGGCCAGCCCCATATTCAAATTGGATAGATATTTAATACCTTTACTCAGGCCGGACCAGGCAGAGGCCAGGAACAATATCGTCACAATAAGGATAATGAAAAATTGTGCCTCAAAGCCGACTTCAACACCAAATAAGTGAGAAAGTCCGCCATTTATTTGAACAGCGCCAAATCCCAGTGAGGTTGCTACACCGAAAACGGTAGCAAATACTGCCAAGACATCAATCAACACGCCTAGCGGGCCGTTCATCTTTTCACCAAAAAGCGGCTTCAGCGTAGCCGAAATAAGTCCCGGTTCTTCTTTGCGAAATTGGAAATAAGCTAAGGAGAGCGCAATGACACCATACATTGCCCATACATGCAGGCCCCAATGGAAATATGTGTAGGAAAGACCTTCTTTAAAAGCTGCTTCCGAGCCGGTTTTAGTAGTTGGTGCATCACTGACATAATGGTAGAGCGGTTCAGCTGCACCATAGAAGACTAATCCAATTCCCATCCCAGCGGAAAACAGCATTGCTATCCAGGAAGTAGTGGAGAAATCTGGAAGTTCATTATCTTTTCCCAGCCGGATTTTGCCATAGGAGCTAAATGTTAGGAAAATAGATAGACCAACCATCGCTGTCATTAGCAATGTGTAATACCAGCCAAATGATGTGGCAACAAATGATTTAATATGTCCGGTGATACTTTCAAACTGTTGCGGGAACGTAGCCCCTAATATCACTGATACAATAACTAATGCAAGTGTGATGTAAAATACTTTTGAAACTTTCTTCATAATTCCTCCCTAGGAAAATTTAGTTAATACGGTAAATAAGAATAACAAACTTTTTCAGACATTTCAAGATTGGTGGATTTACAAGGAAAATTAGAAGGTGAAAATAGACTGTAAAGCTGGTATGATGATGTTTGTAAACGTTACCATAGAGGGGAGAGGATAATGAATGAGGGGAGTTATCACTTTTTTTGACCGGCTGGTACAGCGTTTTTTGCCGGATGCTTTTTTATTCGCGATTATCTTAACGTTTGTGGTTTTTCTGATGGGGGTCATTTTTACGGGGCATTCACCTGTTGAAATGGTAGGTTATTGGGGAACAGGATTTTGGGAACTGCTGGCATTTGCCATGCAGATGTCATTAATCGTTGTAACAGGCTACATACTGGCGAGCACACCGATTGTCAAAAGTTTTCTGTCCAAACTAAGCAAGATTGCAAACACGCCCGAACAGGCAATTTTGGCAGTCACCTTTGTCGCTTCGATCGCTTGCCTAATTAATTACGGATTTGGATTAGTTGCTGGCGCACTTTATGCCATCCATGTAGCAAAACGTGTCCCTACAGTTGACTATCGCGTGTTGATGGCAAGCGCATATAGCGGATTTTTGCTATGGCACGGCGGACTTTCCGGGTCGATTCCATTATTAATTGCAACGCCAGGGCATTTTTTGGAAGACAAAATTGGAATTATTCCGGTAACCGACACACTCTTTAGCGGGTTCAATATTTTTATCGTATTGGTACTGCTGTTTACGCTGCCGTTTTTAAATCGATTTTTGATGAAATCCAAGGAGCCGCTTAAAAACACGGATGCGAGCTTGTGGCAAGCTGCAGCTTTGGAGAAAGAAGAGCCGGAAATTAGTGAAACGACCCTTGCGATGGATTTAACACCAGCAGAGCGATTGGAAAGTAGCAAAATTGTATCCTATTTAGTTGGTATCTTGGGACTCTGCTATATTATCTATTTCTTTGTGGAAAATGGTTTTGATCTGAATATCAATATCGTCAATTTCATCTTTTTGTTTTTGGGAATTATCTTTCACCAAACACCGCGCCGATTTTTGGACAGTGTAACAAGTGCAGTGAAAAATGCTGGTGGAATTATTATCCAATTTCCTTTTTATGCGGGCATCATGGGGATGATGGTTACTTCAGGACTATCGGAGCAAATGTCGCTATGGTTTGTCCATATTTCCAACGAAACGACACTGCCGTTATTCACATTTATCAGTGCAGGAATTGTCAACTTTTTTGTTCCTTCCGGCGGTGGTCAATGGGCAGTACAGGGGCCGATCATGGTTCCAGCTGCGATTGAAATTGGGGCAGATACAGCAAAAACGGCAATGGCAGTAGCTTGGGGTGATGCTTGGACAAATATGATTCAGCCGTTCTGGGCCTTGCCGCTTCTGGCAATTGCGGGGTTGAAAGTACGCGATATCATGGGATTTTGTGTACTCATTTTAATCTACAGCTTTTTCCCGATAGCTGTTGGACTATTATTCTTTTAGAAGTAGAGCTGAAAACACCCTTACGCGGAAAGTACGTGTGGGTGTTTTCAGCTTTGAATCATATGGCTTTTAATGATTTTCGGCATCATTGGTAAGATAATAATATTGAGGAGATATAGAAATGGAATTTAAGGATGGATCAATAATTTATCCCTTGCCAGAACGATACTTTGCTTTCTGAAAAGGAAGGTAAGTGGAGAATAAATTTACCAGAAACGTATAAAGAATTTATAAAAAAATATAATGGTGGTACTCCTATAAAGGATAGTTTTAAGTGTAATAGCCATATTTATGCGATTGATAGGTTTTTATGTATTTTAAAAGTAACCGGGGAAAGAGATGATGAGTATTACGATATAGGAGTAGTTTGAACTCAACTAGACGAAAGAATTGTTTTTGATGAAAATTTAGTAGGTAATGAACTGCTACCAATAGCTGTTTTATTTACAGGTGACTTTGTTTGCTTAGACTATCGTAACAATGTTGAAGAGCCTACTGTATGCGTTTGGAATCATGAAGAGTCTTCAGATTTAAATCCTATAACATATATTGTAAGTAATAGCTTTGAAGAATTTCTAAATATGTTAACAGAATAGATACTTGTTGGTAGTATCTAACCTTGATAGAATGCCCGAAAGTTAGCCACACTTATTTAATAAACTTTAAGCACTTGACTGCCTAATAGGCTACAGGTGCTTTTTGTTTCTTGTGAGCAATTTGTGCTTTGGTCTTCATAAATGAAAATTCATAACTCACGAAGATAGTACCATCAAGGTTTTAATACTTGCTTTAGGGAAGTACGATAAATAGGCGAGATGACATTTTACATGGCAGGGGTAGTTATGACATGGAATAGCTGACAACTAACGAGAATGACAAAACTCGTGGCGATAACAATGTGTCCGCAGTCGGGTTCCTTGTCGACATAATCGCCAGTGGCAATGACGTGGCTGCGTATTGAAAGTCATGCACAATGCTACTTGCTGTGTACATGAATGATATTATAACAAAGAAAGAGTCCCTGGATTTGTAGGGACCCTGCTATCTATAAAGCGAACGAGATCACAATATCCTTTGAAATTTTCCCCAAGAACTTTCCCAAGCTCTAAGACGTATTCCTCCCAAAATGAAATCATTCCTGTAAGCCATTCATGCCCTACATGCAAATATCGCTCCAACACAATCCGTAAAAATCCAACTGAACCATTTAGGTCCCCCCATTAATTACGACTTTAACCGATCATGCTCCTTATTGGAAAGCTGTGCAATCACAATCCCCACAATAATAAGGACGGATCCGGTTATTACACCGGCGGACATCGTTTCCCCAATGATGAGGCTGCTGAAGAATAAGCCGAATATCGGGACAAGCAGCGTGGAAATTGTTGCAGTGACCATATCAATCAAACTTAAAATAAGAAACCAGACCGTAAAGCAGAGTGCAGAAGCAAATATCCCTGTAAATAAAATATAATACAAGCTATGTATGTTCCATTCAATTGGGACGTTCCATTCAGTAAAACAAGTTGCAATGATAATGCCGATTGTTCCAAAAAGCATCTGATAGGCATTTGTTTCCAGCTGGGGCAAGTGCTGCAGCCTGAGCCGATAATAAACATTGGAAAGCCCCCAGGATATTGCTGCGATAACGATGAGCAATTCACCGAAAATAACTTTCAACGAATGACCTTCCCAAATATCCCAGCCCAAAATAGCCAGCAAGCCAAGCATGCCAATCAATACCCCGGCATATTGGGCTGCTTTCAGTTTTTCCCCAAGATATCTTGCCGCCAGCAAACTGCTCCACATTGGCATGGAATATAGTAAAACGGACGATTTTCCCGCATCGACAAAACGCAACCCGTACATGACCAATAAAAAAACGATGGAAGTTTGCAAGAGTCCAAGAATTAGAAGTTGTTTCCAGTATTGCCTTAACGGGAAGCGCTTTTTCGATAGCCACACGATGAGAAGCAATACGATCGCCCCGGTGCCAAAGCGGAAAGAAGAAAAGGTAAAGGGCCCCATATAAGCAAGTGCTTCTTTCATCAATACCCAGGCATAACCCCATAACAAGGTGATAATTAAAATCAACAACCAAACAATGGACTTCTTGTTTTGCAAAAGTTTCATAAGGGAATTCTGTGTCATTTTATCACCTCGATAGCATGATGATCGTAATCCAATGACGGACAGGAATCAAGTGAAAGGGGCAGGCACATCGTCCCTTTTCAAGCAATCATTTAAAAATAGTGAACCCGTCCCACCTGTCCATTAGATGGATCGTAATAATAATTTCTTTAAAATGGGCGAGAACCGTTCCGGAAGTTCGGACACATCGGGTATCATTAGCCGTTCGCGCCCATAAATATTTTTCATTGTTTCATCTTCTCGTTCATCGATTGCGCCATCTGATAAAAACATGCCGATGACATCGATTCCTTTTTTCCTGGCTTCGGAAACAGCCACATGTGTATCCACGATGCCATTCTGGTCATAATTGGCTGCAGCTGGTTCGCCATCGGAGAAAACAAGCAAAAATTTATGCTTTTCCTGTCTTGTCAGCAACTTTTCAGTCATCACACGGATACTAAAGCCATCGCGATTATCTTCCTCGGGTTCGAGCTGCATAATTTTTGCTCCGGTATTTTGATAAAAGGAATCCGTAAAGGCATGGACAACATGAAAATGATTTGGTTGGTAATATTCCTTCACAGCGGTTGCATCCTCCCAAAATCCTACAATGGTATGCGGGATTTTCAGATGATCCAACACTTCATGAAACAGGACAATACCTTTTTTGGTTTCATCCATTTTTTGATGCATGGATGCAGAACAATCGACAAGCAGTGTGAAGACGGCATCAATCTCCTTGGCGTCTTGATCTTTTTTATAAAATAGTCGCGGATATTCCTCTGTCACAATGGGCAGTAGGTTTTTCGAAAGTCTGCCGTATATGAGGTCTTTGCGCGGCATGATTTTTTTATGCTCCAAAACCTTTTCAATCGTATTGGCAAGCTTTCGTTTATGGCTTTCAATATCACGGACGAACGTTTGATAGCGTGTTACATCTGCAAAGGTGGGCGCCGCAGCATTCTTTATCATCGCTACTGCATTCCTGTTTTCTTCTCCATATGGTGCACCGTTTTGGTTTTTATGCTGTTGGGCAGTCTGTTTCTCCAATGCATCCAAGCTGGAGTAATCGTTCTGCTCGCTTTTTCCGGCGCTTCCCTGAACGGCTCCCATCGCCTGGTCGGCATCTTCTGTTTCGCGTGCACCGCCGCCTTGCAGATTTGTTTTTGTACCGACATCCAAATCGAATTGCAAAAAAGTCTGTTTTCTGTCGGCGTTTTGGTTTTCCCGATGCCATGTAGAAAACGTTTCGTCCATGTATTCATTTTTCTCCGGATCGACTTCTTCTCGGTCATCGTTGGCAACATCGTCTGTTCGTGTCAATTCATCAAATAATGTATTCCTTTCGTAGTCCTTCCATTCCGAAAGCGGGAAAGTGAAATAAATATTCAGGCTATCCTTATACTTATCAGAAAGCTTCCAGACAATCGTTGTTGCAATGCGCACGATATCAACTGTACTTTTGGCCTCAAAGGTGGCATAAAGGTGTGGTTTCAATTCCTCGAGTTGCTCTAGCTGCCGTCTATTTGCCTGTGGAAAAGCCGGGTCGGGACCATCGGCTTGCAACAGTAAATAAATCATGCAAAACAATTCGTCTGTCGCATAGCTTCTCGTAATATTCGTCGCCAATTGCGTTGTGAAATAATGCTTCAAATATGATTTGCGGATGGCAAAATCCTTTGCGCTTCCCGGTCGGTCCTGTTTGATTCGTTCTTCCAAGCGCAGATCTTCCAGCAAAGTGATGAGCTGGGTAGCAAATTTATCCAAATTGGCTTCTTCCACATTCTTCCAAAAAGAGCGAAATGCAGACAGGCTAGAATAATGCAGGCTGCCAATTGTACGTAAAAAAATATCGGTTTTGTATCCCGATCGGCGAATGGTTGGCTCGGGCACATCCCATAGCTTGCCTCCGGTTATTTTATTTGCTTTCAAATCAATAAAAGAGCCGTACGCATATTCAAATTTTATATCGGGGATCCCTGAAAATACCGTTGCAAGGTCTTGCAGCTGTAAAAATAAATCGGTATCAACCATGATATCATCCCAGCGATTATATTTCATATTCCGACCTCCTCGCTAGAATAGGGTATCCGCAATGTTTTGCACAAATTCACGTTCGCGCACTTCCTCCAATTTCGCTGCGATGGCACGTTGTATCGCTCTTTTTGGTGGGAGGATCGTACTGAGATCACAAGCATCCAACAAAGCACGAATCGAAGCTGCATCTTCGGAAAGCTTCCCTTGTCCAACAGCTGCAATTAGATCGGCGGAAAGCTGAACAAACAACTCGATGGTGTGATTGTCTTTTAACCTGGTCGTGCTGGCAATCAAATGTCGCAGTTGTTCGCCTTCGATATATGGAACATCAATGATGATAAACCGATTTTTAAGTGCTTCGTTTAATGGGACTGTGCCGATGTATCCTTCGTTGATCGCGGCAATAACGTTGAATCCTTTCTTGGCTGTTATGATTTCATTGGTAAATGGGTTGGTTACCGTCCGGCGATAGTCGAGCACACCATTAATTAATGGCAATGTTTCCGGTTTTGCCATGTTAATTTCATCTATATACAAGAAGGTACCGGTGTTCATCGCGTTTGTTACAGGACCCGGAACAAATTCAATTACTTGTTTATTATCGTGATATGCCAGTGTTTTAAAACCCATCAAGCTTTCTGCATCCAAGTCGACGGAACAGTTTACACTATACATGGGTTGATGAAACATGTTGGATAAGGTTTCTGCAAATTTTGTTTTTCCTGCCCCTGTTGGTCCTTTTAATAAAAGATTTTTTCCCATTGCCAGCGCAGTGATAGCATCAATCATTAAATCCATGCTCGGTGGAACATAGCCGCCTTGGCGAATCAGCTCCGGTTGTTTAGCGTCGACATTTTTGGAAGACGCAAGCAGCTCGGCAATCGGCTGGGGCAATTGATATGTGTTGTTCATGTAATTGCTCCTTTCTCTATAGATATTTTAAGGCTTATGTGCAGCAAGGGCAAAGTTTGCGATTTGTAAAAGAATAGGAAACAATGATGCATCGTGAAAAGCGTCGTCTTATTTGCATTATTCATTTACAAAGAAAGTATAAAATCGGGCTGTATAAATGTCATTTGCTATGACAGCCACGTCAGGATCCTGCGCCCAGCAACTAGCAGAGCTTTTTGATGGGACGAGTAACCGCAGTCCCAAATGGTTTTGGGTGGGACGAGTAATCGCAGTCTTAGGGCGTCGCGCTTTTAGCCTGTAAGGGCGCTTGCGCCTTTGTTCTGTGCAAACGACAGCTCTTCCAATATCCCTTCTTTAATTTTGGCAACAACTGCTTTGCCAAATGTGCGTTTTGTTTGTGTTGCGATTGCCTAGCTACGGTCCTACACTTAAATTAGGGGTCTTGAGAAAAATAAAAAAATGAAAAAGGGGAGAGAAAAATGGCTGAAAATAAGGGCATACGTGCAAAAGTGCAACGTTTTGGTAGCTTTTTGAGCAGTATGATCATGCCGAACATCAGCGCATTCATTGCTTGGGGACTTATCACGGCTTTATTTATTGAAGATGGTTGGTGGCCTAACGACAAACTGGCAACATTGGTCGATCCGATGATTTCCTATTTGTTGCCATTACTGATTGGTTTTACTGGTGGGCGGATTGTCTACGATATTCGCGGTGGTGTCGTTGGTGCCACGGCAACAATGGGGGTCATTGTCGGGGCGGATATGCCTATGTTTCTTGGTGCAATGATCATGGGGCCATTGGCCGGTTATTTGATGAAAAAAATCGACCAATTGTTTCAGGATAAAATTCGTTCCGGTTTTGAAATGCTGTATAATAACTTCTCAGCAGGTATTTTAGCAGCAATTCTGGCATGTCTGGCTGCGTGGCGAATCGGGCCAATTATGGAATATTTAAACCAGCTATTGGCAGCCGGTGTTGGAGCAATTATTCATGCGGGATTATTGCCGCTTGCCAATATCATTGTCGAGCCTGCCAAAATCCTATTCCTGAACAACGCGATCAACCATGGTATTTTTGATCCGATTGGTATCGAGCAAGCGACATCAACAGGAAAATCCATCCTGTTTCTTGTGGAGGCAAACCCTGGTCCAGGGCTTGGTATTTTACTTGCTTTTACCTTTTTCGGAAAAGGGATGTCAAAAAGTTCAGCACCCGGTGCAGCACTTATTCAATTCATCGGTGGTATTCATGAAATCTATTTTCCATACGTATTATCGAAACCTGCCTTGCTGCTTGCGGCAATTGGCGGCGGTATCAGTGGTGTCTTCACGCTCAGTCTATTCGATGCAGGTTTGAAAGCCCCGGCATCACCGGGAAGTATCCTTGCAGTTCTTGCGATGACACCAAAAGGAAGCTACTTCGGTGTAATTGCTGGCGTAGTTGTTGCAACAGTTGTATCGTTTGTGATTGCAGCACTCATTTTGAGAGGCAGCAAGGATAAAGGCGAAACCGATGTATCGGCAGCAGCTGATAAAATGGAACAAATGAAAGGCAAGAAAAGCTCGGTTGCAGGCGTATTGCATCAAGATGAAGAAAAAGCAGATGATATGAATAACGCCGAAGCAGAATCGGCAAACGAAAAACAAGCAGATGACGTCCATAAAATTATCTTTGCCTGTGATGCCGGAATGGGTTCAAGTGCAATGGGTGCTTCATTGCTGAAAAATAAATTCAAGAAGGCCGACATTGATATATTTGTAACGAACAAGGCCATCAATGAAATTCCGGATGATGCAGATATTGTGATCACGCATAAAGATTTAACGGAACGTGCAAGGCAGAAACTTCCAACTGCCGAACATATCTCTGTGGAAAACTTCTTGAACAGTCCAAAATATGATGAGCTGGTAGAACGATTGAAACAGTAATCTTTTGGTGAGGGTGAGTAAATGTATGTTTCAGCGCGTGAACGAAAAATTCTAAAACATTTATTGCATACCCAAACAGACACCCCGGTAAAAGAAATTGCCGACATGCTGGTTGTCAGTGAGCGTACGGCACACCGTGATCTAAACAATATTACGGATATACTTGCCGACTTTCATTTGAAACTTGTACGAAAAACAGGTGTCGGTATCCGGCTTGTAGGATCAGCAGGAGCGAAAAAAAATCTGGAAAAGGCCCTTGGTACGATTTCATCGGTTGAATTCACACCGGATGAGCGCAGGACAATTATTTTGTCTACTTTGCTGGAAGCAGATGGACCAGTCAAGCTGTTTACGTTGGCAAATGAACTGCACGTAACGATTGCAACTATTAGCAATGACTTGGACCAGCTGGACGCAGAACTAAGACCCCATCAGCTTTTTGTGAATCGCAAACGCGGGTATGGTGTGGAAATTGCTGGTAATGAAGCAGACAAACGCGCTGCCATCACCAGCATGATTTCCAGGTTTTTAAGCCCGTTCGATTATGTTGCAATGGTAAAGGAAAACATTCAGCATAAAAAAACAGTCCAGCCGAGTGATACCATTTCCAACCGTTTGCTTGGTCTTGTCGACCCGGAAAAACTGCAGGAAATTGAAGATCTAGTCCGATCAGCCAAAAAACAGCTGCCCCATGACTTGGCGGATAGCGCCTACGTCGGGCTGGTTGTTCATCTGGCCTTGGCGATGGAAAGACTGCAAAAAGGTGATACAATTACATTTGACCGGGATTATTTGCAACAGTTGGAAAACACGAAGGAATATAGCATAGCGGCAAAAATGATACGTGAATTGGAAAAATCCTATCAGATGAAAATCCCCGATGATGAGATTGGTTATATCACGATGCACTTGCTCGGGGCCAAGTTGCGAAACAGCGAGGATTATTTTCTGGAGGACGCCAGTCTTGATGTTGCCTTAAAAGCAAAGGAATTGATTGGCTTTGTCAGCGATTATATGGATCTGGATTTAACAGGTAACAATCAGCTGCTAAATGATTTGGTCGCCCATTTGAAACCTGCCATGTATCGTTTGGAACGCGGCATGAATATTAAAAATCCGATGACAGCTGAAATCAAAAAGAATTACGATGATTTTTTTGAACTGATTGTACAAGGCGTGCAAAAGGTATTTCCGAGAATGGATTTTCCCGATGATGAAATTGCATATTTGGTATTGCATTTTGCATCCGTCATCTTATATGGCGAGTTTGAAACCGGATTGAATGTGCTGGTGCTATGTTCGACCGGCATTGGTTCGGCGAAGATGCTGGCTACGAGGCTGAAACAGCGAATTCCGGAAATTAAGCATGTGGACAATAAGTCAATGTTTGAGGACTGGAAAAAGGATATCGATCAATATGATTTGGTGTTATCAACGATTCCTTTAAATGATTTTGATGATTATATTTTGGTTTCCCCAATGCTTCAAAAAGAGGAAGCGCATCGCATCAAAAAAGCTATTCGCAAGCAGCGCGTAACAAAGCCTTTAAGTAAAAAACAAGATGAAAAAACACCTAGACCAGCCGGGCAGTACATGCGCCTGCTAAAAGAGAAGCAAATGACACTATCAACCGTCATGGATATACTGACGTACTTTAAAAACGATCAAATAGACGGCGAATCAGTTCAGTCTATCCTCTGGCAGTTGTGCAACAAATTACATGAAAATGCCAGGATTGCCAATCCGCAGGCCGTATTAAAAAAGCTGCTTGATAGGGAACAAATTGGAGGACTTGGCATTCCGGACACATCCATGGCGCTATATCATATGCGTTCAGATGATGTGCAGCACCCGACGTTTATTGTGGCTTCCCTACAGCAAAAGATCACCGTAAAGGCAATGGATGGAAGTAAAGTGGGCATGAGACGGGTGTTGCTCTTGTTAGCCCCGCAGAATGCCAGCCGGCAAACCTTGGAAGCAGTCAGTTTTCTAAGTGGTACAATTGTCAAAAATAAAGCCAGCATCAAACTGTTTGAAACAGGCAGTGAAGATGAAATCAAGCAGTTTCTGGCGAAGCAGTTTTATGAGTATGTGCAAAATAAGTAAAAGGAGTGCATGTAAAATGGCAAAAGAAATTTTAGGCAAAGACAATATTGAATTGAAAGTTTCATTGAACAGCAAAGAAGAGGCCATCCGTTTTACAGGTAATATCCTAGTTGACAACGGCTATGTAGAACCTTCCTATATTGAGAAAATGCTGGAAAGGGAAAAAGTAACCTCTACCTATATGGGAAATTTCGTAGCCATACCACACGGAACGGAAGACGCAAAAAATGCCGTGCTTGAAACGGGCATTTCCGTTGTTACAGTACCAGATGGTGTTGATTTTGACGGAAATGAAGTAAAAGTTTTGATTGGCATTGCCGGAAAAGGTGATGAGCATTTGGAAGTGCTATCCAAAATTGCCATTGTACTAAGTGAAGAAGAAAATATTGATAAAATTGTCAATACAGATTCCAAGGATGATATTATTCGTATTTTTGATGAGGTGAACTAAGATGGAAGCAGTACACTTTGGCGCAGGAAATATTGGCCGCGGATTTATCGGGGCCTTGCTGAATCAGGCAAATTATCATACGACGTTTGTAGACGTCAACGACACCGTCATCAAAGAAATTAATAATAAACAACAATACGATGTCATCCTAGCAGACGAAAAACAGGAGAAATTAACTGTAAATCATATCGCTGGAATCAACAGTGTTACCAATCCGGAGGCGGTGGTTGATGCCATTGTAAAAGCGGACATTATCACGACTGCTGTTGGACCAAATATTCTGGCAATTATCTCTGAATTGATTGCAAGGGGATTGCGCAAGCGCTTGGAGGCAAATCCGCAGCCGGTAAACATCATTGCCTGTGAGAACATGGTTGGCGGCAGTTCATTGCTGAAGGAAAAGGTGTATGAACATCTATCCCAAGATGAACAGGCAGCATTTTCCGAGCGATTTGCTTTTCCAAACGCAGCAGTGGATCGGATTGTGCCAAACCAGACAAATGAAGATTTGCTGACTGTTTCGGTAGAGCCTTATTTTGAATGGGTTGTGGAAAAATCAGCAATGAAAGGCACCATCCCTGATATACCCGGTATTACCTATGTGGACGATCTGAAGCCCTATATTGAAAGGAAACTGTTCACGGTCAACACGGGTCATACCGTGCCGGCATATATTGGTCATTTTTTGGGATATGAAACAATTAACGATGCCATGAAAGATGAGCATGTACAGTCCGTCATCGCCGGAGCACTTCACGAATCGGGAGAGGCACTTATTCGCACATACGGTTTTGAAAGAAGCAAACATGAGGCATACGTTGAAAAAATCATTCAACGTTTTAAAAATCCATATATATCAGATGAAGTTACGAGAGTTGGCCGTGGCCCAATTCGTAAGCTAGGTCCGGATGACCGGTTGATTCGCCCGGCAAAAATGTTTATGGAAACGACGGATAAAGAGCCTGAAAATCTGGGGAAAGTCATTGCGGCAGTTTTAAGATACGTCAATCCTGCTGATGAAGAAGCAGTGAAACTCCAAGAGATGATTGCAGATAAGGGCATTGAAAAAACTTTGCAGGATGTTTCAAAACTAGCAGCCGGCGACCCGCTTATTTCCGTTATTCTTCGGGAAAAAGAAGAATTGGAAAACCTTCGTAAATAAAAATACACTGTATATTGAACTGAACCACTGTCGCAAATCATGTGAGGAGCGGCAGTGGTTTTTATCATTCAGACGGGGGTTAAGTTGTGGGTTGCGGAGACAGAAATCAAGTCGAGCGGGCGTGATGGGGTTGTATGCGTCATCATATATGACATGACCGCATATGGGGCTGTTCCAGTCATTCGTAGGTGCTTTTGCTACGAACTGAACGACAAAATGGAGCTAGCGGGGTGCGCAAAGTCGTCCATCGGGGCTATGAACGACAAAATGAAGCTAAAAGCCGTCCAAAAAGTCGTTCATCAAGGTTATGAACGACAAAATCGAGCCAAAAGTCATCGGAAATGTCGTTCATCGGAGCTATGAACAGTCAAGTCCCAAATCCTGTGTAAATAGTTACAATGTTCACCACGTATGGTGGCAGAAAATACAGCCAAAATTACAA
>NZ_JAROCA010000129.1 GCF_030732005.1 Tigheibacillus jepli | reverse complement strand
TGATATGCTCCCTATGTAGTAGACAGAGAAATAATAAAAATTCTCTAATACTACATAGGGAGCATTTATTATGTCTAAAAGAATGACCAAACATACGTTGGATGAAAGAATCCAGGCTGTATTATGTGTTATTGAGGATAAGAAGTCAGTGACTGTAACTGCAAGAGAATATGGTGTTGACAAAGCCACCATTCAATCCTGGGTTCGTAAATATCAAGCAAACGGTGTGAACGGCCTAAAAGAAGCAAAAAAGTGGAAGAGATATCCTAAGGAACTAAAGATGGAAGCAGTCGATTTTTATCTGAATCAAAAAGTTGGTCTGAAAACAACTTGTGAAAAATTTAATATCTCAGATCCCTCTGTTTTACGTAAGTGGATAAACCATTATACTAGTGGAAAAGAGATGAAATCAACTAGTAAGGGAAGAGGAATAATGGATAAAGGGCGTAAAACAACACTGAGGGAGCGCATGGAAATTGTTCAATATACCATTGCCAATGATTTCAATTACCAAGAGGCTTCCGAGAAATATCAGGTTTCTTATCAACAAGTCTATAGTTGGGTTCGTAAATATCAACAAGATGGGGAACAAGGCCTTCAGGATCGACGTGGAAAGTCCCTGGAATCAAAGCCAACTCTCACGGAGGAAGAAAAATTACAACTTCGTATTAAAGAACTGGAACATCGTAATCAGTACTTGGAAGCAGAGAATGGCCTATTAAAAAAGTTAAAGGATATCGAAAGGGGGATGGGACTGCACGATTAGGCAATCATTTAGCTAGATTTCAAGCAATTCATGACTATCATGAAGAAACAGATATCCCCATTCTATTACTCTGTGAAATTTTAGATATATCACGCTCAGGATATTATAAATGGCTGAAGCATACACCCACTGATCAACAAAAAGAAAATGAATGGTTGATAGATAAAATCCAAGAAATATTTAAAGAGTTTGGTGGCATCTATGGCTATCGACGAATAACAATGGTGATCCGCCGTCGATATGGGAAACGGTATAATCCTAAACGAATTCGACGCTTAATGATCCAGTTAGGCTTGAAATCTTTTATTCGCCGTTCAAATGGTTATTCAACGAAAACAAGCTTTGTCAACATCGAGGAAAATATTTTAGATCGTGAGTTTACTGCAGATAAGCCGAATGAGAAATGGGTAACAGATATCACGCACTTAAATTACGGATTTAGCAACAAGGCCTATTTAAGTGCCATTAAAGACCTTTATGACGGTTCCATCATTGCCTATATGGTCGGACACCATAATGACAATCCACTAGTAATGGCCACCATTAAAGCAGCCATAGAAGCTAATCCCAAGGCAACCCCTTTGATCCATAGCGATCGTGGTTCGCAATATACATCAAAGGAATACCGTCATATTACTACAGAAGCCGGTATGACTCGCAGTATGTCACGTGTTGGTAAATGTATTGATAACGCACCGATGGAAAGCTTCTTTGGTCATTTTAAATGTGAACGTTATGACTTAAAGCAATACAGGACCTATGAAGAATTAACGGAAGATATTGATCAGTATATCAAATTTTATAATGAGGAACGATACCAAGAAAAATTAAACAGCCTAGCACCGTTGGAATATCGGCACCAGGCTGTGGCATAGACTTTTTGTTTTTTCACTGTCTACTTGACAGGGCGCAGTTCA
>NZ_JAROCA010000128.1 GCF_030732005.1 Tigheibacillus jepli | reverse complement strand
GAGTGTTCAAGATGAAAGAGCGAAAAGTGTTCAAAATTAATTAGCAAAAAGTGTTCATTTTTACTTGACGGCTACAAATGCTTCTCTTATATATTCTTCTGCAGACACATGACTATGATATTGCCAATCTATTGTTACTCTATGCACCCAACTTAGTATAACAGCTTATAACCTATCCTTCTTTCTAATAATAGCTTGTAGAAATATTCTTTTAGTTCTTTTTTTATAATTTTTATATATTTGATTTGAAGGTTTCAATGATTTTCATACATTGAGAATTAAGTAGAGTTTGGAATTTAGTATTTGAAATAACAATTCTACGACGTAAACTCGATTTGTCTTTTCTGCTTATTTCATTCTAGCCTTGACTTTTATTAAATAGTCTATCAAATTTCAAGTAATGTAACATGTACTTTGCAAGTGTTATGACTGCAAAAATCAACATTAAAATTATTGTGATGGAAGCGCCTGGTGGTGTACCCAATTCATAAGAAGCGACTAAACCACTTAACATGCCGACAAGTGCAATGACCATTCCATTTAATATGACACCGTAGAAGCTTTTGCTTAAACGAAGCGAGATAGCTGCAGGTAAAATGATAATGGCTGAGACAAGTAAAGCCCCGACAATCGGCATTATTACTGCTATTGTGACCCCTGTTAACACATTAAACAAAATCGACATCATTTTAATAGGCAGGCCAACTGTAAAAGCTGTTTCCTCATCAAATGTAAGAACATACATAGGTTTTTGATATATTAAATATAATAATCCGATAATTATCGTTAATCCTAGTAACATCCATATTTGTTCTTTGTTAATAGTAACAATTGAACCGAATAGAAATTGCGTTACACTTAATGTAGTTCTACCAGCACCTATTTCCATCAAGACAAGCGCTACTGCCATTCCGACAGACATTAATATGGCAATCGAAATTTCAGAATATGTGCGATAAATCTGACGCAAAAATTCAAGTAGAATTGCGATGATGATTACCACGAGAATATTGGTCCATGTCGGATTGATACCAATTAACAGACCTAGCGCTACCCCAGCTAACGAGACATGAGATAAAGTATCTGCCATTAGTGATTGCCTACGCAATACCAAAAACAATCCTAATATTGGAGCGATTAATGAGATTAAAAATGAAGCTTGGAAAGCTCTTTGCATGAATCCATAGAAAAACATCTCCAAGGTGAGTCCTCCTTCCGTATCAACTCAATGTGTTTATTAGCGTAGTGACGAATCTCTTCATGATCGTGTGTAACCATTAAAATACCCTTGTCATGCTCTGTACTATTGTGCTTCAATAATTTATAAAATTCATTACGTGAATGTACATCCATTCCAATTGTAGGTTCATCTAATATAAACAAATCTGGATCTGTTGAGAACACACGAGCAATTGATATCCGCTGCTTTTGTCCACCTGATAATTCCCCTATCTTTTTATGACGCATCTCCCACATTCCCACTGATTCAAGGGAACGACGAACATGCTCTTTATCTTCTTTATCTAACCTTTTAAACCATTTGCCTCTTTGAAAACGCCCTGACTGCACCAGTTCTAGTACAGTGCTCGGGAAACCTGCATTAAAGGAAGCGACCTGTTGGGAAACATAGCCTACAACTAACTTTTCACCCATACGGTTTTTAGATGAAAGTTGAACACTTCCTTTTGATGGTTTAAGGAGGCCTAAAATATTCCGCAAAAGTGTTGTCTTAGCCGCACCACGGATTAACCCCCGTATTTTGGACAATAACACTCTTAAACTAGCTTTTTCTTAAAATTACGCTGTTTTTCTTTC
>NZ_JAROCA010000127.1 GCF_030732005.1 Tigheibacillus jepli | reverse complement strand
TGTAAGCCTCCCTGACACATTAAGTAGTATAATATATTTCACTCTTAGTGTCCAAGTTCATTTAGGGGCTTATGAGCTATGAGTTATACTATTAAAGAAAATGGAAGAAATAGCTTAGATGGACTTGAGAAAGCAGAGGATGTTATCGAATGGCTGAAGAAAAATGGATATGAGAAAGAAGCTAATGTAATATTAAAAAGGAAAATCTTTCATGCAATTTTAGCTGATTTCTTGAATTTTGTCTTAGAATCATTAAAAGCCTCTGAAAAAGGCAAAACATCTATATCATATGCCTTATTACGCAAACCTTTCAAAGATAATCTACTCTACCTAGAATGGCTTATATCAGATGGAAATGAGCTGTTACATCTAGTTGAATCTGAATCGACGGATGAGTACGAAATTGGTAAAATTAGAAGGTACAAAAGGTGGAAGCTAAAAAGTATTTTACAACAGGCTATGGATAATAACGAGTTTAAAGACCACTTACATATTTTGGATTCAAAATATATGTATGAATTAAGGTATGACTATAATGCTCCTTTTAGCTTAGAATTGATGTGGAACAAATCAAATCATTTAGTCACAACAATGAAAAAGATCCAATCAAAAGATTTCAATGATGTGTTCTTAACCGAAGAAGATTATAGCGAAAGATGGAATTATTATTATTCAAAAGTTCCCTTATTACTAATTTACTCAACTGGAATTGTGATTAGGTTATATGAAGAATTATTTGATGAAATATCTGAAGATGTAAAACTGATTAACAAAGCATTTATACTAACAAAATGGATTAGTACATTTGATCATTTTCATGGTGAAAATATTATCAAAAATCTTCTGGAGGATGTAGAGATAACACTAAAATGTGAAGAATGTTATAAAAGTACATCATTAAATGATGTACAGATCCTTGACTTACAATATAATTCGCATGTTGAATGTAAGCATTGTGGTGAATATATTCGTTTGTCGGAATATCACTTTAATGATAAATAAAAATTCATTTGGGATGTTTCATACGATAATTCGAATACCCGTAAAATATAGAATAGCTTACAAGAGGAAAGTAATCTGGGGGGGATATTTTTGAAAGTAGTCAGAGATAAAGATTTAAATAGCAAAGAAAAGATTAAGTTAAACAAAGAGTATATCACTAAAAAGGACATGTTCTACTGGATAATTTTTCTAACATTAATAGTGATACTTTCATTTGTTTGGAAGGTAAGTGATGACTCTACACTAGTAAATCAATTTTCACTCGTAGGTAGTGTTTCTTCAATATTACTGGCACTTATTGCTATAGGTTATGCATTTTTTCAAGCGAATGACGCAGGTAATGAAAATAAGCTTATGTTACAAACACTTAATAACATTAGAAATGAAGTAGAACAACTTAAAGACGTCAATGATAGTTTAAAGCAAGTGGAAAATGAATTTTTTAGTTTTAAAAGAAGTACAGAAACAAACAACGAAAAAATAATTGAGTCTTTAGAAAACCTAAAAGATAGTATCAATATTGATCCAATTTTTAATATAATTGAGGAAAAGTATGGCAATATTGATGAAATAACAAGAAAGCAAATTAGAGAAAGCTATAATAAAGAATTTGAGGAAAAATTGATGGACTTAAAGAAAAACTCATTTAAAATTAATTCTGAAGTTCAGGCAGCTTTAGTTTCATATTTAGACGCTTTTGTTGGGGTTGGAGAATTGATAGACGAAAAAGATTTAATTGAATATATTAACAAGAAGACAGGAAGTGATTTATCATCATACGATTGTTTTGTGGAGCTTGAAAAACTCTACAAAACAGGAATAATAGAATTTGTTAAAAAAGAATACGGTAATGATGATAAATTATATGCAATTAAAGGAAAAGATATTAGAAAGGCGAATGAATCCGAGTCAGCCATTCTTAATACAACCGAAGTGTGATAGTAAAGGTGATGCTAGTATAGTTTCATGGACACATCTAAGTTAAATTTATACAATGACTTTTAAGGAGGATGTGTCCGATGAGT
>NZ_JAROCA010000126.1 GCF_030732005.1 Tigheibacillus jepli | reverse complement strand
CCTCCTCGTACTAAAATAAATATAGTTGATAAACAAGGGATTAACCCTTGGGATATCAATGATCTATTGCTCTTTGAAAACTGAACAAAATTTACTCAATGAGCTTATATCATGTTTCCTTGTCCCATATGGTTTTCATTCTAGAATGGGGCGGCGGGAAACAAAATTATTGCAGGATTTCGGGTGTTCTCGGATAATATCCTTTGGATATAGGGGAAGTACAACTCCTCCTTGTTGCACATCCGTTGATGTCACTTCTTTTTTAGAGTGTGCCCCCTCCCGTTTCTGGTACTTCTAACCCGCAGTTTGTTCCTACGAGTTCTAGTATTAGCGAGGTTGTTGATCCGTAATGGGTACTGGGAACCCCTTTATTCTGCAATATATTCTTTTGGTGGTGATTACATTGAATAAGCTTTTTTGCGGCATTGATATTGGTCTGAACAATTTCCAATTTCATGCCATGGATCAAGATGGAAATGCTATTGGCAAAAACAAGCGTTATTCCAATAACATTCCTGGTATGAATCGATTGGTAGACGATTTAGGCGATCTGATGGATAAACGGGATAATCCACAGCTTTTCATTGGGATGGAGGCAACTGGTTTGTACTGGTTTCCTCTCTATTACGGGCTTCAGGAAAATGAGCGTATCCAGGAATGGAAAACAAGTCTCATTGTCATGAACCCAAAACTTGTTGAAAGCTTCCGCGGTGCTTATGCGGATGTGGATAAAACTGACGCTGTGGATGCAGCTATTATTGCTGATCGTGTTCGGTTTGGAAGGGGCATTGCCCCACAATATGTTCACGATGATGTGTATCTTTCGCTTCAGCGTCTAACACGGTTTTATCTCCATTTAACCCAACAACAGACAAACCTGAAAAACTATGCCAGTTCATACCTTTATTTAACGTTTAGTGAATGGATTCGAACGAAACCATTTTCGGATCGATACAGTGTCACAGCTACCAAGCTGATGAAGAAATTCAAATCAGCTGGTGACATGGCGGAGCTCACAGTCGATGACCTTCAGGAACTGCTGGTGGCTTTCAGCCATAATCATTTTAAAGATCCGCATGGCAAGGCTGAAGAACTCAACCAGCTGGCTGAAGACTCATTTTCCGTTCCGCAAGGTGTCATTGATTCTGTCCATTTACTGGTCAAGCAAACACTGCAACAATTGGAACTGATTGATAAGCATCTTAACAGGCTGAAAAAACGGATTGAAAAGCTGATGAAAGGAATTAATCATCCCTTGCTTTCCATCCCAGGAATCGGCCCTGTGACTGCGGCATTACTCCTAGCTGAAATCGGTGATGTTTTCCGATTCCCAAGTGAAGAGAAACTGGCCAAATATGCCGGTCTGACCTGGAGGAAGAAAGAGTCCGGCAACTTCCGAGCCGAGGAAACCTTCATGACGAAAACAGGCAATGTATATCTGAGACAAGCTTTTCTAATAGCTGCCCAGAGCCTTGTAAATCATAATGAGGAGTACCAGGCTTACTACCAACGGAAGTTTCAAGAAACACCTCGCCATGCCCATAAACGAGCGCTGTCGCTCACAGCACGCAAGCTTGTGCGCCTCATCTATGCCATGTTGACGAAAAACCAACTTTACATGACGCCAGCAGAGCGCGCAAAGCAGAATAAAGAGGTGAAACAGGAGAACCAAACGGTAGATTCCGTTGTGAAGGACGATATCGCTGATGAAGTTGAAGTTAAACCGATTCAATCCAATAAAAAAATGAAAAGAACGGTTGCTGCAACGTCGTCATCGCGACAAAAAGAACTCAACGGACTTACCAATCCATCGGAACAATACGCAGTCAACACGTAACTTTTCATTTAAAAATAGTGTACACCAATAATGTGTATTTTTAAACTGTCGCGTGTTGATCTGTAAAGTCCATTTGTAACCATTAATTGAAAATATTTCCTGCCAATTAGGTAGGGATTAGTTTGGTATACCCAAAAACCGATATATTGCCCAAAACGTCTTACATCTTTTTTTGATTAACTACTTGACTTTTACCGCAGTCT
>NZ_JAROCA010000125.1 GCF_030732005.1 Tigheibacillus jepli | reverse complement strand
CTTCAACAATAATTTGGGGTGGCAAGTGGCATACATTTTTAAATGCCATTTCATACATTTTTTACTTGCCAAATACAACTTTATTTTGATAGGAGTTATTTTATCTTTTACATGTATAATAGCAACCCTATTAACAAAATGATCTCGATACATCATAGCTATATCTTGTAAACTGCAATTTTTGGAATTTATCATATACCTAACTCCATTCAACAGAAAAAGAACCTTGATTATTATAACCAAGGTTCTGTGCATTAGCATTAATAATCATGGTACGACTGGGCAATCCCCAGTGAGATGCTCCACAGTATTATTTTCCACTTACGCAAAACGTGCCCCTGGGCGGGAAAGAGAAGTACCATCATTCCCTTTATAAATATATTATACGGCCTTCCATTGAATTCGTCAAATTTTGTAATGAAAGAGGCACCTGCTGTCTATAATTTAGGATGAAATTTCTTTATTTTCTTTCTGCCATTCACACCAAGCGTTAATAGAAACTTTAGATATCGTCATGAAAAGTAACACAGTAACAGGAGCTATAAAAGTGCCAGCCAACCCTACTTTTGACCCTATAATTCCTGAAATGCTTGATACTATCAAAGTCCTATTATCTTGTGATTTGATAATTCCACTTAATTCTTTTCTTTCTTCATCATATTCTGGATTGCCACACAATAATTTATAAAGTTCTGCTTTTATTGAATCAAAATAACTACTAGAATCTTCATTTTTAGCACTAAATGGGGAGGTATTCTGTGTTGTGGCTGTCAACCATGCAATAGCTGCATCCTCTGGTTCTTTAATACTTAATAAATCTTTTATAGTATCTTGTTGATATTTCGGTAATGATATTAGCCATTCCTCGTCTTTAATATCAACTACACTTACTATCTCATTCCATTCCATTTTCAATCATCCTTTGTAGATATTCCGTAGAAACTACATGTGTTGTTTGATGTAATGTTTGAGGATCTATTCCTCCTAAACTTATTCCACCTGTTACAGTCGGAACATATGGGCCTATTAAAATCCCCACTAAAGTTCTATCTTTCAAGCTAATTACAGGACTTCCTGATTGCCCTGGTCTTGCTTGTATATTTAATACTAGATGCTTAGTTTTCACACCATTATTACTTAGTAAAATTTTTGCCCCTACTTCTGTTGTTTGCTGAGTTAATACAACTCTTCCTAAATCTGAATGTGGAAAACCAATAATCGCCACTCTCTCACCAACCATTATTCTATCAGTATTCCCTATTCTAAGATTAGATTTTGCCCCTGATGGTTCTATTAATTTTAATACACAGATATCTTTAATAGGATCGATTAGTTCAATTTTAACACCTACTAATGTAAGTTTCGTCTCTGTCGTATCTTGATATCCCGAGACGCTATTGTTATTTATTTTTATTACTAGATTTTTATCATTCCCATTGACTACATGTGCAGCTGTTACTAAAATGTCCATTTTATTTATGAGTGTACATGTTCCTAAAGGATAATATATATTAGATTCCAATCTACCTAAAGAATAAACAAGGTTCTCCATTTCTTTCTCCTTTAATGAGTTATTCACTTATTTTAATCTCCCATTTATAGTTTATTAATTTATTGTTTTATAGATTAAAACTATGGTTTGGTACGAATTGATAAACTACCTCTTCTTCATTGGCGGCACACGTTGTGTCATTCAATGGTAAGAGCTATTTTAAAGGTAGTTCATTCCAGTGGCAGTAATCAGAAAAAGCCTAAAAAATTCTATCACTTATGACACCTAGTTATGACACCGGTGAAAGCCTTGCTATTACTAGCTTTTTAATTTAGTATCAAAACTTAAAAGTTATGACACTTCGCTGTACACTGGGTTATAAATATTCTATTATTCATCAGGTTATTGTGGGTAACTTCATCACACAAAACTTCCAACCAAAAAAAGGCCAATTGTTGCTTTTTAAAAAATTTTTATGTTTTGCCCTAGTTACTCGGCAATCGCGCCCAATTACCCGGAATAATCTTTTGGTAATGTTAAAGCCTATAAATTAAAACTTATATTTAACTTCTACCTTGGATCTACGTCAATATTTAGGACACATAAAAGTTAATTTTTTTCATTGTGCTTCGAAACTTATTTAAATGTGTAT
>NZ_JAROCA010000124.1 GCF_030732005.1 Tigheibacillus jepli | reverse complement strand
AGTGCTTACCCTCGATCACTGTAAAAGTGTTCATTTTTATCTAGCAGAAACTGTTCACTTTAGTTTAGCATTCACACAGGGGCTACAACTGACCAAAACAACATTATTTTTAACCCCTTCGCCATACATTCACCCCCACAAGTTTGTTGGACAATCCGTCCCGATTCAAGTTCTGTGAACGCGATCAACCTGCTTACTCTTTCTCACTGATTTTTAACCGTGTTACACTCACAAAAAATGCAGTTCCAATTATGAATACACCCAATGAAATAAACGTCGCTATACCTGAATAACTGTCATCAAATATCGTCATATTTGCCAATTGAACTAAAAATACTATCACAAGTGATGCATATAATCCGTAGATGTATTTCACTAATAGAGCCCTCCCTCTCCCTCTATAAATTCACTGTTAAACGCTATGCGACAAACGCGTTTCTTATTAAATCTATTAATTTCACTTATAAAGCAATCATCCCCGTTTACAGGACTTCAATAATTATCCTTCTGATGATAAATCCTTCAGTGCGCAAACTATACTATTATTCTGTCCAGTGAAATAGCTGCCTTCATTTCCCGTCCCTTCAAAAGTCTCAATCAAAAGGGTTTTGATGGATTCTACTGTCGTTTCCGTCATTGCAATTCCTTCCTTCTCTTTGATTTGGCTAACTTTAACATGTCACTCATAGTTATTCCAATGCTTTTAAGAAATCCTTCTTTGTTCCACACCAGATGATTGAATACCGTTATCAAATAAAAGTAGCGCCCGGTTGATTAAGAGAAAAAAATTCTCGAAATAGTTTACTCAAGAACATTCTTATTTATATGAAATAGAACATGTCTTTTTAATGGACTATTTACCTGAACTTTCGGGTGATCGAAAGTTTTTATAAACTCCATGCCGATTTTTCTCATCACGTTTTTTGAAGGCTGATTAACAACAGCTGTAAAACTGTACACATCACTAAATCCCAATTCTGTGAATCCATATTCCAAACAAGCTGCGGCGCCCTCTGTTGCATACCCTTTTCCCCAAGCCTCTTTTTTAAGCCGCCATCCAATTTCTATACACGGTGTAAAGTCAGCCTCAAATGTAGCCTTATGAAATCCTATAAAACCTATAAACTCCTTGTTTGCTTTTTCTTCGACGGCATATAGCCCAAATCCACACGCTCTCATTTCAGCTATAATCGTTTTATAAAAATCATTGGTTTCTTCGAATGAAAGGGTTTTGGAAAATACGTCATAACCTTTTTATCTGCATTTAACCGACGAAATGGAACTAAGTCGGTTTCTTTCCAGTCTCGTAATTGCAATCTTCTGGTTTCTAAATGTATCATTTTACACCTCATGAATTATTCGATATAATGGCGCGTTTGTTTAAATGTACCCTATGCTATCTTCGTAGATTCCGTATCCTCTTCCGACTTCTGCAACCTTATGTGCGTCCGAACCATATTCAAGTTCTATCCCCATATTAATTGCCTCTTTCGCTATCCATTGTGAAGGATAAGGCTCCTTACAATAAGGTTTATACAATCCAGCAAAATTAAAATCTAACTTCTTACTCCTTTCCTTAATCAGCTGCAAAACTGTATATATTTCACTTTTAACCCTGTCCGTAATATGGATGTCATCTTCTTTTAAGAAATAGTTTTGGAATTTTTGACATAAAGTAATGTGGCCAATCTTGGCAGGCGAGTATTTCCCATAGTCTGTATTAATTGCCTCTTTAAGAAGATTAAAGTATTCCAACTGAAAAGCCTCGTAGTTTTTATAATAGTTAAATAAGCCGTTTTGAAAATCATCTGGGTTTAAGTCTAAACATCGCCATCCCTGATTTCACTTCAAAAAATGAACAGAGAGAATCGTCTCATCTAAGTACTTTCCGTATTCATTCAATAAGTTTTCAGTCCAAGAAATATGATCAGGTAAAAAATCCATTTCAAGCCCAACCCTTATATCTAGCTGGTCCTTATACTTACTCTTAAGTTCAAGCATCTGTTTGATGTAATCATCCAAATCATTTTCTTGCATTGCCAATAAACTGATTAATTCTTCATCATAGGGCATAAGACTTTTAAATGAATCAGGTAACGGCGGGTGTTCAGTAAGTGCGTAGCTATCAAAATTTAATTCAATTGCTTTAAGGATAAATTTCTCTGTATCTTCCCCAGATCCATGAGGACAAAAATGTGTATGTGTGTGACCATCTTTTTTCAAAATTCTCTCTCCCTTCAAGTTTACTTTTTTAATTTTTATTCCGTTAAATGTACCCTTTCTGGAATAAATTTGTTCCACAATTGCGCCGACAGTGGAGTAACTGTAAAGATAATGAAGCTTTTTTAAAAGCTGCGTTACCCTGCCCAGGCTCCTTGCATTTTACTAAGGAATACAATTTGCCCAATATGATATGCTTTGTGCATTGCTAAACTCCTTAGTTCAAGCATTAATGGATTGTCATCAGGAAACGGTCTACACAAATCTTGTAGTTCTGATTTTGCTAGTATTTTTTCAAGTTCACGGTGTACAGAAAAGTATTGGCTCCTCGCTATTTAATGTTGAAAAATCAGTTTGCTAGTACACATGGTAACCTATCATTCCTTGTTTGCCCCCT
>NZ_JAROCA010000123.1 GCF_030732005.1 Tigheibacillus jepli | reverse complement strand
TACCCAAAAACCGATATATTGCCCAAAACGTCTTACATCTTTTTTTGATTAACTACTTGACTTTTACCGCAGTCTATTATTTACAAAAGTGATAATATGTTTATAATGTAAGTAAGGATCAAATTAACGTTTTAGCAATCAATTGGAACAAAGAGAAATTAAAGTTTCTGTTTTAGCAACATTTAGCATAAAAAATTTTTCTATGCTGCAATCTAATACTTCAGCTAAAATAGGTAACTGTTCAGCTTTAAAAGCATACATTCCTTTCTCATACTTTAAATAGGTTGAACTACTCTTAAAACCGAAATGGTTAGCCATTTCTTCCAAGGTTAATTTTAATTCTAACCTTCTACTTTTAATGAATGCTAGGTTTAATAAGTGCAAGTTGTTTCACCTCCATATATTTCCATTTCAGCAACTTCACACACATTATAAGTTGCTACTTTAGAAATGTCAAGGGTTTTACTGCTAAAAAAATGAAATGTCTTAATTATAGAAAACACAATTAAATACAGTTGGAAAGAAAAAGTGGTGGGATAAATGAGTATTGGACAAAGAATAGTTAATTTAAGAGAAAACAAAAATTGGAGCCAGAGAGAATTAGCGCGAAGAGTAGGGTTAAATGTTAGTGTGATGAACAGAATAGAGTCTGGAGAAAGACCTATAAAAGATCATGAACTAATAAAAATTGCAACAGTGCTAAATGTGAAATCAGATTATTTGTTGGGGCTAGCTGATAGTTTATCTTCTGTAGACAACGATGAGAAAGAATTCTTTAAAGCCATATCTGACCCGGAGTTAGAAAGATGGTATGCTGGATTACCTAAATCAGATGAAGAGGACTTACGGAAGTTAAGAAAGATGTGGGAAATAATAAAAAACGACCAAAATTGAATGTGACAAATTTTTCTCTAGTAAAATCTAGAGATTTATTTTACCCATTTTTTGGAACATATGTTTGTATTTTTGTTGGAACAATATATAATAAAAAGAAAAAACGAAAAAATCGGAGGTGCTTTTTTGATCATACACGTGTATTTTTTCGATGATGACAGCGAAGTGAATACGTTAGGTGGACAAATAAATATTTTTCTAAACAAAAATAATAATAAGGAAAAAATATGGTATGATTTTAGAGATTGTTTACATCAAGTAACTGATATCAAACAATTTAATAAATGTAAACTAACAATTCAATAAGAAAGGAGAATAATGGTTGGCCTCATTTGTCGAATTAGTACCAAATAAAAAGTACAAGTTGTTTGTTGAATTAGAATCAAATCCTGATGGTTCAAGGAATAGAAGAACAAAGGTTGTAAAAGCAAATGGGAAAAGAGAAGCAAGGAAACTTTTAAGTAAGTTTGAGCAAGAAATAATAGAGAATTCCCACCTATCTATTGATAATCCATTCATGCCTGCTTTTATAGACAGGTGGAGAAAAAACTATGCACAAACTGAATTAGATGTCGCTACACTTGAAAGTTATAATATTTCTTTGAAACAGATTGAAAGGTATTTTAAAAAGAAAAAAATAAAGGCTATTAAGCCTTTACACATCATTGAATTCTATACCTCTGAAAGAAATGCCGGTAGAGGCTCGCTAGAAACAAAACACAAGGTACTGCAATCATTATTTAAGCATGCAGTCATATGGAAATATATTGATAAAGAAGATAATCCAATGGAAGACGTTGCAAAACCGAAAACAAAAAGAAAACAACATAAAGACTTTTATAATAAACATGAATTAAAGATACTTTTTGAAATGTTGGGGGAGCAGCCAGAACATCAACAATTAATAGCTAAATGTGCCTTATACGGTGGTTTAAGACGTGGTGAAGTACTAGGGATTGCTGACGATGCAATAGACTTTGAAAGCAATAAAATAACGGTAATGCGCTCCTTACAATGTACAAAGTCAAAAGGATTTGTGTTAAAAGAAACAAAAGGGAGAGATTCAAGGATTGTTATTTTTCCTGATAAATTTATGCAGGAGCTTTATAGATATTATAAAAGGAGACTACAAATAAAAAAAGATATGGGGAAATTATGGACAGGGTTTCTGGATCAAAATCAAAAGGACATTTTCCTCCTTTTTGGTAATGAATATGGAAATCCTTTTCGTCCCGACTCGGTATCCCAATTTTGGGATAGGTTTATGAATCGAAATAAAGATAAAATTAAACGTATCAGATTTCACGACTTAAGACACTCATCTGCATCATTAATTTTAAGTGAGGGTGTTAACATGAAAATTGTGCAAAAAAGACTAGGACACAAGGATATTCGTACAACGTTAAATATGTATTCACACATTACAACAGAGGATGAACAAAAAGCGAGTGACGTATTTAACGATTTTTTCTAATTCGTCACTCATTACGTCACTCGAACTCAATTTCTATTTCATTTGCACAAAGACTAAATGATATGTATCCCTTGGCCCACAAGGGATACATCATAAAGCTTCCAACAGGATTTGAACCTGCGACCCCTTCCTTACCATGGAAGTGCTCTACCTGCTGAGCTATGGAAGCAAAAAATGGCTCCACAGGTAGGATTCGAACCTACGACCGATCGGTTAACAGCCGATTGCTCTACCACTGAGCTACTGTGGAA
>NZ_JAROCA010000122.1 GCF_030732005.1 Tigheibacillus jepli | reverse complement strand
AAAAGGTTGTAGTGACCAAAATAAAATCAGAAATCCCAACACAGTGGGATTTCTAGGCTTTTTAGCCGAAACTTGGGTTAGGATAATACGTTTAAACCAAACATTGTTTGACTCAAGAATTATTTTATTTCTTTCATTTCTTCTTGGCTAAGTCCTGTAATTTCAGCTACTTTATCAATTGGCATTCCCATTTGTAAAAGCTTCTTGGCAACTTCTACTGCTTTTTCTTTTGCACCTTCTTCCATCCCTTTTTCCATCCCTTTTTCCATTCCTTTCTCTATCCCTTCCTCTTCTGCCTTCCGCAAATGCCTTTCGATACTCTCGCCAAGTGGTGAAATCATTTTTTCCGCCTCCTTTGGTTTTGCTTGATTAATGATATCCTCCAGTTCTTTCCGCTTTTTATCCGGAAATCTTTTTAACACAATACGTTTGAACCAATTGGTGAACAGACCAAATTCTTTGTTTGAAAGTTTGTTTAGCGTTTCAGTCAGGCGCTTCAGCCTGTCGACCATTTCTTTCATGTTTTTTGTGCTACGGTCAATATAGAATATGGATGCAATCAAGTTGGATATTTCCAGCAGATCATTTTCATCATAGCTGCGGACGTCCAGCAGAATATACTTAAAATTAAGCACATTTTCTCCAAAAATCGGAGCATCATGCAGCATTCCTTTGAATTCCAACGGTGTTGTCCATTCTGCTTCTCCATTATAGAGCACGATAGGGATAATGGCAGGAAGCGAAATTCTTTTTGCTTTGTCAGCTTTTCTTTTGTGTCTTTAATGATTTCCCGCCATATTTCCACCATATACCATAACAAGCGATAGGGCATTTGATAATCAACCGTGGATTGCAACTCGGTTAAAATGTAAAATATAACTTTCCGTTCCCGGATTTTCATTTCGTAGACAAGGTCGGCCTCTTTATTTTGAAAATCGGCCAATACAAACGATTTGTTCACCTTTTTTATATTTTCTTCCCCGATATGTTGTACCCAGCCTTTGTCTACGAAAGTCCGAAGCAACTGGACAAACACCTGCTTGGCGGATAACAAATACTTGTAACCAACATCATGCTCATGATGCACTTTATCTTTCGCATTTTCTCCTCTTTCCTCTATTATATTCGATTATTTGATTCATTTCCTCATTATTGTGATAAATTTCTGTGAAAAAGGCAAAAACGTAAAAAGCCAAAATGCAGCTTGCATAGACCCTAAAATTTGGGTTTTGCTTGTAGAAATTAGCATAAGCTGGATATAATCCAAAGTTTACAATCGTTTTAGAAATAATAATCGAAAAAAGACAATTTTTTGGGATTCAGTATGGTAATGGCCGTGGGGCAGGGGATTAAACTGAACGAATCATTGATATCTCGTGATTCGGTTAGTGTGCTTGACTAAAAAAACAATCGTTAAATAACAACATAGTCAAAAAAATTGAAGCGAGATCGCAGGAATTTATGGGTCCATTCTTAGCTGAACAAGTCCAAGCTTCCAGCCAGATTGGCAGGTCCCAAGACAGTGGACTTGTCCCCGACCCTCCCAAAGAAAAATACGGGACTTGTTGCATGTGCCCGCGCCATCTTGCTCCACGGCGCATTAACTATCATAAACACCTATGATGGAGATGAGGAACATGGATCTTGAAAAATTCGTCGACCCTTTGCCGTTGATGGAAACAATCCGGCCGATTCGAACAGGAAAGAACGGAGATTATTATGAAGTTCGCATGGAGGAGTTTATGCAAAAGCTGCACAGGGATTTGCCGGAAACACGCCTATGGGGTTATGAGGGCCAATACCCTGGGCCTTTATTCGATGTAAATCAAGGGGAACCAATAGAGGTAAAATGGATGAATCGGCTTCCTGATAAACACTTTCTTCCCGTTGATAAGTCGATACACGAAGTAGCGTACGAGCCTGAAGTTCGCACGGTCGTTCATTTGCACGGCAGTGAAACAAAATCTGAAAGCGATGGATATCCCGAGGCATGGTTTACAAAAGATTTTGAAGAAGTTGGGCCATTTTTCAAACGTGAGGTTTACCGATACCCGAACCATCAGCGAGGTGCGACCCTATGGTATCACGATCACGCCATGGGAATAACCAGACTCAACATGTATGCGGGACTTGCCGGCATGTATATTATTCGGGATAGAAAAGAAAAATCGCTCAATTTGCCAAAAGGGAAAGATGAAATTCCGCTGATCATTCAAGACCGGACGTTTAACGAAGATGGCTCGCTATTTTATCCAAGTCGACCGCCCAACCCTTCCGATAATTTGCCCAATCCATCCATTACGCCGTTCTTCCTTGGCGATACGATTGTGGTCAATGGGAAAGTCTGGCCGTACGTTGAAATTGAGCCGCGTAAATACCGTATTCGCATATTGAATGCGTCAAACACACGGGCATACCAATTGTATTTGGATTCCGGGCAGCCTTTTTATCAAATTGGTTCAGATGGCGGGCTGTTGCAAAGAAGCGTCAAGATGAAAACAATTGCGATAGAGCCTGCAGAACGTGTTGATTTCATCGTTGATTTCTCGCAAATGCAGAGAGAGACGGTCACATTGAAAAATAATCTCGGGCCTAACGCAGACCCGAACGACAAAACAGATGATATCCTGCAATTTAGGGTAACCAAGCCGCTTGCAAGCGGATTAACCCCCGTATTTTGGACAATAACACTCTTAAACTAGCTTTTTCTTAAAATTACGCTGTTTTTCTTTCGTT
>NZ_JAROCA010000121.1 GCF_030732005.1 Tigheibacillus jepli | reverse complement strand
ACGAAAGAAAAACAGCGTAATTTTAAGAAAAAGCTAGTTTAAGAGTGTTATTGTCCAAAATACGGGGGTTAATCCGTTTCCAAGATGGAAATTGAAGTGAAGCTTACGTTTCTTGCACGGGCGGAAGAAGAGTCATATGGCGCATAGCAGTGCAGCATGAGGTAAGTGTAGAAATGCAAAAACGTTCCAACCACCATTAAAAGATGATTGGGACGCTTTTTTAATAGACTAGTTTCCAATAAGGCTTAGGGATTTTTAGATTTTATTCAATCTCCAGAACAAAATTAAAAGGTTAAGGCTTGATTTTTTCTAATTCACCAACCAAAGGGAAAAAGTGCTTAAACTAAAATAAAAAGGGTTTGTGACTACTCTTCATTTTTGAATTTATTATTTCTTCTATCTAGGAAACATGCTAATATAAGGTTGCTGGAATATAATAGAATATTTAATAGACGGAAAGTGCGATTAATTATTTTGGGAATAATCTTTTTGAATTACTAATAGTTTTATCTGGTGGAAGGGGTCAGTTATGAAAAGCCGAATTTTTTATGCAGCAAAAATTAATATCCACGGAAACATTTTTAGTCAAGATTTGGAAAACCTAATATATAATCATATTCCTAGGGTTTTGCTGGAATCTACAACTATAAAAATTCATACTTGGAACTGGACATTTACTGATGTGGAAAAAATTAATTATAATGAACAAATATTGATAACAGGCAATTTGACAAAATCTAAGCATGTTAATCAAAAAATACGAAAAGGCAACAAAACCTCAACAGTAAATTCCGATGATGAATTAGCACAAACATCCTTTTTTGTGTATGACATAAAGAATGAAATATTAGCCCATGAAAAAACAGGATCAATTGATATTGTTGATTTCAGAAATGTTTTTACTGATATATTGGGTAGGGACGAATACGTTGGGGAAGTTAAAATCTATCCTATTCCAGAACCATATAAAATTCGGGAGGAAATTTCGACAATGGAAAAACTTACCTCATTGAAATTTTATCTTATTCACCCTAACCCCGGAAAAAAGGAATTCAATCTATACCAAAAAATCATAAAGGAAAATAGCCTTAAAGAGCTGGATATTGGCATGGAAAATAAGGATGGATTTGAAATAACCAAGACAGCTGTCGGAACCGCTGCTCAAGATGAACCGAAGTTCAATTCTACAGTTGAAGCAGGAATTGAATTAGTTGAATCGGGTTATGGGGACATAAAAGTTAAAGGGTATAATACTTATATTAAAAAAGGGAAAAAAAAGAATACAGTAGGAAAAAAAACAAAAACCTTTGCATCTAAGGATTCCATAAGAAACATTAGAATTAATGAAACGGAAGAGGATAATTTGATCTCCCGTATAGCTTCTTTTATTATAAGCGTTAAGAATAAAGAATAAAGGAGGGTATATCTCATGCGTTCTAATAATCAAAAATATCAATTAAGGTATGAAGATACAACCTTCTTCGGTTTAATGAAAATTGCTGGTTTAAGTATTTTAAAGACATGGTCAATTATGTGGGCGGTTTTGTTTACCGCAAGCCTATTATTATTCATGTACCATTCTGGTAATTTGGTAAATGATCTTAATGAATTAAGTAAAAAAGCAGCTGATTTGTTGTTAAGCGCTTCCGCGAGTATTTTTGGAATTGTTATAGCTTCTTTATCTGTGACTGTAGCATTATTTCATGAATCAATTCTAAAAAGCTTATTGGAAAGTAAACTATTACATACCTATTTAATTCCATTTTGGAAGGCAGTTGTATTGTGGGCAACAAGTATATTATTATGTTTTTTACTTATATTTTTTAACTCCATTGGAAATATTTTCTTTGTTCCGTATTTGATGGCCTTTGAAGTATTTGTTTTTTTCTATGCAACCTTTTACACTGTGAGATTAACTGGTTTGGTTATTCAACTGGCACTACAAAGAGCACAGATTAAAGAGTAACTCACTTATACCTACTATTAACTAAGTAGACGTCAAATTTTAATTTAATTCTATAGCTATAACTCATTAAGTATACTAAGTTGCAATTTGGCGTTTTTATTTGCAAAATTTTCACCTCCAAATCTTGCTCATGTCCACGAAGTAATAGTGGCTTGAAAGTAAAGAGTAAGTAGATTAAACGCATGATCTGGTGATACTGTGTTGTTATAAATTTTGGCTCTTCGTTACTAACGATTATTCGATAGAAAAAATGATAGATTATTAACCTGATAAAATCAAAACCGGACAAGGGAATAAGTTCGGTAGTTCACTCAGCATTCACCGCCTGTTACATGAATAACAGCCCGATTTAGTGGGCATACTTAATCATGGACAAGGGAATGGGTTCGGTGGTGAGCGATGCATGGCTCCGTACTGTTACTCATTCTTTTTATCATTTGCCAAGTGAAAAATCCAATTTGCAGGCAAGTAAATAAATCATGGCGACAATGTTCTTGTCTGGAGGTACCCTCTAGCTTTGCGCTTAGCTGCTTGAAATAAGCTGTTGGTTCCTTCTAGAAGACCATTGGTCAATTTTGTCTGGAACCATTGGACCACGCCATCATAATATTTTTTAAGCTTGTAAGCCACGTCAACCATTGGATTCAATTGGCAGCGTATCCCCCATTGAATCCATTCCTTCAATGCAATTGGACCTAATTCCGTCCATACCAAGTGATCCGTAATAATAATGCTCACCATTTGGTTGATCAAGCTTGTTTGATTCGTCAAAATAAATGTCAAAATTCAATGCTCCCCCTCCGAATTTCAATATTTGGTTTACTTGACTGGTCATAAGAAGAGGCTGGGACATAACTAGTCAAAATAACTGAAAAATGGTTCCGATCATCAAAAACAGATGATTGGAACC
>NZ_JAROCA010000120.1 GCF_030732005.1 Tigheibacillus jepli | reverse complement strand
GAAATTTGAATGTGCTCGCTATAAAGAAGTAAAAGCAGACAAGTATGGCATCGTTACTATAGATAAAAAGCAATATTGTAACCGTCAAGTAAAAAGTTACAGTTTTCGCTTATTAATTTGTTACACTTTCTCCTTCAAAAATGGATGATCTATGTTTCATCCGATAACTATCCCCATTTAAGTGAATGATCTCTGCTCGATGGATAATACGATCCAATATAGCTGTTGTTATGGCTGGGTCGCCTAACAGCTCTCCCCACTCCTTTGGTGCCTTATTAGAAGTAAGTACAATACTGGCGTTATTATATAAATCGTTGATTAAATGGAAGAATAGATTTGCTTCGTGTTGATCCATTGCCATAAACATCAAATCATCAATAATGACGAGGTCAGCGTTTCGTATTCGCTTCATCCTTGTTTGCGATTTGCGAGTGATTTCTTCTGTTTTCAAGGTGTGTACCAACTCTCCCATAGAGGTAAAGATAACCTTATAACCTTGGTAAATGGCCTGCATTCCTAGCCCTATCGCCAGATGTGTTTTTCCAACACCTGGCGGTCCAAGCAGGATAATATTGTATAGTTGCTCAATCCATAATAACTCTTTCAATTGATTAAATTGCTTTTTACTCATGGACTGTTGTTCACTTACATTAAACGAATCCAACGTTTTCCGATAGGGAAATGTTGCCCATTTCAGCCGTTTTTCTACTTGTTTTTCATCACGTCTTTGTTGTTCGTAATTCACCATTCTTATCAGGAAGCTCGCATATGTTTCATCATTTGACTCTGCTTCCTGTAACAGTACTGGTAAATGATTTGCAGTTTCTGCTAGGCGAAGGGACTTTAGTTTGTTTTGTAATGTCATTAACTGATTCATCGTTCATTCCCCTCCAAAACGGATACATATTCATTGATATCCCTTGTTTGTGTATTTGTTTGAACAATGGAATCACCTAAAGGATGAAGAGACGTAGGCACATTCTCTTGGGAATACATTGCTTCCTCTGTAACTGTTACTCCTTGTTGTCGTTCAAGATACTGAATGACATCGCTAAAATCTGTTGCACTAAATAGTTGTTTCACCATACATTCTTCCAAAGCCAGATCTAATAATCTCTGATTATATTTTTTAATTTGTTTGGATATCAACTGCAGTTGATCACGAATGTAACGTTGCTTTCGTTTATAGATTTCATCCAAATACCATCTTGCTTTTTCCTCATCTGTAAAGCCAGATACAACTGTTTCAATGAATGTATCAATCCCTTTGGTTCGATCGCGTTTATGTTTATTATTTTGAATCAAATTCCCTTTTCCAGGATCTATTTTATGTTTTGCGATGATCGGTCCGCCTTTGGATTCCCGTATATAAAGGAACCCTTCATCCGTTACCTCAATATAAACCTCTTTTGTTCTATGAAATGTCCCAAGGGGAACACTGTATCGATTGGATTTGTACCAAATTACATTGTCTTTACGGACAGTTCTTGTTATACTTGATTCATAGTGATTATCGGCATATTTGTCGATACGTTGGGAGATTGGTCGCAAGTGTTGCTTCTCAAGGCTGAACACTTCTACCGGTCTCTTTTTTGTTGTATGGTGAATTTTATAATTACCAGTTCGCTCTAACCAAGCCCATCCTGCTTCATTCCATGCATCAAGTCCGTAGTATAATCGGTTTTTCGCAAAGTTATATTTGATGTACTTTACAACATTTTCTATTTTTCCCTTACTTTGTGGATCTGCTTTTCTACACATTCGTATGATCAGATTTCTTTCTTCCCTATAAGTTTGAAATTCACGCGTTAAGATAAGATCCCCACTATTTTCACTAACTAGAATTAGTGCATCTTGATCGTAAACAATTTCATCTGTAATCCCTCCAAAATATTGAAAGGCGTTCTCATGGGATTGAATCACATCACGTGTCGTAAAGGGTCTGTCCAACCATTCTTTGTATTTATACCGCGAATGTGAATGGACAAAAGCAATTACATAAAGTTTTACCTTTTCTCCGTTTGGTTTTAATTGGTCTGTTTGCCCAAAGTCTACTTGCAACTGCTGACCCATTGGTAATTCTGGTACAGCTTCATGAGATCGAGGGTTCTTTTCCTTTTTAATATCATATTGCTTACGCAGATACCTCACATAAAGACGAACTGTGCTTTCAGCTACTTCAAGCCCTTCATACTTCTCCGTTAGCCAATCAAAGACTTGAGCAGCTGTCATGTCGGGATGTTCACGTAACCAGGAAAGAATCAACTCCTTATAGTTGTCCAATTTCTTTTTCCTAGTTTTTGTTTTTTCAATCCATTCAGCCATCTCTTGTGGATTACGTTTTAAATAACGATAAACGGTAACCCTAGAGATACCTAGCTTTTCGGCAACCTTCACCTTACTAAAGCCTTGTTTTAACAATTGTTTGATTTCCATGTACATTTCCCACTTTTCCACCTTTTTGCCTCCATCACTGTTGTAATCTATCAAACTATTATAACAGTGATCGAGATTTATTTTATGCCCTTTTCGAGCCGAGCAGTTTTGATATGGCTGCCCGAGGGCAGCCATATCAAAACTGCATTCATATCTAACAAAAGTGTTCACTTATATTTAGCGGAAACTGTATAATTTAGTTTATCAGTTACAAATATTCTACTACTCCTAGATTTGCCAAGCAAAAAGTAAGAGTATCTATTACTTATAATGAAATTATTATTTTGAATGAAGATAACGATGTCATCGTCAAACACGACCGACTATATGGTGTGAAACGGAAATCAATGATCTGGCAACCATATTTAGATTTATTATCTAAACGACCGCGAGCTATCAAATATTCGAGTCTTTATAACCAATTTCCAGCTGTTTGGTCTGATTATTTAAGGAACTGTACGGAGGAAGAACAGAAGAATGCCTTGCGCTTATTAGGAAGTCTTCTAAAGAATAATGACTTTTCATTGTTGAATGAAGCTTTAACGATGGCCTCTTCACATGGTCATCCAAGTGCTGATCAAATTAAGCATTGTTTTTATTCTCTTCTTCATAAAGATAATACTTATGATACGATCGAGCCTAATATTTCAGTACCGGAAATGCCGGCA
>NZ_JAROCA010000011.1 GCF_030732005.1 Tigheibacillus jepli | reverse complement strand
CAATACACTTCAGCATAATGTAATGAAAACCGGAGAAAAACAGCGATATTTTGAGAAAACAAAAGTATATTGAGGGAGGAGTGTTCGTATGCGTCTTAGAAAAACAAGATTTGAAGAATTGGTCGAGCAAAATAAAAGGGAGTTATTACAGGACAAGGAACAGCTTACACGGCTTGAACTTCGTCTGGAAAAAAAGCAAACTGAATTGGTTGCACAAAAAAGAAAACAACTGAAATTGACATGAATGTTGGATGGAAGCAGACTGGAATACAAGTTTAAAAAGCAGGAAGAGGTGAGTGATGAACCAACCTTTTCCTGCTTTGTTTTTAGCCTATCTTTTTTAATGTGGTTTTTCTTCCCACAGATTTACTTTTCCCCGATGACCACTGGATCAAAATAACTGCTGAAATAATGCATGCCATGCCTAGCGACTGCACCCAGGAGAAAGGTTCCGCAAAAACAAATATACCTATTATTGTCGCCACAACAGGTTCGACAGTCGTGAGAATGGAAGCATTCGATGCATCTGTATGATGCAGCCCGTATGTATAGATAATGTAGGCGAATGCAGTAGGCAGTGCTCCTAAACCAACTGCAAAAAATAAAACATCCGGCTCTCCAAATAGATGGCCTTTTTCGGCAAATGGAAAAAATGGAAGCAGTGCGATAGCAGCTACCAAAAATGTAAAGGTCGTTATTTGCAAACTTGAATATTTTTTCAATGCAAATTTGCTAAAGATACTATACAGTGCATATCCAATCCCCGAACCTAATCCGAATAAAACACCTGTTGTCCCGATACTGCTGATATCACCAGGCAGCAAACCAACTACAAAACAAATACCAACCAGCGTAATAAGCAGGGCGAGTGCTTTCATTTTTGTCAGCTGCTCTTTGAATAAAAAAACGGACAATATGCAGACAAAGGCTGGTGCTGTATACAGCAAGGCAGTTGCAGCAGGTATAGTCGTCAGTTCAATCGCAGTAAACATACAGTAATTGAAAAAAATGATGCTCAATATTCCCGTGCCGATAAAATAACCAATATCTTTGACGGCAGCAAGTTTTAGCTTTTTTGCACCGGTAATGAGCATATAAACCAATAGGATGACTGCAGCGGAAAAAGCCCGTATACTGACAACCTCCATTGGCGTAAGACCATGCGTATACAAATGTTTGACAAACCATCCGATCGTACCCCATAATGCAGCGCCAAAAACAATACAGCTAAATGCCTTTATTTTCATAGCATATCTCTCCTAATGCAGGCTGGTGTACAATTTGATAATATCAAAACAAATTGAATATTACAATGCTATGTATATACGACTTCCAAACGGTTGAAAATGGTTTAACAAGGAGTTGATGACAAGTTGGCCAAACTGTATTTCCTATCCTCCCTTCCGGATATGTTTCTGGGTCTTCGTTATTTCGGTGTTAAAGAGGAGATGGCTTATATCTTTTTTCTAGGAGCCGGAATGCTGGCAAGCTATTTTCTATTAAAACCAATCACGGCATTCCTGCTTAAATGGCAGGCTGCCACTTTAACAAACTATTTGCTATCCAGCTTGATTTTCATTGTGTGCATGTTGCTATTTCTCCATGCAACCGATAAAATGCAGTTATTTCGCCTTGCATTGCTGTTTTTAGCGGGGTTTGGCGGCAGTTTACTTGTTCTCCGGCTTATCCTCCGCGTTTGGCGAAATGCTTAAGATATGGCTGCTTTTGCATGCATTTCCGCTATATCATCAAGGAAAGAACAAAAAGAATACATTTGCTGTTTGGCAAATGTATTCTTTCAAGATTTCATGTTTATGTCCAAGATGTAAATTCATTTCCATGATGTATTTTTATTGTTTTGTTTATGTTTTCTGCGCCCCATTTTTTTTCGACTTGGAGGCCATTCCATCTTGCCAAGAGATGATGGTGTATAGTATGAAGATTTTTTTTGAAATTCAGGCTTTTCATTTTCGTCGGGATGCCAATCAATATATTGATAAACAATCCGTTTTGCTTGTGACAAGGACATTTTGGAGGAGGGATTACGGAAATTGCGGTTTAGTTTCCCTAAATGCTCTAATTCCTGAAAATCCTGTTTGGATGGGGGAATGTGAAAATAATAATTCCCAACTTGAACGAGCAACGTTGAATGCTGGTTACTGAATTTCGGGTGATCCGAAAAATGCAGGCCAATTTTCGTTGCAAGCTTTTCTTCCAATAGTTTATGGATTGTCTGTTTTTTGATCCAGTACAAATGCTGTGGTTTTAAAGCGGTTTTTGCATGACGATTTACCGTGTATAATGCTTGTGCCAAATCTGAAATAGATACGTTTTTCTGCATGATATCACCCCCTTTATACGTCATCAATTCTAGCTTATCGCAAAGCTTGTTCATAATCAATCATACATCACGCTATATTCAAATTATTTTTAATAGCTTCTGCAAATTTGACAAACTGCCCAAATATGCTATCGCTACCGTCCGGGATCATGCCAGGGGTGAGTTTTTCAGCGGGTAGGGCATCAGCCTCCTTGCCCCATTGAGGGGATACGTGAATTGTCCGCAAAGAACGGTTTTAATCGCCTTCCTTATTCAATTTCTCCCATAAGATCTTTGGACACATGCTGGGACTGCGATTACTCGTCCCACCAAAAATTCCCGCAGGATAAGGGGAAGGCTTCGACAGCATTACATCGCACGCAGAAAACGTGGTCTTCTTTTTCAAGGAGTCCCCGCTTTCCGCCCACCCGAACTGGCGTAGATTTTAACCTTCGAAAATTGAATTCAGAAACAAACTGCTTTTAATTATTTATGCCTCAAATCGGACAGAATGCTTAAAGGAATACGCCGGCTAAAACGGCAATTCCCCGGACAGCGATTGCCGGGCTCGTTGAATATCCTCTTTAGGAAATCTGTTGTTCCAATGTGTAAAGAGTCATTTCCGGCTCGCATAAAAAGCGGTAGGGCAGTCTAGTAGTGCCAATTCCTTTATTCACATACAAGGTTAATTTTTTTGTAATACGATGTTTTCCATCAATATATTTCTGTGCGTACTTAGGTGTATACAGGCTTCCGATAAAAGGTAAACGCACTTGTCCACCATGGCTATGACCCGACAACTGGACATCCACCGGATATTGGCTTGCCGTATCGGCATAATCTGGTTCATGTGCAAGAAGAATGGTAAATAAATCGGGATTGCTGTTCATGATTGCTTTTTCCAGATTGGGTCTGCCAAGAATGGCATCATCTATACCGGCAACTAACAGTCGATCATTGTTTTTTTCCAAAATATGATGGCTGTTTTGTAATAATTGAAAGCCTCCTTTGGTCATGACATTCTTTATAACCTCTGTGCCATAGCCCCCGTGATCGTGATTTCCATATATCCATAATTTGGCTTGCTTTGCTTGCAAGTTTTTCAGCAGATTAATTAAGCGTTGGTTGAAGGTATATTCATCCGGTTTGTCAATCAAGTCCCCGGTAAAGACAATAAGATCAGGCTCAAAGGAATTAATTTTTTTTACAAGTTTGGTAAATTGATCCAGCGTATATTGGAATCCGATATGCGTGTCGGAAAATTGGACGATTTTGTAGCCGTTGAAGGCTGGAGTTATTTTGGGTGAAGCAATTGTTTCCTTTTGTATGTGGAGCATTGCTGGTTCGATATGGCGCGCGTAATAATACGTTGAACCGCCAATTCCCAGTAACGCGAACAAACCTCCAATGGTTCGTTTTAGAAAAGCTCTTCGATTCATTTTTTCAAACCTTTCTCGTAATCTCTCTTATAGGTAAAGTAAAGTATTAAATTGAACTGTATTAATGTCATTTGCTATGACAGCCACGTCCGGCTCCAGCGCCCAGCAACTAGCAAAGATTTTGGGTGGGACGAGTAATCGCAGTCCCAGAGCTTTTTGATGGGGCGAGTAACCGCAGCCCCAAATGGTCTTCGGTGGGGCGAGTAATCGCAGCCCCAAAGTGCTCCAGTTTGTACGTTGCTAAACGGGCGCTTGCGCCTTTGTTCTAGCCTGTTTACCAGAGGAATCGTGCTGTTATATGCAGTAAAATCTCATCTAATAAAACAGTCTTTCTTATAAAAGTATATCACGTGAAATAGGAGTCAAAAAGATGTATTTGAAAAAAACGGACTGAAATATTTTGACGCGCAACTGTAAATGAAATAATATGAATTATAGGATAAAATGAAGGGGGATTCATTTTGGATAAAAAAACAATCATTATTACTGGCGGTTCGAGTGGAATGGGGAAGAGTATGGCAAAGAAATTTGCTATAGAAGGAAACAATGTGGTCATTACGGGAAGGGACATGGATAAACTGCAATCCGTAAAAGATGAGCTGGCATTTGCATCAAAGGGAGAGGTTGCCTGTATATCCATGGATGTACGCAATCCGCAAGATGCCGACCGCCTTGTAGAGGAGACTGTACATACATTTGGTAGCATTGATTGCCTGGTGAATAATGCTGCCGGAAATTTTATTTGCCCTGCCGAGGACTTGTCCGTCAATGGCTGGAATGCAGTGATTGATATTGTACTAAATGGGACATTCTATTGCAGTCGTGCGGTGGGAAAATATTGGATAGAGAAGGACATACAAGGTGCGATTTTAAATATGGTGGCAACCTATGCGTGGAATGCCGGTGCAGGTGTATGCCATTCTTCTGCGGCCAAAGCCGGTGTGTTGAACTTAACAAGAACGCTAGCTGTTGAATGGGGGACAAAGTATGGTATTCGTGTGAATGCGATTGCTCCGGGACCGATAGAACGGACGGGCGGGGCAGAAAAGCTGTTTGAATCAACGGAGGCAGCGCAACGGACAATCCAATCGGTTCCGTTAAAACGGCTAGGCAAGCCCGAAGAAATTGCAGAACTTGCCTCTTTCATTTTGTCTGATAAGGCAGCCTATATGAATGGGGAAGTTGTCACGTTGGATGGGGGACAATGGTTAAACAAATTTCCGTTTTAGGAGAACACAATTTTTGAACATGCGCTTTTAACAAAGGATGGAAAGGACTTCTTTTCCACCATTTCGCTGGGGAATTTCACTACTTTGAAAAGACAGCGGCCGGGACATTACGATTACAATAAGGGTTAAATCTGAACAAACCTGGCGACTAGCTCCGGGAATATAGGGACTCCTTGAAAAGGAAAACCACTTTTTCTGCGTGTGATGTAGTGCTGCCGAATCCTTCCTTATCCTGCGGGAGCAAAGGCATCGATAAGATCCCACAGGGAGCACAGCAACCGAGGAGACTCATCAGCCGCCTGCGGAAAGCGAAATATATTCCCGGAGCGGCTGATGCTCTTTCTATGATTTGTTCTGATTTATCACCATAACGTTTTGTCCACCAAGCCCCTTAATTGCAATTGTCACAGGAGTCATGGATATCTGCATGCACCCCTTCCAATTGCAGCGTACAATGCGATATGTTAAATGTCTGAAGGATTTGCTCTGCAGCTACTTGCAAAAGTACGTCACGGTCAATATCGTTTTCAACGACCAGATGACAGCTCATCGCTGGAAATTCGTTTGTGATCGACCAAACATGCAAATCATGAATTTCGACCACACCATCCAGTTCTTCAAGGAGCGCCTTCATTTTCTTCATATCGATGCCATCCGGCTTTCCTTCCATCAGTACGTGTGCCGCATCCTTGGTAATGCGATAACCGGAAACAAGAATGAGGGCTGAAACAATCACACTGGCGATCGGGTCAGCAAGATTCCATCCAAAGAAATAGATGAGTAACCCCGCAATGATTGCTCCTACCGATCCTAATAAATCGCCGGCAACATGTAACAATGCACTCCGAATATTGAGATTTTCCTTCGAATCCCCTTTTGACATCATCCCGAATACAATGATATTAACTATCAAACCAGCCAAGGCAATGAACATCATACTTCCGCCAACTTCAGGCGGAGCAGAGAACCGTTGGTATGCCTCGAAAAATATAAACAATGCAATGATGACTAGCGCAAGGCCATTTATAAACGCAGCAATGATTTCAAAACGCTTATATCCGAACGTCTTATACTGATTTGCCTTTCTTTCCCCCATCTTAAACGCAAGCAGGCTTAATCCTAGAGAAGCGGCATCACTTAACATGTGACCTGCGTCGGATAATAGGGCAAGGCTATTTGTAAAGTAACCGCCACAAGCTTCAACGATCATGAATGAAAAGATGATAAGAAAACCCCAAAATAATACCTTTTTATTTTCTGTGTGGTGATGATGTTGATGACCATGGTGGTGTCCCATCGTTACATCTCCTTTTGTTTCGCACGTTCAGTTGTTTGCTTTTCAAACGGGATTTATCATACATGATTTTTCCCAGCGTTTCCACTAATATCAGTCGCTTCAAGTCATTACATCAACTGCATATATAATATGAGCATATGTTCATATTGTACAGTCAGTGAGCAAGTAATACAAACAAAAGGAATAGACGCAATATGCAATATAAAATCGAAAATGGCAGGTGTAATCCGAAACAATGGCCTTTGAAAGCGGAAACATGGTAAACTATTAATGGTCACGGCGTAATTTGGTTAAGCTTGAAATAATGGCAATCATGTTTATAAATTTGGAAAACAAGGTATTTAGAGATGTTGGATTAAAAGATTATATGGGGGCGATTGCGATGAGTTTAACGCAGGATAAGCATTTATTGGATATTACGGTTTCTGATTTGATGATCCCATCGGAAAAAGTGGCACATGTTCAGATCAATAATCCGCTGGAGCATGCGCTGCTTGTACTTGTCAAATCCGGATATTCTGCGGTGCCGGTGCTTGATCCGGCATATAAACTTAAAGGAATCATTGGTAAAACAGTCATTCTCAACGAGATTTTGGGATTGGAACGATTTGAATTTGAAAAACTAAGCGATATTGCAGTGCAAGAGGTAATGCGAACGGATATACCAACCTTATCAACAGACGACATGTTTGTAGACGGTTTGAAGGCACTTATAGATTTCCCGTTTGTATGCGTTGTCGACAAAGAAGGGTACTTTGACGGAATTTTAACACGCAGGGCACTTCTTAAACAAATTAGAAGTGATTATTATGCATCAAAACAGCAAGGAAGATAATAGTGAAACTTCAATCAGTGGGAGCTTTTTCTCCACCAATTTGTGATAAAACTTGGGTTAAAATCGCTTTGTTCGAGGGACTGCGCTGCGGTTCTCGTCTCATCGAAAACCATTGTGGTAACACCCGAGTGACCAACATCAGTGATAAAATGTTGATTTCCCGTTAAATGAATAACTTATCTTTTTTTGGTGATAGTAAAGTTATATTCGTTTTGGGAGTGATCAAATATGGCACGTATTGGTGTTGAACCGGGATTGGAAGACATTAAACAAGAACTTGCCGCAAATGGACATGAGGTGGTGGATCTTCGTTCGGAAGCGGACACCGCTAATTGTGATTGCTGCATCATTTCCGGTATGGATAAAGATTTAATGGGTATCAGTGATGCGGTAATTGCAGGTCCGGTAATAAACGCGCAGGGACAAAACGCTGAAGATGTACTAAACATGGTGAATGAACGATATGCTTAACAGACAGGCAAGGGCATTAACAACAGCCCTTGCTTTTTTGTGAAAAAGAAAGCATAAAACTCCTGGAGACGACACTGAAATTCAAATGGAAAAAGGCGAACAATTTCCGCCTTCTCCTTCGAGCAATGAAGCAGCAAATTGGGTTAAAGTTTCATAACTGCTTCAGGCATGTGAACCAAGTGAATAGTGGATTTGGAGAAATTCAAATTGGCAAAGCGGCTTCATCCGTGGCAAAGGATGAGGCTGTTTTTATGTAGAAGAAAAAATCATATCCTTACTCCGCGGAGAGGTGCAGCGGTAGTATTTTTTCCAAATCCGTTTTCTGTTGAAGTGTGGTACTTAGCAATATTTCATCCGTTCGGTGGAATCATAAGCCGATGACCGCCCGAACGAAAGAAAAATTGCGTCATTCGGTAGCTCATGCCCCCGATGAACGACCGAACGAGAGAAAAAACGTATCATTCGGTAGCTCATAAGCCGGATGAACGCCCGAACGAGAGAAAAATCATGTCATTCGGTAGCTCATAAGCCGAATGAACGCCCGAACGAAAGAAAAATTGCGTCATTCGGTAGTTCATAAGCCGAATGAACGCCCGAACGGAAGAAAAAACGTATCATTCGGTAGCTCATACCCCCGATGAACGCCCGAATGAAAGAAAAATCGCTTCATTCGGTAGCTCATAAGCCGGATGAACGCCCGAACGAAAGAAAAATCGCATGATTCGGTAGTTCATAGCCCGAATGAACGCCCGAACGAAAAGAAAATCGTGCCATTCGGTAGCTCATCAGGTGATGAAAGACAAGACGAAGCGAAAACGTCCTTGTTTAGTAGATCATCGCCACAACGAGAGTCCATGTGATTGTCATTTTCAGGGACCCTCTCCCTACTCCAGTGCCTTCTCTGTTAAAATCCGGTCCCCAAGTTTTTTGGCTTCCTGATGGTTATGCGTCCCCATGACGATGGGTATCCGCCAAAGCTTTGTAAAGACGAATCAATTCTTCATGGCTTTTTTCTTTGATGCCTTTTTTTGCTGGTTTATAAACAATAACGAATGTCAATAATGGTGACAGGATAATTTTCTGCTTGTTGAAATCACCAAATGTGTCCGGAAAATGACATTTTTCATTCAACGTTCATTAAAATTGAAAGTGGCTGAAAGGTTTCTTATAATAGCGATTGTGAGGACACATTAGGGTGGTATCAACGGCTGCTATAGATGTGGAAAAACATCTTCGTTTAGCATCCTGTCATTGAAAATGGTAGATTCGACAAAAGGCGACACCATTTACAAAAATGAATTAAAATTATTATATACAACAAGGAGGACACATAAAAATGTCATTAATCGGAAAGAAAATGGAACCTTTTAAAGCACAAGCATACGATCCAAACAGTGATGAATTCATTGAGGTAACAGATGAGGATGTGAAAGGTCATTGGAGCATTTTTTGCTTCTATCCGGCAGACTTTTCATTTGTTTGCCCAACAGAGCTGGAGGATCTTCAAGGTATATATCCGAAATTAAAAGAACTTGGTGTAGAAGTATATTCTATTTCAACAGATACGCACTTTACACATAAAGCATGGCATGACCACTCAGATGCAATCAGCAAAATCACTTATACAATGATTGGAGATCCTACACTGCAAATTACTCGCAGCTTCGATGTCCTAGTCGAAGAAGAAGGCCATGCTGATCGCGGTACTTTCATTATCGACCCGGATGGCGTCATCCAGGCATATGAAGTGAATGCAGATGGAATCGGTCGTGATGCAAGTACGCTTATTGACAAAATCAAAGCAGCGCAATATGTTCGCAAAAATCCTGGTGAGGTTTGCCCGGCAAAATGGAAAGAGGGAGAAGAAACACTTAAACCAAGCCTTGATCTTGTAGGTAAAATCTAAGGAGTGCGATAAAATCATGTTAGATGCAGATATCAGATCCCAATTAGATCAATATCTCCAACTTTTAGAAGACAATATCGTGCTTAAAGTGAGCGCGGGCTCCGACAATGTATCCAAAGAAATGCAGGAACTTGTTGATGAATTATCATCAATGTCTTCCAAAATCAAAGTTGAGAAAGCAGAATTAAAAAGAACGCCAAGCTTCAGTGTAAACCGCGAAGGCGAGGATACAGGCATTACATTTGCCGGTATTCCTTTAGGACATGAGTTTACTTCATTAGTATTGGCGTTGATTCAAGTGAGCGGACGGGCTCCAAAGGTAGATCAACAGATTATTGACCGAATCAAAAATCTTGAAGGAAAATACCACTTCGAAACATATGTGAGCTTAAGCTGCCATAACTGCCCCGTGGTTGTCCAGGCATTAAACATTATGAGTGTTTTGAATCCAGGTATTTCACATACCATGATTGAAGGTGGAGCTTTCAAAGACGAAGTAGAAAGCAAAAACATCATGGGAGTGCCAACGACTTTTCTAAATGATGAAGAATTTAGCAGCGGGCGTATGGAACTTGAAGAAATCCTTACGAAATTGGGCAGTGTCCAAGATCCGTCTGAATTTGAAGGTAAAGAGCCATTTGATGTGCTTGTTGTAGGTGGAGGCCCGGCTGGTGCCAGTGCCGCTATTTACGCCGCACGCAAAGGAATACGTACCGGTATTTTGACGGATCGTTTTGGCGGCCAAATTCTGGATACGAATATCATTGAGAACTTTATTAGTGTAAAAGAGACAGATGGCCTCAGACTGGCTGGCAATCTTAATGAACATGTAGATGGTTACAATGTTGAGGTAATGAATCAGCAACGTGCCACAAAGATAGAAAAGAAAAATGACTACATTGAGGTCGAACTCGAGAATGGAGCAGTTCTGAAAAGTAGAGCAGCCATTCTTGCAACTGGAGCACGTTGGCGGAATTTGGGTGTCCCAGGCGAAGCAGAATTTAAAACAAAAGGCGTCGCTTATTGTCCACATTGTGACGCGCCATTGTTTGAAGGAAAAGATGTAGCTGTCATCGGTGGCGGAAATTCCGGTATTGAAGCAGCCATTGATCTTGCGGGAGTTGTAAAGCATGTCACTGTGCTTGAATTTTCATCTGAATTAAAAGCCGATTCTGTATTGTTGGATGCACTTGACAATTTGCCTAATGTCACAGTGATCAAAAATGCACAAACAACCGAAATAACCGGTGACGAGAAGGTAAATGGTATTAATTACAAGGACCGTGAATCCGGGAAAGACCATCATATCGAATTGGATGGTGTGTTTGTGCAGATTGGTCTTGTACCAAACACAGAATGGTTGGGCGAAACCATTGAACGCACAAAAACCGGTGAGATCATTGTCGATAAAAAAGGTGCCACCAGTGTACCGGGTATCTATGCTGCAGGTGACTGCACAGATAGTGCCTATAAGCAGATCGTCATTTCGATGGGATCCGGTGCGACTGCCGCTTTGGGCGCATTTGATTATTTGATCCGAAATTCTGTTTCAAATAAACGTGAAACAACTATTTCTTAAAAAATGTTTAATAGCCGCTTTACAACCTTTTGGGGGTAAAGCGGCTTTTTTTGTTATTTTTATTCCAATTCACGTCGGTGTGGATAGGTTCGATTTTCCTTGCAAGCGCGTGGTATACTTGCACGGTTAAAACTGTACACTTATAAGCTGGAGAAATCGGCGAAATCCGTCCAAATGCAGTTGGCCTCTTTTGTCCATTGATCGACCGTTATATCAGACGTTTTTCCAAATACTGCATATAGTACAACTGAGAGTAAATGACTGCATCTTGATGCGGCTACAAAAAACAATCTATATGCAAGCTGCTTTTGCAAATGAGCAGTTCAAGGAGGAAAAATGGACATGAAATTGCGTGATGAAATGCCTCAACTGGAAGGGGCTACAACATGGTTGAACAGCAAACCGATGAAAAAAGAAGATTTAATGAATCATAAACCGACATTCATTCATTTTTGGTCCGTAAGTTGCGACATTTGTAAAAAGGTTATGCCAAAAGTAAATGAGCTTCGTGATGCATACAAAGATGAATTGAACATCGTGGCTGTTCATATGCCTAGATCGAAAGAAGATATGAATTTGAATCATATAAAAGAAATTGCCAGGGAGCATGGTATGACCCAGCCCATTTTTGTTGATAATCAGCACAAGCTGACCGATGCGTTTGCCAATCAGTACGTACCAGCATACTATCTTTTTGACAAAGATGGGAAATTACGTCACTTTCAATCGGGAGAAAGTGGCATGAAAATACTTTACAAGCGGGTGAATCGGTTATTGGGAATAAAGAGAAATAAGTAACCTTAAGTTTAAATCAGCATGTGCCTGTCCAAGCTTTGGCTTGGGCTTTTTTGCATGCAATTTCTTTCAATCAATAAATTTTAAGGGAATTTAGTCAAAGCATTAGCAATTCATTTCGAAAACCGTTATATTAAATATTACGGAAAATAATTAATCTTTTTTGGAGGGGAAAAATTGGGGACATTAAAAAAACTAAAGGCATATTATTGGCCTTTTAAAAAGTACTTTATTCTATCGCTTTTATTCATGGCCTTATTGACGGCAATTACGGTCATTTACCCGATCATCCTGCAAATAACAATTGATGACGTGGTGTTAAAAGAAAATTACAATTACATTCCCTTCATTGCGGTTATCTTTATCGGTCTGATGATTATCAAGGGCATTGCTACATTTTTTAACCAATATCTAGGTGATTTATTCGGGATTTCATCCGTCTATGAAGTAAGGAATGCACTGTACAAAAAGCTGCAAGTTCTGTCTTTTAAATACTATGATAACGCAAAAACAGGAGATTTAATGTCAAGGCTTACCGCCGATGTGGAAGGTTTTCGCTTCTTTCTGTCATTCGGTTTTTCCGAACTGATTCACACGATTTTAATCGTTGTTTTAAGTCTTGGCGTGATGTTTTACTATTCTGTACCGCTTGCAATTGTGACAATGATCTCCATGCCATTTTTGGCGGTTGCTGTTTATAAATTCGACAAGCGTGTGCATCCTCGTTTTCGTGCGATCCGCAAATCATTTGGCAGATTAAACACACGTGTGCAGGAGAACATTAGCGGGATGCATACGGTTAAGTCTTTATCAAGAGAGGATTTTGAGGTAGGACGATTTGAAAAAAATAATGGTGATTATCGGGATCGGTATTTGGATACAGCAAAGGTCTGGTCTACCTATTTTCCGCTGATGGAGTTTATTGGAAATTTTTGCGCGGTTGCTTTACTGGCATACGGGGGCTATTTGGTAGTAACCGATTCGCTTGACTTGGGTGCATTGGTCGCCTTTTTCAGTCTGGTCTGGTATATTATGGGGCCATTAATGGGCATTGGTTTCGTAGTCAACATGTTTTCACAAGCCAAAGCGTCTGGTGAGCGTTTGAATGAAATCCTTGAAACGGAAGTAGATATCGTAGAAAAACCAAATGCGCTGGAAACGCAAATTAACGGCCACGTGACATTTCACGATGTAAGTTTGACATATACAAAGGATGACGATGGCGCATTGAAACATATCAGTTTTGATGCACCGCCTGGTACAATCATTGGATTAATCGGTCCTACCGGTGCCGGAAAAACAAGTATAACTCAGCTTTTAACACGCTTTTATGAAGCGGAATCAGGAGAGGTACTTATTGATGGCAGACCAGTAGCCGATTACAAGCTAAAAACGTTGCGGCAGCATATTGGTTTCGTGTTACAGGAGTCCTTTTTATTTTCCACAACAATCAGGGAAAATATTGCGTATGGAAATCCACACGCCACCGAAGAACAAATTATAGATGCAGCAAAACGGGCACAGGCCCATGAGTTCATTTTGGAAATGCCAAAGGGATATGATACAGTGCTTGGCGAACGGGGGATGGGGCTATCCGGCGGTCAAAAACAGCGGTTGGCGATTGCAAGAGCCATTTGCATCAATCCAAGTATATTGATTTTGGACGATGCGACGTCAGCTGTAGATATGGATACAGAATTCAAAATTCAGCAAGCACTGAAAGAAGTAATGAAGGACCGAACAACGTTTATTATCGCTCACAGGATTTCGTCTTTGAAGCATGCGGATGAAATTTTGGTACTCGATGAAGGAAGAATTGTAGAAAGAGGGACACATGAAGAATTGCTTGCACATAACGGTCCATACCGTCATGTTTACGATATTCAATATCAGGATCGGGATGCGATTATGAATGTCAGCAAGGCATAAGGGAGGTATGATGAATTGAAGGAAGCTCGTACAAAACGGCGGTATAACAATCGCTTTTACTACACGATAGATCGCGCCGCCGAAAAACCATTTAACTGGCAGCAATTATGGAGACTGCTCGTTTATTTAAAGCCGTATGCAAAGACGTATTTGCCAGGAGCCATTCTGATGATGCTGATATCCACGGCTGTCAGGTTGGCTGTCCCCATTTTGATAGGAAAAGCCGCAATCGATATTGCCATTGCAAATAAAGATACAACGTTGCTTATTTATTTGGTGGCAATTATTGCTGTGTTGTATGCGGTGAACTATATTTGTAACATTTTCCGGATTAAATGGGTCAACTATTTGGGTCAAAACGTTATTTATGATTTGCGCAAGCATTTGTTTACGCATGTGCAAAACTTGTCGCATCGATTTTTTGATTCTCGCTCTGCAGGTTCCATCCTTGTTCGTATTATGAATGATACAAACTCGTTGCAGGAACTGTTTACCAACGGCATTATCAATTTGCTGATGGATGTTATCACATTAACGGGCATTATTGTTATCCTGCTGTCATTAAGTCCGAAGCTTGCACTGGCAATCATGATTGTCTTGCCGATCATGTTTTTTATTTCTACCAAACTTCGACGGAATATTAGAAGATCCTGGCAAGAGACACGTATTCAGCAGTCAAGAATGAATTCTCATTTAAATGAAAGTATTCAGGGAATCCGCATTACGCAATCCTTTTCCCAAGAAGAAGAAAACACGGATTATTTCTATGGCGTCAACGATGATAATTTTCTTAGCTGGAAGGTAGCAACGAAAAAAAGTGCCATGTTCAGTCCAATGGTGGAATTATGCAATGCGGTAGGGACGGTTATTTTGATTGCGTACGGTTCCTACCTGATTTTACAAGGCGATATTCAAATCGGTACATTTGTATCATTTGCCTTTTTCCTTGGAATGTTTTGGGAACCAATATCAAGACTTGGTCAAATGTACAACCAATTATTGATGGCAATGGCGGCATCAGAAAGAATATTCGAGTATTTGGATGAGCAGCCGAATGTCAAGGTTGTTGACAATGCCCATGTTTATCACGATATGAAGGGAGAAATCACATTTGATCATGTGCAATTTGCTTATGATAAAGACCGGATTGCACTGGATGATATTTCTTTAAACATACAGGCGGGGCAGACGATAGCACTTGTAGGGCACACCGGAAGTGGAAAATCAACGATTGCCAATTTGATTAGCCGTTTTTATGATCCGACAAAGGGAGCTGTAAAAATAGACGGCCATGATTTGACCAAAACGGATCTAAGAAGCTTGCGCAGGCATATTAGTATCGTTTTGCAGGATACGTTTGTTTTTTCGGGAACCATCATGGAAAATATTCGTTTTGGGCGGCCGGATGCAAGCGATGATGAGGTGATTCAAGCAGCAAAAATTGTAGGGGCGGATGAATTTATAAACCGGATGGCAAAGGGTTATCAGACGGAAGTTGAGGAACGGGGCAATATACTGTCTGCAGGGGAAAGGCAGCTGCTTTCTTTTGCCAGGGCTTTGCTTGCAGATCCGAAGATATTGATTTTGGATGAGGCTACAGCCAGTATTGATACAGAAACGGAAATTAAAATACAAAAAGCCATGCAGAAGCTTTTGTCGGGAAGAACTGCGATTATTATTGCGCATAGGCTATCAACGATTCGGGATGCAGACGTTATTTTCGTTCTTGCTCATGGCAAAATACTTGAACACGGCAGCCACCAGGAATTGATGGAGCTACGCGGAGAATATTTTGGTTTGGTAAAATCACAATTCCAAATGCTGGATGCCATTTAATCGATAGAATAAAGAAGCATGGGATCGTGGATCTCCATGCTTCAATGGGCGGGTCAACTTATATTCGAGGTTCTTACCCTTGAAGTTCTTACCCGCTCCGAAAATACACTGCGCTTTCCGTGGGTAGCTGATGAGCCTCCTCGTGTTACGCACTGCGGGGTCTCATCTAGGCTATCGCCCCACAGGAGTCTCCGTGTATTTTCTCCGCAGGAATAGTGTTTGCCGATATCAGTTTTCTTCAGTTGGATTATTGCGAAGGATACTTCTGTAAATATCTACACCAGTCCGGGTGAGCGGAAGCCGGTCACTCCTTGAAAAAGAAAACCACTTTTTCTGCGTGCGATGTAACGCTGTCGAAGCCCTCCTTGTCTTGCGGAAACAATGGTTTTCGGTGTGGCGAGTAATCGCAGCCCCAGCACGAGTCTGAGGACCCCCGCAAGTTAATGTGAAAGAGGAGGGCCGACTAAAATGGGGCTTTGCGCCAAACTCACGTATCCCCTCGCTAGTGCAAGGGGGCTGAGGCCGTGCTCGCTAAAAAGCATTCCGCTTGGAGCGATCCCAGACGGCAGTGTTAGTCTTTTAAACCCGTTTTAAAGATGCGAAAGTTGCGTTCCTGTGATATATTTTAATCGTGGAAGTGAAAAGCTTACACTTCACGCGCCAGCTAAGTGGTGAGCAGTTCACTCAGAAATAAAGGGTTATCTTCCTGGAGGCAGAAACAAATGAGTAAAGAATTTGCAGTTATCGGTCTTGGCAGGTTTGGCGGGAGTATCTGTCGTGAATTAAGCAATGAAGGAATGGATGTCCTAGCAATTGATAAAAATGAAGACCGTGTCAATGAATTTAAAAACATTGCTTCCCACGCTGTTATCGCCGATTCGACAGATGAGGAAACGTTAAAAGAACTTGGCATAAAAAATATAGAGCACGTTATTGTTGCTATCGGGGATAATATTCAGGCCAGTATTCTCACAACTGTTATTTTGACAGATTTGCATATTAAGAAAATAACCGTGAAAGCAAATAATGATTATCATGAAAAAATACTAAATCGTATTGGTGCAAACCAAGTAGTCCACCCGGAGCGGGATATGGGAAAACGGATTGCCCACAGCATCATTTCCAACAATATTTTAGATTACCTGGAGCTTTCAGACGAATACAGTATTGTGGAGGTAAAAGCCGGCAAAAAGATGGCGGGCAAGTCCCTCATCGATTTGGACATTCGTGCGAACTACGGCTGTAACGTTGTGGCTATCAAACAGGGGAGCGATATTAATGTCTCGCCCAGCGCAGAAGATTTGCTCGATGAACAGGATGTTTTAATTGTCATTGGAGGCGACCGAGACTTAGCCCGTTTTGAGAAGCATTTGGTTATTGAAGAACGCTAAGCGAAAAACATGTACCTATCAGTGGGGTACATGTTTTTTTATGCATTCGAAAGGGTACAGACCCATTAGTTATCGTTTTTAGAGAAAGGATGAATCAATTTGAGCGCAAAACGAACAGGAGAAATATTGACAGATTTACTGATGAAATGGAATGTGGATCATATTTACGGAATGCCGGGAGATTCCATTAACGAATTGGCTGAGGACTTAAGGAAAAAAGAAGATGAGATAAAATTTATTCAAATCCGGCATGAGGAAACCGGCGCATTGGCTGCCAGTGCGTACGCCAAGCTTACAGGCAAACTTGGCGTCTGTTTTTCAATTGCGGGACCCGGAGCAATCCACCTTCTGAACGGTCTTTACGACGCAAAAAAGGATAGAGTGCCTGTCTTGGCACTAGTTGGTCAAGTCAAAAGTGATGAAACAGGAACGGAAGCTTTTCAGGAAGTCGATTTGCAAAATATATTTTCGGATGTTGCGGTATATTGTGAGCAAGCAGTCTCTGCAGCACAATTGCCTGATATGTTAAATATGGCGATACGCCGCGCATATGTAAATCGGGGAGTATCCGTGTTAATTGTTCCGGATGATTTATTTGCCGTGAAGCAAAACAATCGCGAGCCTATAACAGCACCAGAAATTACGTTGCCAGGTTCTTTTCCCGAACAGCAAGCGCTGATGAACAGTGTCCAGCTTGTTAAGGAAGCCAAAAAAACGGTTATTTTAGCAGGAAGAGGTTGTACGGGAGCGAGTCAGGAGCTGCTTGATTTTGCAGAAAAAATTCATGCGCCGATTGTTGTCAGCCTGCTAGGAAAAGGCATCATACCCGACTATCATCCGCTAAATTTGGGTCAGCATGGGCAAATTGGTACAAAACCTGCTTATCAGGCAATAATGGAAGCAGATTTATTGATTTTGGTCGGAACTTCATTCCCTTATCGGGACTTTCTGCCAAAAGAAACAAAAGCAATTCAAATCGATATTCTTCCCGAACGGATCGGGGATCTGTATCCCATAACGGAAGGCCTGTGCGGAGATGCAAAGAAAGTGCTTGCAGCGCTCAATAAGATGACAGAAGAAAACAAAGATACAGCTTTTCTGGAAAAGTATCAGGAAAAAATGAAAAAGTGGCATGCCCAACTCGAATTGGACAAGCAGGCAGATAGTGAACCGATTATCGGCCCGCAAGTTATGAATGCGCTTGAAGGGGTGATGGATGATGATGCCGTCATTTCGTGTGATGTAGGCAATGTTACGGTTTGGACCGCAAGATATTTGCCTTTCCTACACCAGAAATTTGCGATTTCCGGACGTTTGGCAACGATGGGATGTGGGCTGCCCGGTGCGATTGCTGGACAAATTGCCTATCCTGATAAACAGGTGATTGGAATTTGCGGTGATGGGGGATTTTCCATGACAATGCATGATTTTGTCACAGCCGTCAAATACGACTTGCCAGTTAAAATAATTGTTTTAAACAACAGCCAGATCGGTATGATAAAATATGAGCAGGAACAGCTGGGACATTTGCATTATCAAACATCGCTTGGAGAAATCGATTTTGCCAAGTTTGCCGAGAGCTGCGGCGGGGATGGATACCGCGTAGAGAATATTGCAGATTTACAAAGCGCCATCCAACAGGCATTTACTTCCAATAAGCCGGCAATCGTTGATGTTGTTATAAAGGATCAAGCACCACTTCCGGGCAATATCACATACGATCAGGCAGTTCATTTTGGAGAATTTCTCGTGAAGGAATTTTTCACAAATAAGAAAGTGGAAGTTCCGAATGTGAAGAAATCATTGGAAAGACTACTGTAATGACAAGAGCGAAAACCTACTTGGTGGTAGGTTTTCGCTCTTGTTTTTAGCCGTATTTTAAACCTCCATAATAATTGGAAGAATCATCGGACGGCGTTTCGTTTTTTCATATAGAAAAGGTGCAATGGTATCGGTAATTTCGTTTTTTATTTCGGACCATTGTGTTGTTTTCTTTTTCATTATTTTATTCAAATGCGCCTGCACTTGCTTTTGTGCTTCTTTGATTAGATCTTCGGATTCTCGCATGTAAACGAAACCGCGTGAGATAATGTCGGGACCTGAAGCAATTTTATATTCTTTCATATTAATGCTAACAACGACGACAACCAGTCCTTCCTGTGAAAGGATACGGCGGTCACGCAATACAATATTGCCAATATCTCCTATGCCCTTGCCATCTACATAGATAGCTCCCGAAGGAATTTTACCAGAAATGACTGCCTCATCTTTGCCCAGCGCGAGTACATCACCATTATCCATAATGAACGTATTTTCACGCGGAATGCCACAAGCTTCGGCAAGTTTCATATGCTGCTTGAGCATCCTGTACTCTCCGTGAATCGGCATAAAGAATTTTGGTTTCATCAAGCGCAACATCAGCTTCTGTTCTTCTTGACCACCATGTCCGGAAGTATGGATATCACTCACTTTATTATGAATGACCTCCGCACCAGCCCGATACAAACTATCAATTGTTCTGCCGATGCTAACTACATTTCCAGGGATTGGTGAAGATGACAGAACAACCGTATCACCGGGGATGATTTGTATTTGCCGGTGTGTCCCGTTGGCAATACGTGATAATGCAGCCATCGGTTCACCTTGTGTACCGGTACAAAGGATTGCGACTTTATTTGCAGGCAAACGGTTTAATTGGTTTGCTTCAATAAATATATCTTTTGGAACCTCGATGTAGCCGAGTTCTTGGCCGAGTGTAATAGCAGATTCCATGCTGCGGCCAAATACAGCAACTTTTCTTCCATGCTCAACTGCACCTTCAATGACTTGTTTGACACGATAAATGTTGGAAGCAAAAGTGGCAAATATCAATCTGCCTTCTACTGTACTAAAGATATCCCGAATGGTGGCGCCAACAACTTTTTCTGACATGGTAAAACCGGGTACCTCACTGTTGGTACTGTCAGAAAGAAGACAAAGCACTCCTTCTTTGCCTATTTCGGCCATTTTTGTAAGATTGGCAGGTTCGCCAACTGGAGTGAAATCGAATTTGTAATCACCGGTATGGACGATGTTTCCCGGCGGTGTTTTTATGACAATTCCATAGGAATCGGGTATGCTATGCGTTGTCCGGAAAAAGCTGACAGAGGTTTTCCGGAATTTTATGACATCGTCTTCTTGAATCGTCGTTATTTTGGCTGTACGAAGCAGGCCATGTTCTTCCAATTTATTGCGTATGAGCCCGGTGGCCAATTTCCCAGCGTAGATTGGCACATTGATTTCCCGCAGAAGGAAAGGAATGCCGCCGATGTGGTCCTCATGTCCATGTGTTATGAACAAGCCCTTGATTTTGTCTTGATTTTGAACAAGATAGGTATAATCGGGTATGACATAATCGATACCTAGTAATTCATCCTCGGGAAATTTCACCCCGGCATCAATAAGAATAATTTCATCCTGAAATTGAACTGCATACGTGTTTTTGCCGATTTCTCCCAATCCACCAAGAGCGAAAACAGCAGTTTGATCATTTTTTACGAATTTCATTTACTATAAATCCTCCACTTTAAAATCTTCGGAGCGTTTTTCGTATTCCAGTTGTGCTTCATCTAGTGGATGGATGTATTCGATATTGATTTTGCGATCTGCCAATTTTTTTCTGGCTTCTCTTTCAGATGCCGCTTCCAGGAAAAGGCTTTCTGTGCGTTCACGAACAGGGACCTCTGTTGGTGATTCTTGGTATAAAACTTTAAAAATCATGTTAAATTCTCTCTCCTAATTATGATAATTTTTTCCAAGGCAATTCGAAATAAAGGAACACAAAATGCTCCTTGTCTGAAGTAAATCGGGATAATTTCCAAATTTTTCCGCGTTTCTTCCGTACAAATTGCTTGTCCTGATCAACATTTCATTAATGGTTACATGGTTCAGCATGCAAACACAGCCATGTTGGAAGCTGTCCATGTACTTGTCAGCTAAAATGCAAGCATACTCGTGATTGGTTACCTATGGTAGTTTTGCCAAAAAAGGGTAATAAAAACCATGTGCAGCAAGCAAAAAAGGCTTGTGCACTTTATTTACAAAAAATCGTCTTTTTTATAAGTTGTTGGTACACGTCCTTGGCCAAGAATGTCTTTTAAGCGTTTTTTGAGCTTTTCCTTCAATCGCTTTAGCATAAAGCACGCATCTCCTTTACAAATTAGAAAAGCAAAAAACGATCTACCGTCCAATCCCTCTTACACTTAGTATAATACGAATTGGCAAATAATAAAATAGTTATACTTCATTTATATGATTTTTATTTTCTTTTGCATCCTTTTTGGCAGTCAAACGTAGCTAGTTATAGCGTATTTTTTGCGTTTTTTATTTTTCTATGCAAAGCAGGGATTCTGACCCGTCCTGTCTAATGGCAAAGAAAAAAAGCAGGTGACGATACCTGCTTTTTAATGGATTGGTTTTGCATCTTCCGGAATTTTGTACGGATTTTCTTTATTGATATGATCATAAAACATGATCCCATTTAGATGATCAACTTCATGTTGCAAAACGATTGCGGCGTAATCACGTAGTCGAAGTTTTACGGGGTTTCCATCCAAATCGATGGCTTTGAGTGTTATACGCGCATGACGGGGAACAAATCCTTCGACAGCTCGGTCTACACTTAAACAGCCTTCTCCTTCACGTAAATAAGCTTGCTCGACTGAATGGCTGACAATTTTGGGATTAAATAAACCATAGCTGTATAATTTTCCTTTGTCGTCTTCAAAATGAACGGCAATCATCCGTTTTTTTATGCCGAGTTGTGGTGCAGCCAATCCGACACCCGGACGCAAGGCGTATTTGGCGCACACTTTTTCATCCTGACTATTTTGCAGAAATTCCAGCATTTCCTGAAGTGTCTTTTTTTCTTCATCCGTCGGTGGCATGGAAACTTCCACGGCTACTTCACGCAAGGCCGGATGCCCTTCACGAACGATATCTTTCATCGTAAGCATAAACGTCACTCCATATCATTATTGTATAAAACGCCTGTTTCGAATCTACACAGCGTTTTAACATATTTCCTTTAATTATCGCATATAAATCATTATAGGATATTGGACAAGCACATGTAAATATTATCATAAATTACGATTATTTTGTGTTATACTGATTTGCATACATAAAAATTGTTTGTTGTAACAGGGGGAGTAATATGAATGTGAAAAAACCAATCGCCTTTATTTTTTTTGGTGCCATCCTTTTTATTTTATCTGCATGTGGACAATCTGCAGAAGAAAAAATTTATAACCATTTGGAAGAAGCCGTCACTTTGGAAGGGGACTTTGCAAAAACACAGGGTGAGATTACGAAGCTTGAGGACGCGGAAAACAAAATTTATGATCAGATCATTGAATTGGGGATGGATGATTTTGATCAAATTCAAAAGCTTTCGAATGAGGCAATGGATAATATCGCAAAACGTTCGGAGAAATTGGATGTCGAGCAAAAAAGCGTGCATGATTCCAAAACCGAATTCGTAAAAACGAAGGAACTGATTTCCAAGCTGGAGAAGAAACCAAGATCCAAAGCAGATAAAATGTATGATATCATGATGAAACGTTATGATGCGTATGACAGACTGCATAAAGCGTACACGGAATCATTAAAGCAGGAGAAGCAACTTTATCGCGTGCTCCAGGAAAAAGATTCCAAACAAGAGGGTCTCACAAAACAAATTAGCAAACTAAATGGCAGCTATGAAAAAGTTATTGCCGCTAACAAAGATTTCAATAAATACACGAATGCGTATAATAAAGCAAAAAAAGATTTTTATAAGCAAACCGATTTAAACGTATCGTTCGAAACAACTGAAACAGCAAAATAATAAAACGTAGCGGAAGGTCTGTATCGGCAGACCTTTTTTCCTCTGTATTTCCGTGGATACCATCTATGGACCGTATTGGGGTAGGATTGCTTTTTTGGAGTTCATAAAATCTTGCAATCCGCGTTCTTTTGGGAAGCGAAGGGAAGGAAAGTCGCTCCATAAGCTAGAAAGTCGCTCGAGATTGATAAAAGCTGCTCGAAATCCGTGTTATCCGCTCCAATCCCTCAAAAGTCGCTCAGCAAGCTTAAAAGTCGCTCGAAACCCGATCAAGTCGCTCCAAAAGGCGAAAAGTCGCTCGAAATAGGGTTAAGTCGCTCATAAATAGGGAAAAGTCGCTCGGAAATGATAGGAAGTCGCTCCAAATGTAAGGAAATCCGCTCGAAACCAATGAAAGTCGCTCGAGATTGATAAAAGTCGCTCCAAATCCGTGTTATCCGCTCTAATCCCTCAAAAGTCGCTCCTAACCCATCTTAACCACCCCAATAACGGACAATGCCCATTATGAGGAGAAATACCGGTCTACTATTCCCCAAAAAATAACAATCATATGGAAAAAGCCCCATGCTAAAAAAAGAAGTTTAACACACATTACAATCAAACTATACTGGTACAGATGAAAAGTCGCGTATAACAGACTATAACAGTATTTGAATGGTTAACTACAATTTTTTTGAAATCGTTTACTGTATTGATTTGTAACCAAAATCAAAGTAGTTGACCATTGCTGCTGTATTGATGTACACTGGAGTCGATATAAATTGTATCACTTTTTTTTGCGATTTTTATGTAACAGCTTGGGGGAAAAACGATTGATTTCCAAGCTGATAGGGTACATAAATAAAGCGAAAAAGATACAGCTTTTTCCTCTGGTTGGGAAATATAAAATAGATTAATACTTTGGACAAGAAAGGAAGAGGTGAATCATTTTGAAACATGTACTTGAAAATATTGAGAGTCAGTTCGAAATGTTCCAGGTTCTTAATGAAAAAGGAGAAATCGTCAATAAAGACGCAATGCCCGATTTATCAGATGAACAGCTTAAGGAACTAATGACCCGAATGGTATATACGCGTGTGCTGGATCAGCGTTCCATTGCATTGAATCGTCAAGGACGCTTGGGTTTTTACGCGCCAACAGCTGGTCAGGAAGCTTCACAGCTGGGAAGTCATTATGCTTTGGATAAGGAAGATTACATTCTGCCGGGTTATCGTGATGTTCCACAGTTGATTTGGCATGGATTGCCGCTATATCAAGCTTTCCTGTTTTCCAGAGGACATTTCCATGGCAACCAAATGCCTGAGGGAGTAAATGCACTGAGTCCACAAATTATCATTGGTGCGCAATATGTCCAAGCTGCCGGAGTCGCGCTGGGATTGAAAAAACGTGGCAAGAAAAATGTCGCTATTACGTATACCGGAGATGGCGGTACATCACAAGGCGATTTCTATGAAGGTATGAACTTTGCAGCTGCATATAAAGCAAATGCGATTTTTATTGTTCAAAATAATGGATTTGCCATTTCTGTGCCAAGAGATAAACAGACTGCTGCCAAAACATTGGCTCAAAAAGCAGTTGCTGCTGGTATTGAAGGTATTCAAGTTGACGGGATGGATGTTTTGGCGGTTTATGCTGCTACAAAACATGCGCGTGAGCGTGCAATCAATGGGGAAGGACCAACATTAATTGAAACGCTGACATACCGTTATGGCCCGCATACAATGGCCGGTGACGATCCGACACGCTATCGTACATCAGACCTTGATTCCGAGTGGGAAAAGAAAGATCCGCTTGTTCGTTTCCGTACATTCTTGGAAAACAAAAACCTTTGGTCTGAAGAAGAAGAAAATAAAGTAATCGAAAAAGCGAAGGCTGAAATTAAAGATGCTATCAAACAAGCCGACAAATATCCAAAACAAAAAGTGACCGACTTGATTTCCAATATGTTCGAGACACTTCCGACGAATCTAGAAGAGCAAATGGAAGAATATAAAGAGAAGGAGTCGAAGTAAATCATGGCACAAAAAACAATGATTCAAGCAATTACTGATGCATTGCGCATCGAATTAAAAAACGATGAAAATGTATTGGTTTTTGGTGAGGACGTCGGTAAGAATGGCGGGGTTTTCCGTGCTACGGAAGGCTTGCAAGATGAGTTTGGCGAAGATCGTGTATTTGACACACCACTTGCTGAATCCGGGATCGGCGGCCTTGCAACAGGTCTTGCGTTGCAGGGATATCGTCCAGTGCCTGAAATTCAATTCTTTGGCTTCGTTTATGAAGTAATGGATTCCATCAATGGACAAATGGCGAGGATGCGCTATCGTTCCGGCAACACCAAGAATGCTCCGATTACGATTCCTTCACCATTCGGAGGCGGCGTGCACACACCTGAACTACACGCGGATTCATTGGAAGGATTAATTGCACAGCAACCGGGTATTAAAGTTGTTATACCTTCCACGCCATATGATGCAAAAGGTTTGTTGCTTGCTTCTATTCGCGACAACGACCCGGTTGTGTTTTTGGAGCATATGAAATTATATCGTTCTTTCCGTGGCGAAGTTCCAGATGAAGATTATACAATCGAACTGGGCAAAGCAGATGTGAAGCGCGAAGGCAAGGACGTTACAATTATTTCTTACGGTGCAATGGTTCACGCCGCATTAAAAGCAGCCGATGAACTGGCAAAAGACAATATCGAAGCTGAAGTAATCGATTTGCGCACAGTTTCCCCAATTGATTATGAAACAATTATTAAATCGGTTGAGAAAACAAATCATGCCATTGTCGTACAAGAAGCACAGCGTCAAGCAGGAGTTGCGGCAAATGTTGTAGCTGAGATTCAAGAAAGGGCAATTCTTCACCTAGAAGCGCCGGTATTGAGAGTGACAGCTCCGGATACCGTATATCCATTCTCCGAGGCGGAAGAAATCTGGCTGCCGGACCATAAGGACATCATTGAAAAAGTAAACGAGGTTATGAACTTTTAAAAATTATGACAGGAGGTTGTTTTCTCATGGCATTTGAATTCAAGCTGCCGGACATCGGTGAAGGCATCCATGAAGGAGAAATCGTCAAATGGTTCGTCAAAGCAGGCGACGAAGTAAAAGAAGACGATGTACTATGTGAAGTACAAAATGATAAAGCAGTAGTTGAAATTCCATCACCAGTGGACGGAACGGTTAAAAAAGTTCACGTTGATGAAGGAACGGTTGCAACTGTAGGAGATACGATTATAACATTTGATGCGGAAGGCTATGAAGATGAAGCCGATGAAAGTGATTCATCGAACGAGTCGGACGCGGAAAAAGCTTCGGCCGACCATCAAGAATCAAAATCGACCGGAACCTACGCATTCAAACTTCCGGACATCGGTGAAGGCATTCATGAGGGTGAAATCGTCAAATGGTTCATCAAAGCAGGCGACGAAGTAAAAGAAGACGATGTACTATGTGAAGTACAAAATGATAAAGCTGTAGTTGAAATTCCATCACCAGTGGACGGAACGGTTAAAAAAGTTCACGTTGATGAAGGAACAGTTGCAACTGTGGGAGAAACGATCGTAACATTTGATGCAGAAGGCTATGAATCGGACGAAGAAGAAACAGTATCGGAAAAAACGGAAGAAAAATCACAAAATGAAAGCAAACCTGCTTCCAAAAAACCGGAAAAAGACAGCAATGCCCGTGTCATTGCAATGCCTTCGGTTCGTAAATATGCACGTGATCATGACGTGGATATCCATGAAGTAACCGGGTCCGGAAAAAATGGTCGAGTGCTCACTGAAGATATTGATAAATATTTAAACGGTGAACAGGAAACTTCTGCTCCAGCTGCCGAAAAACAAACAACTAAGGAAGAAAGCAAAAAAGCAGCATCAAAACCAGCTGCTGCAGCCGCAGAATTACCGGAAACACGCGAAAAAATGTCCGGTATTCGCAAAGCTATTGCAAAACAAATGGTTCATTCCAAACAAACCGCACCGCATGTTACATTGATGGATGATGTGGATGTTTCAGCACTTGTTGCACATCGTAAAAAATTCAAACCTATTGCTGCGGAACAAGAAATCAAATTGACCTATTTGCCTTACGTTGTAAAAGCTTTAGTATCAGCATTGAAGAAATATCCAATCCTGAATGCAAATGTTGATGACGAAACTGAAGAAATCGTCTATAAACATTACTATAACGTTGGTATAGCAGCTGATACGGAAAAAGGATTGCTTGTACCAGTTGTTAAAGATGCGGATCGCAAATCCATTTTCACTATTTCAAAGGAAATAAATGAATTGGCAGATAAAGCGCGCAGTGGTAAACTTACTCCTGGGGAAATGAAAGGCGCTTCAAGCACAATCACAAATATTGGTTCTGCGGGCGGACAGTGGTTCACTCCTGTATTGAACTACCCAGAATCTTCCATTTTGGGAATCGGGCGTATTCAGGAAAAACCAGTCGTTCGTGAAGGCGAAATTGTGATTGCACCAGTACTTGCCTTGTCATTGAGCTTTGACCACCGCATCATCGATGGGGCAACGGCTCAAAATGCATTGAACCAAGTTAAACGTTTGTTGAGTGATCCACAACTAATCATGATGGAGGCGTAAAGGTTATGGTAGTAGGAGATTTTCCAATCGATGTTGATACCCTTGTTGTCGGTGCGGGTCCTGGCGGCTATGTAGCTGCCATCCGTGCTGCACAATTGGGCCAAAAAGTAACAATCGTAGAAAAAGACAATTTGGGCGGTGTTTGCTTAAACGTTGGATGTATTCCATCAAAAGCAATGATTCAAGCAGGCCATCTGACAGATTATGCCCATGGTACCGAAGAACTTGGAATCAAAACGGAAAATGTTACCGTCGATTTTTCCAAAGTACAGGAATGGAAAGGCAAAGTAGTCAACAAATTAACTTCCGGTGTGGAAGGTCTATTGAAAGGCAATAAAGTAGACATTGTAAAAGGCGAAGTATATTTTGTCAATGACCATTCCGTAAAGGTCATGGACGAGAAAAAATCGCAAACATACAATTTTAATAACTGTATTATTGCTACTGGTTCAAGACCAATTGAAATTCCAGGATTCAAATTTTCCGGACGTGTGCTTGATTCGACAGGTGCTTTAAATCTGAAAGAAATTCCTAATAAATTGGTTGTTATCGGCGGCGGATACATTGGTACAGAACTTGGTTCCGCATTTGCCAACTTTGGCACAGAGGTAACCATTTTGGAAGGTGCAAAAGATATTTTAGGCACTTTCGAAAAACAGATGACACAGCTTGTGAAAAAACGCCTGAAGAAGAAAAATGCAACAATTGTTACAGAAGCAATGGCAAAAGGTGCGGAAGAAACGGAAAATGGCGTAAAAGTTACGTATGAAGCAAAAGGAAAAACAGAAACAATTGAAGCGGATTATGTACTTGTTACTGTCGGCCGCCGTCCGAATACGGATGAAATCGGTTTGGAACAAGCGGGTGTTGAAGTGGGTGAAAGAGGCTTAATTAAAGTCGACAAGCAATCACGCACAAATGTCAAAAACATTTACGCTATTGGTGACATTGTTCCTGGTACACCTTTGGCACACAAAGCTTCTTATGAAGGAAAAGTTGCTGCAGAAGCAATTAGCGGGCAAAAAGCAGAAATTGATTATATCGGCATGCCGGCTGTTGTATTCTCTGATCCGGAGCTTGCATCTGTCGGATATACTGAGCAAGAAGCAAAAGATGCCGGATACGATGTAAAAGCATCGAAGTTCCCATTTGCTGCTAATGGACGTGCGCTGGCATTGAACAATTCCGATGGTTTCCTGAAATTGATTACGCGTAAAGAGGATGGACTTGTAATCGGTGCACAAATTGCAGGACCGAATGCGAGTGATATGATTGCTGAACTGGGTCTTGCTATCGAAGCAGGTATGACTGCAGAAGACATCGCATTGACAGTCCATGCGCATCCAACGCTTGGCGAAATCACAATGGAAGCTGCAGAAGTAGCGCTTGGCACACCAATTCATATGCTTGGCGGAAAATAATTTAAGCATGAGATAGGTTGTCTCGTATCAATAGATAAAAAGGGTAGTTCTTATAAACATAATGAGCTACCCTTTTTGTGTGTCCCAAATTAGCAACATTATAGAAGAAGGGCAGGCTGCAAGAGGATATAACGCATAAAAAAGAGATACTTCATTTTCCTCGAAAGGAACATAATGAAGTATCTCTTTTTTGATGGGAAATTAAGGTCTTACAAATTTGGCAGCACCGGTCATGTTTGTTATCCAATGTTGCGGCTAAGCTGGCTAGGCTATTTCTTTTATGTCATTCTTTATTTTTTCTTCAGCATTTCGATTCTCCTGGCTTCTTCCTTCAATGATTTTACCGTGGAAACAACTACCAATAACAAGATAATAGCGAATGGAAATGCTGCGATAATGGAGGCCGTCTGCAAGGCGTTAAGTCCACCTTGCCATAATAACACAGCCGCTGCACCGGACTGAATGATTCCCCAGACGAATTTTACCTTGTTGGATGGGTCCAGGCTCCCGCCGGTTGTCTGTATACCGAGTACGAACGTTGCGGAATCAGCAGACGTGATAAAGAAGGTACTGATTAGCAATATGGATAGAAGAGACATGAACGTTGTCCAAGGAAAATGCTTTAATACTTCAAACAGGGCGGTTTCTTCTCCCATATCATTAATGGACTGAATAATATTTGCATGCTGGAAAAATTCCAAATCGATTGCGGAACCGCCGAAAACTGCAAACCAAAGCGCTCCAAAAATAGTCGGCACAAGCAAGACGCCTGAAACAAATTCCCTTATCGTACGTCCACGGGATACCCTGGCAATAAATGTTCCGACAAATGGCGCCCATGCAATCCACCATGCCCAATAGAAAATAGTCCAGTCTTTAATCCATGTTGCATTATCATTATCAAATGGCGCCATACGTAAACTCATACTTGGTATATTTTGCACATATTCGCCAAAAGCGTTCGTAAACATTTCCAAAATAAAGCGGGTAGGCCCCAAAACTAGCAGAAATACCATTAATGCGAAAGCCAACAGGATGTTTAAATTACTTAGATATTTGATCCCCTTATTTAATCCTGTCATTGCAGATGTCATAAACAACACCGTTACAATTGCAATAATGATTAATTCAACCGTAAAACTTTGGGATATGCCAAATACATAGGATAAACCGCCACTAATTTGAATTGCTCCAAAACCAAGTGATGTTGCGACACCAAATACCGTGGCAAAAACAACAATAAAGTCAACTGTTGTACCAAAAGGCCCCTTTACATATTTGCCGAACAACGGTTCCAGTATGGAACTCACAAGACCGCTGGATTGCTTTCTAAATTGGAAAAATGCCAGCGCCAGTCCCAATGTCGCATAAATCGCCCAAGGATGCAATCCCCAGTGAAAGAAGCTGTATGTAAGTGCTCTTTTTGCGGCTTCCTTTGTTTCTGCGTCACCATAAGGAGGATTATGAAAATGTGACAACGGCTCGGCAGCTCCCCAAAAAACAAGGCCGATTCCCATACCAGCACTAAAAAGCATCGCAAACCAGGTGATATAGGAGAAATCCGGTTTTTCACCCGGTCTTCCCAATTTAATACGGCCATACTTAGAAAAAATCAAGTATAACGCGAAGCCGACAAACACAGTTGTAGTTATCAAATAAAACCAGCCAAACTTATTAACAAGAAACGTCTGTATGGCTGTTGTAACATTATCCATGTTTGCATGGGGCAATACCGACTTCGGGATGATACCCCAGATAATAAATAGCACTGTTACTACAACAGAAATATAGAATACAGGTGTTATTTTTTTCATCCTTACAATCCTTTCTTTTACCAAAAATAAATAATTGCAGTCCAAACATTCGCTAATATACCATTAATATCTCCAGATTAGAGCAGATGATTCGGCTGTCCCCATCTATCCATACCCTAAACCAGTCTAACATTAAACGTCGATTTATGTCTTTTAAACTGCACATATTTCAATATAATAAGCATGTTTGATGGGCCAAAAGGGTAATATAAAAGCAGTTTAAAGAAAGGAGCTCTCATCATGAAAAAAATGTTTTTTATTTGCATCGCATTGTTTTTTGTTGTTCTGGCAGGCTGTCAGAATCAGCAAACACATTCCACTGATAATCAGGATAAAAAATCTGATACCCATGCTTCAAATACTGAAAAGAAGCAAACCCATTCGCAGCATCAAAGCAAAGAGACGGCTGCTACAACAAAAGAAGCTGTACCTGATAAAAAAACGGCCTATAAAATGAAGGACAATTGGTATTTAACCCCAATTGACGCCGAAGCAAACGAAAAAGTTGTTTTACTGACAATTGACGATGCGCCGGATAAACATGCATTGGAAATGGCAAAAACATTAAAAGCCCTAAACGTAAAAGCAATCTTTTTTGTAAATGGACATTTTCTTGAATCAGATAAGAAAAAAGCAGAGCTGAAACAAATCCATGATATGGGATTTACGATTGGTAATCATACATACAGTCATGCCTTCTTGCCCGACATCTCCGCTGAAGAACAGAAAAAAGAGATTATTAAAGTAAATGACATGGTCGAAAATATTATCGGAGAGCGACCACAGTTTTTTCGGGCTCCAAATGGTGCAAACACGGATGTTTCCAGGCAAATAGCAAAAGATCAACACATGACGCTGATGAACTGGTCATACGGGTATGACTTTATGCCGGAGTACGCGGACAAAGCAAAGTTGACTGAAATCATGCTGCATACCAATTTGCTTGGAAATGGAGCCAACCTTCTGATGCATGATCGTGATTGGACAAACAAAGCCCTAAAAGATATTGTTACCGGTTTAAAGAAAAAAGGGTATCAAATGATCGACCCGGATACAATTAAACGTGTAAACGAATAGCATCACACAATAAAGTTCTCCCTTTTTAAGCGTGCATGAAGTTGAATGTGTTATACTAATTCGGGCTTGAAAACCCTTAAATGTTATACTATAATAATTTCAACGTAACATATTCGAATAGAAAAGGGAGATGTCAGCATGGGAACCATTATCTGTCAGGACTGTCAGCAAGTCATCGAACATTATGATGACGAAAAAGTGACTGTTCTTTATGGAACTTGTCCAGAATGCAGTCATTCCAATAATGTAGAATAACGCTATGTGTCGTACGGAAGAATTTACAAATGCACCAATAATTTGAAAACCCCTTGAACCCAAAGCAAAGACAACATTGCCGTAAATGTTGTCTTTGCTTTGGTGTTATAAAAAAGTATAAAATTTATGCTGCGTTCATGTTACTTTCAGCGACAGCCACGTCCAGCTCCAGCGCCCAGCAACTAGCAGATGTTTTGATGGGGCGAGTAATCGCAGCCCCAAGGCTTTTTGATGGGGCGAGTAATCGCAGCCCCAGATGTTTTTGGGGTGAGTAATCGCAGTCCCAAAAGCTTTTCGATGGGGCGAGCAACCGCAGCCCCAGGACGACGCGCTTTTAGCCTTTAAGGGCACTTGCGCCTTTGTCCAATCATTAATTATTTCTTGATCTTAACGCCAAATGATAGAAAGGCAATAATGTTTGTATGGTTTGTTCTGCTTCTTTCGTAAATGCCTTTCCATTTTGAAGTATCGGATTGTCTTTTGGAATTATTTTTCCAATAAGCAATTCGGCTTTTTTGACATCGCGGAATCTTTCCAGATCTTTTTTCTCAAATTCAGGTAATGTTATTACCGGTTTTGTCATATGATCTAATGATACGACATAATCCTTAGGCAGTTTTTTTATCGCCTCAAAACGCTCCAGAAAAGATTGTGCAATGCTTTGTTTACCCTCCAGCTCATAAATCAAAGACAGCCAGATAAAAACGCGATCATCCCACAAGCCAACTTGGAAGTGAGGATGTTTTTTGTATCCGCGTTTGCTGTCAGCAATTGCAAGCCATGTATTATCTGGCGGATTTACCGTTCGCCTGGCATGCTTGGCAATGTGTAAAAACATTTCATTGCCAAGTTGTGTAGATAAATGATTTGTCAATTCTTCGCCAAGCTCAGCAAATTTTGGCTGGAGACGCGATTGCAATGCCTCCATCCTGTTTTCCAAACCTTCAATATGAAATATCGCAAAATCCTTTTCATCAAATCCGTTAAAAACCATCAATCAACAACCTTTCTCTTATGATACGAATAACAGGATTATTTATCACACATTCAAGCCCCTGTAATACCCATAGCAATACATTTAGTAAACTGAAACATGAATGCAAAAAATAAAATTCTTAATCGGTTCCAGGGTTTCGCGATGTACAACAAGGTTGATAATCGCAGTCCCAAATCGGTTTGCGTTGCCGAACGCGCTTGCGCCTTTGTTCCTAAAAAGGGAGTTTCACTACTTTATAATTATTATTATTAGAGAAATGAATGGTTAAGTCAAGCATTAATCCCTTAAGGGCTTGCCTGGACTGTGTTTAAAAATGTAAAGCAAGGGTAATTTAATACACAAATGATAATATTATGCTTCTGAACGAAAATGATTTCGGTATCATAAAATAATACAAGAACTGCATGCCGATGATATTGGGGTATCTGAAAATGCAAAAGCGAAAGGTAGCCATCAAAAACAACGAGAGGATGTGGGAAAATGAAATATGTAATGGAAACACTTCGCAGGAAAGAAGAGCAGGAGAGATTGCCGGTCATTCGCATGGAAATAGACTATGAGTTAATGACATTGTACGATGCAATGCAGGAAAATGATTCAGTTGCCATGATTAAAGCAAAAGAGAGATTGAAGCAACTGAGTGCGCAGTTAAAAGATATCGAGGAGTCATAAAGAAGAAGGCATTTATAAAGGCAAATCCATGGACTGTACCTCCGGCGATTTGATAAAATTGGTTAAACTTTGAACAAACGGAGGAAGCAGAATGGAGAAAGATTATCGCGATTTGTTATTTGAACAAGCAAAGAAATGGGTTTTTGAAGCGGCGGCGAACATCAGGCGGGATATGCAAGGACCGCTGGATATTGAAACAAAATCGAATGCCAATGATTTGGTCACAAAGGTTGACAAACAGACTGAAAATTTCTTTGCTGCCTCCATTCGTCAAATGTTTCCTGAACATCGCATACTTGGTGAGGAAGGTTATGGTGACGAACTGGAAAACCTGGATGGTGTCGTCTGGATTATCGATCCCATTGACGGTACAATGAATTTCGTTCATCAAAAGCGGAATTTTTGTATTTCTATTGGTATCTATCAAGACGGTGTAGGTGAAATTGGAATTATTTACGATGTAATGGCTGATATGTTTTATAGTGCAAAAAGGGGCGATGGAGCATATAAGAATGGGGTCCGTCTTCCAAAATTGCAAAAAAACGTAACGTTGGAACGGTCAATCATTGGCATAAACCATTATTGGCTCTGTCAAAATCGTCTGGTCGATGAAAACGTTATGCATCACTTGGCCAAAACGGTGCGAGGGTTGCGGTCTTATGGATCCGCTGCATTGGAATTCGCTTATGTAGCTGAAGGGGTACTTGATTCATATATGGCAATGAGCCTGGCTCCTTGGGACATTGCGGCGGGAATTGTTATTGTCGGTGAAACCGGCGGGGTAACAACAGATATAGATGGACAAAAATTGGATTTGCTGCACAAAAAACCAGTTATAGCAAGCAACACTGATATACACCAGGATCTACTCTCTTGGCTAAAAAAAGGAAGAAAATGACATCCAGTCATTCTCTTCTTTTTCGTTTGATTCGCAAACCAATTGACATGAAAATAAAGCCTAGCAAGAGAAACAGTATTGTAATCCAAATGCTGCGCAACGCCATACCCAATCCAACTCCAACAAACATCAGAATTACTAATGCTGCCAGTAAAAACATAGGCAAATCGAATTTTTCCACACTAAACACCTCTAACATCCATGTAGATTCCTTTCCAAGTATATACCAAAGATGGGTGCGCGTGAAGTTTCGATTTGATTTGGATGGCGTTTCATTTTGTTTCCATACAGTTACATCATCTATTAATTATTAAATTGCATCTGGTCAGAATTTGCTGTTTTGGCCCAGAAAAATCTATGAAAGGTTCACAGAACTTTTACTGGCCTTAGCGAAAAAGTTTTAGTATGATAGGAGGGAAGGGAAGTTTGTCGTTGATGGGGGATAAAAATGTACATTGCTAGTGTGATTTATGATTTGGTTTTGAATCATTTTGGAGATTTTGGCAAGACACATATGTTTTGGATATTATACATATTAAATGTTATTTTTGGCGCGATTGCATATAAACTCGGTTTTGCACGTAAGCTACCACTCATCAAAAGTGTATTTGTATATATATTACTGGCTATCGGAATGTTTCTCATCACGATATTCAGTTTAATGCGGATGCCGATGACGGAAAGTTTGATAATCATTTCGGTGGTTTTGGCAATCTATCGTTTCCGCTTGCATAATCAGCGCAAGAAAAAACAGCAAGCCTAAAAAAGAGGCCGTCTTTTCGGAGACAGCCTCTTTATAATAGGTAAAGAATGTATAAAATTGGGCCGTATTAATTTCATTTGCTACGACAGCCACGTCCGGCTCCAACGCCCAGCAACTAGCGATGGTTTTTCGGTAGGCGAGTAATCGCAGCCCCAAAGTGCTCCAGTTTGTACGTTGCTACGACGCACAGGACGTGCTAGTACAGGCGTTATGACGAGTAATCGCAGTCCTAGGACGTCGCGCTTTTAGCCTGTAAGGGCGCTTGCGCCTTTGTTCTTATAGAAATTCATTCTTGTTCTTTTGCTTTTTATACAGATGAAATTTACCTGATGCTAAATGTTCCTCGGTTTTTTCGCCAATCCGGTCATGGCATGGTTGGCATAAATACATGGTAATCCTTCGATTTTTCAGTCGTTTTGCGAGCAGGGATTCATCGTCAATCTCCTCGATTTTATCACATATGACACATTTCACTTGCAAAGTAGTTCACCTCGATATAGAAGCTTGCTTCTCCACTATATCACAAAACCTTCGTGGCTTGTAAACTTCAAAATGTTTGAGATGGGCTAATTGGGGTATGATAATACAAAGTCGTTCTTGAAAGGAAGTTGACAATGAAAAAAAGGTATTTGGCCGCAATTGGTGCGCTCGGTGTCGGTGCAGCAACGAGCTATTTCATAAAGAACCGGAAGAAAGAAGATAATGCTGACGTGGATCCAATGACAAATGCCGGTGTTCCTGACGAAGTTGAAAACAATGATATTGCTCAACTGGAAAATTCCAAAATGGTGTCAGAAGGTTCACAGTTCGGTGTGCAATACTACAATAAGGCAAAGGAAAATGAAGCGTAAGTATCAACAAAAAAGATCAGCTTACAGACGCTGATCTTTTTTTTGCCTCATTTTTGATGATTGGATTGTTTATCCTGAATCCGATCCAATTTGTCCTGATGATCTTTCGGGATGGTTTTCTTGTTTTGGTCTTTTTCTTCAGGCGTGTTGTCGGGAACAGGAAATTCTGGCATATATCTGCCAACGATTGTCGCCAGTTCGTCCACAACACCTTGTACAGGATACCCTTGTGAGATTTTATCCCGCATATTGCGCAGTCGTTGTGTGACATCCGCGTCGGCAACCACTACAGCAGTTTTGCCATATGGATCATGGCGCATTGCTTCTGTTACGGAATATTTGACCGTTCCAACCCGCGAGCGATCCAAGTCTTTGTCAACATCGATTCCGACTACTGCATAGGGTCCAGCAACTACTGCTGCGGCATTTTTTACATTTGGAATTCTTTCAGCCACACCGGAGAGATGGCTTGCAATTTGGTTATTGGTTAAATCTTTGCGATCAAGTTGACTGGAATTCTCTACATGGGCGATACGATTATTGCTTTTTTCATCCGGTAATGCATTATCATCATTGTTGTTTTGGCAGCCAGCCAAAACGGCAATCCCTATCATTAGGGCAGTGACGAATTTATACACGCTATACCCTCCTAAAATAAAACCGTATGTTTATTTTTAGTCAGGTACCTTAAATTATACAAATAAGAGAATGATTCGTTATACGATCTTGATTTTTTTTACCCCTTTGATCGGATCATCCTTGTTACTGCCATCTTTGAAAAGTACGTGCACAGGTCCGTCTTCTCCAATCGCTCTTCCGTTTAGCGCAAAGAGGAAGTAGGAGTTATACAGTTCGTCCAGCGTCAGCGTTATTTCATCATTGTCAGTAATCAGCAAAGCCTTGACTGCATCTTTTTCGATTTCAGCATTATCAAGGAACTCAGCGATTGGCATCACATAGGAGTTTTGTAAAACGTCTTTTTCGCGTGACTTGGAAACATGATTTGCAAAAAAATCCTTGTCCTCAATTTGTGCAAAATCTCTTTCAAATCGTTTTGCTGTCATTTTTGAAGGGTCTTGTTCATTCTTTTTTTGCCCTCCTGGTGAAAAAGCATCTTCCAGTAATATTTTACGGTCGTCAAATATCCAAACAGTCGGGTCAAGTGTAATCTGGTAAGCAACTTTACCAAAAATCGGTATGATCATAGTCATCCGCCTTTCTTCGTTCACATCAAATTCTTTGCATCTTACTAAGAATACCAAAGATTTTTCAGATTTTCATCTAAAGCATTTTACCAAGTGGACTACTTAAATAGGACTGTTTTTATGCAATGGATTTGCCGGACGAATTCATTTAATTTCATTTGCATTTTACCTTTGCAAACGATAATATAATATAGAGAGTAACTCATACGCCTGCTGAAGCAGCCAGCACTGCTGATGAATAGGCATACGGTTATGATAAATATTGTATAGTTTATAATAAATCATTATCGAAAAAAGCGCTCGAAAATAAACGGAGGGGATACTATTGATGCCTGAAATTACAGTAGATCATCGTGAAAAAGCCTATGCCCTTCTTAAGGCCGATGCGGAAAAAATACTTAGATTGATTGAAGTTCAAATAGAAAATTTGACAATGCCGCAATGTCCACTATATGAGGAGGTTTTGGATACGCAAATGTACGGTCTGTCAAGAGAGATTGACTTTGCGATTCGGCTGAATCTGGTTAGTGAGACACAAGGCAAGGCGTTACTGGAGAACTTGGAAAGGCAGCTGAATATCTTGCATGAAGCGGCACAAAATTAATAACTGTGCTGTCGCTATGATGCCTTTTAAAGTAATCTGTAATGCCATAAGCAAAACTTTGTCATCATGAATTGGGACAAGGTTTTTTTATTTAAAACGTAGAGAGAATATTGTGATATACTAATTGTCTAAATATGTTATACTGTATATGTCCTTCTGTGGTGTTGCACGGATTCGGATTTGGGGAGATTTACATGCTAAATAAAATAAAAAAATATGACTTCACGCTAATTATTGCGCCAATTCTGCTTTCTTGTTTCGGTATTGTCATGGTTTACAGTTCCAGTATGGTAACAGCCGTTATGGAAGGTCACAGTGCAACGTACTACCTGTTTAGGCAGCTACAGTGGTTTGCGCTTGGCTTGGTTGGATTCATTGTTTGTAGTATGATTCCGTACAAGTATTACCAAAAACTGATGAAATTGATTATGCTGATTATTATTTTGGCACTAATCGCCGTGTTATTTTTTGGGACAGAAAGGAACAATGCTAGGTCATGGTTTATATTGGGTCCGATAAGCATTCAGCCAGCGGAATTTGCAAAACTTGGTTTAATCATGTATTTGGCAGCTATTTATTCCAAAAAACAGGCATACATAAACAAATTCAGTTCTGGTGTACTTCCTCCACTTATCATGACGGCATTTGTACTAGGACTTATCGTACTGGAACCGGATATCGGTACAGCGGCAATTATCTTCCTTATTGCCTGCAGTGTGATTTTCAGTTCGGGTATCCAATTCAAGCATTTGATTTTTTTGATGTTGGTTGGACTGGTAATCATTGCGATTGCAATACCAAATATGGTGACTGATGTCCGTATTGCCCGCTTTACTGGTGCATACCAGCCCTTTCAGTCGCCGGATAGTGATGGATATCATCTTATCCAGTCATATTTGGCTATCAGCGGCGGCGGACTTACGGGAGAAGGACTAGGTGCAAGCGTCCAAAAATTGGGATACTTGTTCGGTGCCCATACCGATTTTATTATGGCGGTGGTAGCGGAAGAATTGGGATTCTTTGGTGTCATCGTTGTAATAGGTTTATTGGCAACGATTGTCCTTAGGGGCATATTCATTTCCAGGCGCTGTCGTGACAGCTTTGGCGCATTGTTGGCTATTGGGATATCTTCCATGGTCGGAATTCAAGCCTTTATTAATCTTGGTTCAATAAGCGGTATTTTGCCGATCACAGGGGTTACACTCCCGTTCGTCAGTTATGGGGGTTCTTCATTGCTCATATTATTGGCCTCTATGGGCGTGTTGAACAATATCGCGATGAAAGTGAAGCAACAGGATACTCCGGCTCCTCACGAAAGACAGCATCTGCATGAAGGACAACATAAAGAAACGCAACGGCAAAAAGAATTGTACCATTTTGGAGGGGGAAGGAAATGGAGCAGCTAACAAACATTAAGAAAGTGCTAGTAGCCAATCGCGGGGAAATCGCCATCCGAATATTCCGGGCATGCACGGAACTCGGATTGCGAACAGTTGCGATATATTCCCAGGAAGACTCGGGTTCCTATCATCGTTATAAGGCGGATGAGTCTTATCTCGTAGGCAAGGGAAAGAAACCAATTGATGCCTATTTGGACATTGAGGGAATTATCGAGATTGCAAAGCAGGTAGACGTGGATGCCATTCATCCAGGTTACGGATTTTTGTCAGAAAATATTGCATTTGCGAAAAGATGTGAAGAGGAAGGAATCACATTTATCGGACCTTCAAGCGAGCACTTACAAATGTTCGGTGATAAGGTGAAAGCGAGAGAACAAGCACAAAAGGCAAATCTTCCGGTTATTCCTGGCAGTGGCGGTCCCGTATCCTCTGTTAAGGAAGTGGAAACATTTGGTGAAAAATACGGTTACCCAATCATCATCAAGGCATCACTTGGTGGGGGTGGCCGTGGCATGCGGATTGTTCGTAGCGCAAACGGGCTGTCTGAAGCGTATGACAGGGCAAAGTCGGAGGCAAAAGCCGCATTTGGCAACAACGAAATCTACGTTGAAAAACTAATCGAGCATCCCAAGCATATTGAGGTGCAAATCATCGGCGATCACCATGGTAATATTGTTCATTTATATGAACGGGACTGTTCTGTACAGCGTAGGCACCAAAAATTGGTAGAAGTTGCACCCAGCGTTTCTTTACCGGAAAAACTGCGGAATGAGATTTGCAATGCTGCACTGCGTTTGATGAAAAATGTCGGCTATACAAATGCCGGAACAGTAGAATTTCTTGTAAAAGACGACTCCTTTTATTTCATAGAAGTAAATCCACGCGTACAAGTGGAACACACCATCACAGAAATGATCACAGGTATTGACATTGTCCAAACGCAGATTAAAATCGCTGATGGCCAAAGCCTGGATGATCCAACAATCGCAATTAAACAAGAAAAAATTCAATGTAACGGATTTGCTATCCAATCCAGAGTGACTACCGAGGATCCACTGAACAATTTTATGCCGGATACGGGAAAAATCAACGTGTACCGATCTGGTGGCGGTTTTGGCGTGCGATTGGATGCTGGAAATGGTTTTCAGGGGGCAGAAATCCTGCCATATTACGATTCATTATTGGTAAAGGTATCTACCTGGGCGCTATCTTTTGAACAAGCTGCACAAAAAATGGTCAGAAATTTAAAAGAGTTCCGGATACGTGGTATTAAAACCAATATTCCATTTTTAGAAAATGTCATGCGTCATCCGAATTTCATGAACGGTGCATATCATACTACTTTCGTGGATGAAACTCCCGAGTTGTTTGTATTCCCGAAACCTAAAGACCGCGGTACGAAGATGCTTACTTTTATTGGGGATACAACAGTCAATGGGTTTGAAGGGATGCAACCCCAGAAGAAACCGAACTTTGAAGAACCAGTAGTACCGAATGTAGACTATTCTGAGGAAATACCTGCCGGAACAAAACAAATTCTGGAAGAAAAAGGACCGGACGGATTGGTATCCTGGCTGAAGGAACAACATGAAGTGCTGCTGACAGACACGACTTTTCGTGATGCACACCAATCCTTACTTGCCACAAGGGTACGGACGAAAGATATTGTCAAAATTGCTGAACCGACTGCAAGATTATTACCCGAACTGTTTTCCGTGGAAATGTGGGGAGGGGCAACGTTTGACACATCCTATCGTTTCTTGAAAGAAGATCCTTGGGACCGATTGCTTAAATTGCGTAAGGCAATGCCGAATGTTTTGTTCCAAATGCTGTTGCGTGCAAGCAATGCTGTTGGCTATAAGAACTATCCCGATAACCTGATCGATCAGTTTGTTAACAAGAGTGCGTCCGCGGGAATTGATGTATTCCGTATCTTTGATAGCCTAAACTGGCTAGAGGGGATGAAGCCGGCTATTCAAGCTGTCAGGGATAACAACAAAATTGCGGAAGTGGCAATATGCTATACGGGTGATATTTTGGATACCAGCCGTACAAAATATAACCTGGCATATTATACACAACTTGCCAAGGAAATTGAGGAAACCGGCGCACACATCCTGGCAATTAAAGATATGGCAGGTTTGTTGAAACCAGAAGCCGCCTATCAGCTTGTTTCGGCATTGAAAGAAACGGTAGATTTGCCGATTCATTTGCATACCCATGATACGAGCGGTAATGGTGTTTATACGTATGCAAGGGCTGTTGATGCCGGAGCGGACATTGTAGATGTGGCCTGCAGTTCGATGGCAGGAATGACATCACAGCCGAGTGCACAAACTTTTTATTATGCATTGGAAGGTGCAAACCGCCAGCCGAAAGTCAACGTCGCTTCATACGAAAAATTGTCCGCTTATTGGGAGGGAGTACGTTCCTATTATAAGGAATTTGAAAGTGGCATGAATTCACCGCATACGGAAATCTATTTTCACGAAATGCCTGGCGGTCAATACAGTAATTTGCGGCAGCAGGCAAAAGCAGTAGGTTTGGGTGATCGCTGGAATGAAGTGAAAACAATGTACCGCCGAGTGAATGATATGTTTGGTGATATTGTCAAAGTCACTCCTTCTTCTAAAGTAGTAGGGGATATGGCGCTTTTCATGGTGCAAAACAATTTGACGGAGGAAGATGTTTATGAAAAAGGGGAATCGATTGATTTTCCCGATTCGGTTATTGAACTGGCACAAGGTTATATAGGGCAGCCATATCAAGGATTTCCACAGGAATTGCAACGGATTATTTTAAAAGGGAAAAAACCAATCACGCAAAGACCCGGTGCTTTGATGGAGCCGGTCGACTTTGAAGGTCTTAGAGAAAAGCTGTTCAAGCAACTTGACAGACCGGTAACAAGTTTTGATCTCATTGCCTATGCACTATATCCGAAAGTGTTTATGGATTACCATCGTTTCTGCAGTAAATATGGCGATGTATCTGTTCTGGATACGCCGACATTCCTGTATGGCATGCGGCTTGGCGAAGAGATTGAAGTCGAAATCGAAAAAGGTAAAACGTTATTTGTAAAACTTGTTTCTATTTCGGAACCTCGATCGGATGGCACAAGGGTTGTATATTTCGAACTGAACGGACAAAGCCGGGAAGTAGTTGTCCGCGACCATAGCATTAAATCGGATGTTTTAAAACGACCGAAAAAAGACCCAGGCAATGAAAAACAAATTGGCGCAACAATGCCCGGAACGGTGATAAAGGTATTGTGCAAAAAGGGTGAAAAAGTGCAAAAAGGTGATTACCTTCTGATCACAGAGGCTATGAAAATGGAAACAACTGTGCAGGCTCCGTTTTCAGGTATTGTAAAAGATATTCATGTACAAAATGGGGAAGCAATTACAGTAAACGATTTGTTGCTTGAATTCGAATAATATCCTAGAGGAAAGAAAAAAGCAGCCACCAAATGGCTGCTTTTTTCTTGTTTTATAATAAAGTGTAAAATTCAGGCTGTATGAACGTCACTTTTGGGTGACAGCCACGTCCGGCTCCAGCGCCCAGCAACTAGCAGATGTTTTGATGGGGCGAGTAATCGCAGCCCCAAAGCGCTCCAGTTTGTACGTTGCTAAAACGGGCGCTTGCGCCTTTGCTCTGGAATCAAGTTTCACTGTAATGTCCGACATTCACGGTTTTTGTATTCACTTGCTCCAACGCACTGCAGCGGGTCGCCAGCAAGAAATAGTAGCAAAGCAAACTGAAAAAGCAGGAGATAACCAGTGCATGCATCAGGGCGATGGCGAGATTAAGGGTTGTAAAAATAATCATCGCTCCGAAAAACACCTGGAAAAAGATTAAAACAATTAGCGCCACACTGCCCCAATACATTACCTTATTATTTCGGTAATACCGAATCATCCGGATGAAAAAACTCAACGTCCAGAAAAACAGAATGCCCGCAGCTAACCTGTGCCCCATCTGAATCCATTGGTCGAGTCTGAAATCCGAGAAAGCAAACGGTGTGCTATTGTTGCAAAAAGGCCAACTCTTGCAGACAAGGCTGGCGTTGGCATGTCTAACCAATGCCCCGGTGTAAACTACCAATAATGTATAGCCTGTTAACAAATAAATCTCGATGCGATGTTTCTTTTGGATAAATAATTTTCTTGTATCCATCTTTCGGTCCACTTCAAAAATTAGCAGCATTAATAAAAACACAGCGGCAAAAGAAATTAAGGAGATGCCAAAATGAAGCGCCAAAACAAAATCAGACTGTCCCCACATTACGGCTGCTGCCCCGATGAGAGCCTGGAATACGAGAAAGAATATAGACATGAAGGAAAGAAATTTCACTTCACGAATATGCCCAAGTTTTATCCAGGCAAGCAAGGACATTACACCGACCATAATTCCGCCAATCCCCGAAACAATGCGGTGGCTTAATTCAATTACCAGCTGTGGGGTGATTTCGCTTGGAAGGATTTGTCCTTCACATAATGGCCAGCTTCTTCCGCATCCCATACCTGAATCTGTTTTTGTAACTAGTGCGCCGCCCAGTAATACGAAAATCATACACATCGTTGATACAACAGATAACCATTTTATTGTTTTAATCATGTGAGTTCCTCGCTTTATTCGACAAAAGTAACCTGGTTCGACAAATTCATCGTATAAAATATCGCTTCATTAAATCTACCCATTATTATACACATAAAAAAGCTGACAACCAAATTGGTTGTATTTCAAATACACTCTCAATAATAGTATCAATTTACAGGTGGAAGCAATCCCTTTATGATAAAAAGTGATATATGTCACAAATTTGTCTAATATTGCATGGCAATCGGCACTTTCCTGTAGGAAAAAGTAAATTATACTTGCAAATTCATCCTTATTTTGCTAGAAATATTGTAGGGGACTCCTTGTCATGCTTTTGTATGAAACTTCTGCAGGAAGGTATACATAAGGCCTGATTGATGGCTTGTTTGGCGAGTTTTCGTCAACCTGTTCACATGAACCTGGCTCAAACACAAGAATCTTTAATGAATTATTTCAGTGTTTTTGAGAAAAATTATCATGCAAATTTATGGATGTGCCAAAGTTTTACTTTCGGCTGCCGTACAAAGCAAGATCAGTTTGATGCTATTGTAAAATAGCGAAAGCTGGTTTTTCTCATGTTTGAACAAATCATGGCAAAAACGGTTATGAAATGCTTGGCAAACGACCTCCGTTTTGAGGTGGTTTGATCCCGAATGAAAGTTTATCTTTTCTAACCGCTTTTATTTTCAAAACCTGGGTATCGCATGTATCCATTTGCCTAATGCATGTAGTTAAGTAAAGCAGGCATGGAAGTTCACAATAAACTGGAGAAATGATGGGATGATGTCAATGAGATTGTGAGTCTTTTCCATGGTACAGTGATAAGTAATGGGAATGCGCATCTTGTTTTAGGGAATGATAGAAATTACATCATTACGTCAAAAACTTGTCCGAAAAGGAGGGGATAATCACAATGAACAAAGCTGAAACATCATCTGCTCCAATGGTTACCGATTCGGCAGCCGCAGCGCCAAGGCAGCCGGACACATCTATCATGTCGGATATGAAATCCCTGTTGAAAGTAGGAATTATTCATTCGAATTTGATTACTGCATTTGTGGGCTTTTGGCTGGCATTGCGTTTTTCGCAGGAGTCTTTCCTGGATCATTGGGGTGTGTTTTTGCTGGTCATGAGTGGCAGTGCGCTGGTTATCGCAGGTGGATGTATTCTGAATAACTGGTATGATGCAGATATCGACCCGGTTATGAAGCGTACAAAGAATCGGCCGACTGTTACAGGGACTATTCCCATGAAAGTAGTACTGCTTATGGGAGTAGGTACCACGCTTTTAGGGCATATGCTATTATTGTTTACAACAGTTCAAGCAACGCTGTGGGCATTTTTGGGCTGGTTTACCTATGTTGTGCTTTATACCATGTGGTCAAAACGGAGATACACGCTAAACACGATAATTGGCAGTTTTTCCGGAGCAGTCCCACCATTGATAGGCTGGTCTGCAATTGATCCGAATCTGCATATTGTACCGGCCATTTTGTTTCTGATAATGTTCATCTGGCAAACGCCGCACTTTCTGGCTTTAGCCATGAAGAAATGTGAGGAATATCGTGCAGCAGGGGTACCAATGCTGCCGGTAGTGTATGGATTTGATTTTACAAAACGGCAAATCGTCGTGTATATTGCATGTTTATTGCCATTGCCATTCCTTTTGCCTTCACTGGGCGTAACGTTCCTTGTGTTGGCAACACTGTTAAATCTGGGCTGGCTATTTCTTGGAATCACAGGGCTTTTTAAAAAGGATGATTTGAAATGGGCGAATAAAATATTTATTTATTCCCTGAACTATTTGGTGATCCTATTTTCATTGATGGTAATTGCTACAATCGACTTTCCATTTTAAAAAGCTTTTTTGATTTAAATATTATGGCTAACAAGAAAGAGAGGTAAGATTTCATGAAAGGTTGGATGGGAAAACTGAAAGTTTTTTCTCTGTTGGGCTTTCTGGCATTAGCTTTGGCCGGATGCGGAAAAGAAAACCTGACCGCATTGGTACCAAAGGGCTATGGCGCTCATACTTCAATGAAGTTGATTATTCTGACGACCATTATCATGACATTCGTATTTTTAGTGGTTATGATTGTGTATGTAATTGTGCTACTTCGTTTCCGCGCTAAAAAGGGGCAGGAAGATTACATACCGAAGCAAGTGGAAGGTCATATTGGACTGGAGACAGTCTGGACCATCATTCCGATTATTTTGCTGATAATTATCGCAGTTCCTACGACAATCGCTACTTTTAAGCTGGCGGATGATTCCGATGCCAAGGATCATATAAACGTTGAAGTAACAGGCAACCAATTCTGGTGGCATTTCAATTATGATGATGAAAAGGTACAAACAAGTCAGGATCTGTATATTCCTACAGGTAAAAAAGTGTATTTGCATATGAAGTCTTCAGACGTTATTCACTCATTTTGGGTTCCGGCGATTGCTGGTAAAATGGACGTAAACGCTGAAAATACAAATACAATGTATCTTAAAGCGGACGAAGAAGGAGTTTATTGGGGCAAATGTGCTGAATTCTGCGGGGACAGTCACTCTTTGATGGACTTTAAAGTTATCGCAGTAAGCCCTGATAAATATGAAAAATGGGTAAAAGATATGAAAAGTTTCGATCCTGACCAAAAGCCTGAAACGGCTGCGGCCCAGGAAGGAAAAGATTTATTCAAGGAAAAAAATTGCATGGGATGTCATGCAATCGGATCTTCGCCAATACAAACCGCACCGAATTTAACAGACTTCGGTAATCGTTCCAAACTGGCTGGCGTGAAAGAACCAACAAAAGAAAATATTATGCAATGGATTCAAGATCCGGAATCAATGAAACCAGGCAACAAAATGACTGGAAAATATCCGGCTGTTTCCAAGGATGAGGCAGAAAAACTTGCCGAGTACCTAATGCAGCTGAAACCTTCTGATGTGACACCAGAAAGTGTCAGCGAATAGGTTTATTTCTTAAATTGGGATGAAAGACATAAAAAGGGAGGTTAAACCTGTGAGTGTGACAGCTACGCAAAAGAGGGGCTTAGGATCAGCAATATGGGATTATCTTACAACCGTTGACCACAAAAAAATTGCACATCTTTATCTGGCAGGCGGCGGATTGTTCTTTATATTGGGCGGTATTGAAGCCTTGCTGATCCGTATTCAGTTGATGAAGCCCGAAAATGATTTTGTTAGTGCAGGTTTATATAATGAAATAATTACAATGCATGGTACAACCATGATATTTTTGGCGGCAATGCCATTGCTGCTCGGATTAATGAACGCCGCGATGCCGTTGCAAATTGGTGCAAGGGACGTTGCGTTTCCTTTTCTGAATTCACTTGGATTTTGGTTGTTTATGTTGGGTGGTATTTTGCTGAACTGCAGCTGGTTTATGGGTGGAGCACCTGATGCGGGCTGGACGGCATATGCACCGCTTTCAACTACTTCACCTGGTCATGGAGTAGACTTTTACATTCTCGGACTGCAAATAGCCGGGGCAGGAACATTGATGGGCGGTATCAACTTCCTGGTTACCATTATAAATATGCGTGCACCGGGTATGACTTATATGCGTATGCCGCTTTTCACTTGGACAACATTTATTACAAGCATTTTGATTTTGTTTGCATTCCCGGCATTGACGATCGGTTTGTTCCTGTTGATGTTTGAACGTCTGTTCGGGGCAGCATTCTTTGATGTCTCACTCGGTGGTAATGCCATTATTTGGCAACACTTATTCTGGATATTTGGACACCCGGAAGTATATATTTTGATTTTGCCATGTTTCGGTGTATTTAGTGATGTGTTTTCGACCTTTTCAAGAAAACGTTTATTTGGTTATACAGCAATGGTATTTTCTACAATCGTCATTGCATTTCTTGGATTCATGGTATGGGCGCACCACATGTTCACAGTTGGTCTTGGACCGGTTGCCAATACGATCTTCTCGGTTGCAACGATGGCGATTGCAGTTCCGACAGGTGTTAAAATATTCAACTGGCTCGCAACGCTATGGGGCGGAAGAATCACAGTCAACTCAGCAATGCTTTGGAGCCTGGCCTTCATTCCATCTTTTACAATCGGAGGGATGACAGGTGTCATGGTTGCAACAGTTGCCGCAGACTATCAATACCATGATACGTATTTTGTAATTGCGCACTTCCACTATGTAATTGTAGGTGGTACTGTCTTTGGAATTTTTGCGGGTCTGCATTATTGGTGGCCTAAAATGTTTGGAAGAATTTTGAATGAAGCCTTAGGGAAAACAGCTTTCTGGCTATTCTTTATCGGTTTCCATCTAACATTCTTCATTCAGCATTTTCTTGGTTTGATGGGTATGCCTCGTCGTTACTGGGTATTCCTTGAGGATCAAGGGCTCGATACAGGGAACTTGATTAGCTCGATCGGGGCCTTCTTTATGGCCGCTGGTGTAATCATTTTCTTTATTAACATTATTTACACTGCTGCCAAAGGCGAGAAGGTATCAGGGGATCCATATGATGGCAGAACATTGGAATGGTCAATCGCTTCACCGCCACCACATTATAACTTTAAGCAATTACCGTTGGTTCGCGGTCTGGATCCATTATGGATTGAGAAAATGGAAGGAAATGGCAAGATGACGCCTGCTGAGCCACTAGGCGATATTCATATGCCGAATAATTCTTTCATTCCGTTTATGATTTCGTTTGGATTATTCATTGCCGGATTTGGTTTTATTTACCATAACGATAACATGATTGGCACCATCGCGATGTTCGGCGGAATGGCAATTGCCTTGTTGTCCATGCTGACAAGATCCGTCAAGGACGATTTGGGTTACCATATCAGTAAAGAAGAACTGGAAAAGGAGGCAGAATAATATGAGTCATCATGATGTTTTACATCCCGAGACATTGCCGGCAGAACCGGAAAAAGCCACCTTGGAAGGCAGAAATAAATATCTCGGTTTCTGGTTCTTCCTTGGCGGTGAAACAGTACTATTTGCGAGTTTGTTTGGGACATATATTTCATTAAGAAATTCAACAGCAGACGGACCTTCAGCTCATGATATGTTCGGACTGGACCTGGTATTTATTATGACCATTCTGCTTTTGACCAGTTCATTGACAAGTGTATATGCTATGTATCATATGAAAAACAATGCATTCAAGAAAATGATGCTATGGCTAGGAATTACAGGTTTGCTGGGACTCGGGTTTTTGTCATTGGAAATTTACGAGTTCACGCATTATATTACGGAATATGGATTTACTTTCCGTTCCTCTGCATTTGGATCAGCATTTTACACGCTGGTAGGATTCCACGGAGGCCACGTTACATTCGGTATTCTATGGCTTGCCAGCTTAATGATCCGAAATGCAAAAAGAGGACTGAATCTGTATAATGCACCGAAATTTAATACTTTCAGCCTGTACTGGCACTTTATTGATGTTGTTTGGGTATTTGTATTTACTGTTGTTTACCTCATGGGAAAGGTGGGTTAATCGATGACAGATAACGCTAATACCAATAATGTCGTTGATGAGTATCAAAAGACAAAAAATAAAGAAGAACTAAAAGGGCATTTGATCTCATTTGCCATGATGATTGTAGCAACCCTAATTGCATTTGGAATTGTTGCATCCGGAGTTATGGGAAAAATATATGCCATTCCAGTACTTGTTCTTCTGGCAGTTGTTCAGGTTGCATTTCAATTTTATTATTTCATGCACTTGAAAGAAAAAGGCAACAGTATGACTGCTTTATTGATTTATGGCGGTATATGGGCTGCCGCACTGACAGTTACAGGTTTAGGTGCTATTACATGGTGGTAAGTAAATGTAGGGACCGGGGTTATCCCGGTCTTTTTCTTTTTTTGTCACATTATATTGGTTTGCTAATCGGACAATTATTGTATAATGGGAATAAAGGATGTTCAAAAAGTCGATCTTACATACATGGAGTTGAATAGATTATGTGGTTGGAACTTCAGATTTTTGGGTTTCGGGCATTGTGGAGCCCATATTTTTTAATATATGTCATTGCATTGGCACTCCTGTATTATCTTGTAACGGGGCCATTAAGAAACAGATTTGGCGGAGAACATGCGAAACCGACGGGAAAACAGCAAACCGCATTTTATGTCGGCATGCTGCTTCTGTATATTGTAAAAGGTTCACCAGTGGATTTACTGACACACATCATGCTGACTTTCCACATGATACAAATGGCAGTTTTTTATCTTGTTTTTCCAATTCTCATGATTATTGGTATACCGGAATGGATTTGGAAAAAATTCGTATATCAGCCTGTCGTTTATCCGGTTGTAAAGCTGGTGACAAAGCCGCTTATCTCACTACTTCTTTTTAATGCGCTGTTTTCTTTATATCATTTACCGGCCGTCTTTGATTTTAGCAAATCATCCCAGGTTGCCCATACAACGATTGGACTGGTTCTGCTAGTGGCTGCTTTTATCATGTGGTTCCCGATTATCACTCCGCTCAAGGAATTTAATCGGATGACACCTTTGTTGAAGATTTTCTATATTTTTGGCAATGGTGTTTTGATTACACCAGCCTGTGTATTGATCATTTTTGCTTCAACACCGTTATTTGATGCATACAGTGCATCGGGAGCATGGTTGCAATCCATGAGTTTATGTGTGCCATCGAATGTGTTGGATGGTATTTCAATGCAAATTTCCGGACCTGAGATGTTTTCTCCAATGGGAACAATGGAGGACCAGCAGTTAGGCGGAATAATTATGAAAATCATGCAAGAAGTAACATACGGTATCATATTGGCAACAGTGTTCTTTCAATGGTTTACTCGTGAAAGTTTGAAAGTTGATCCATTACCACCTGAAAGCCAGTATTCGCATTCCCATTGATTAAATTGCCATTTGACCGGATGCAAACAAAAAATTGTCCACGAGATAGAGAGAGGAACGGATAGCATATGCCTATTTTGCCGACAATTAGTACCTTACTCATCATTTTGAGTGCTGTATTAATGGCTATTGGTTGGTACTTGATTGTTCACAATAAGAGAAGAGCCCATAAACGGGTGATGATTTCCGCGGCAGTTAGTGCCTTATTGTTCTTTATCATTTATATGTCAAGAACAATATTTCTTGGAAATACGAGTTTTGGAGGACCCGACAATTTAAAAATATATTATACGATCTTCCTGATCTTTCATATTATATTGGCAACGGTGGGAGCCATTTTCGGGATCGTAACACTGACATTAGCGTTTAAGCGCAAGATTTCCATTCATCGAAAAATAGGTCCGGTGACGAGTGTTATCTGGTTTTTTACGGCTATTACCGGGGTGATGGTGTACTTGCTGCTATATGTATTTTTTAAAGGCGGAGAAACAACAAGTATGATAAAAGCAATTTTGGGTTATTAATGCATGTTAAGTTTCTATTAAATTAAATGTATATTTTTTCTATCAAAAAAAGAATTGCATCTGGTTAAAGCAATTCTTTTTTTGTGTTATAACAAAGTATAAAATTCAGGCGGTATAAACGTTACTTTTGGGTGATAGCCACGTCCGGATCCAGCGCCCAGCAACTAGCAAATGGTTTTCGATGGGACGAGTAATCGCAGTCCCAAGGGTTTTGGTGGGGCGAGTAATCGCAGTCCCAGGACGTCGCGCTTTTAGCCTGTAAGGGCGCTTGCCCTTTGTTCATTGCATCATTATATCTTCACATTCCATTTGATAATTTCTGCCTCTTTTGCAGAATTGAAAGCAATTAGAACCAATGGCCCCAGAATAAAACCGAAAATTCCCAGTAGCTTTAACCCCAAAAACATCGCAATTAATGTTGCAAGCGGTGAAAGACCAATATGTTTTCCCATTACTTTTGGCTCCACTGTCCGTCTGATGGCGAGTAAAACAATTGCCAGAATCGAAAGCTGGATCCCCATTGTCGTTTGACCGGACAAAAACATGAACAACGCCCATGGCCCGAGGATAATAATGGATCCGATGATTGGTATGACATCGACGACCCAAATAATAATGGACATAATGATTGCTGCCTGTGGAACAAATAGAAACAACCCAACTAATGAAACAAGGAAAATGATGATACTTACCAAAAACTGTGCTTTAAAAAAGCCGATAATGACATCACTCAGCCGTGCATTCATAAAGGATACCTTTTCTGCAGTGGTAGAGGTAAGCAAACCATACGTTTTTTTCTTTAACAATGGCAATTCAAGCATGAACAGAAATAATGCTATTAAATATACAAGGAAGCTGATTAGGTACTGTGGTATTTTCCCTGTAAACTGCGCAATCTTGTCAATCGTTAATTTATCTTTTACTGTCTCACTAAAAGAAGATAGACTGTTTTGCAAGCTGTCTGTTACCTCTTTGACAAATTCTGGCGGCAAATGCTTGGCATACTGCTGGATATGATGTTCCAAATTTTGATACATTGCGTTGACTTCTCTGATATAAGCAGGAATATCCTCAATAAATTGGATGACTTGCAATGTCGCTTTTGTAATAAGAAAGGTGCCGGCAAGACCCATGATGAACAAGAAAAGAAAAAACACAATGATAACAGCATTTTTTCGTTTTACTTTCAGTTTCTTTTCAGTCAATTTAATTAAAGGATTCAGACAGAGTGCGGTGAGTAAAGCAACGACCAATGGAATGGAAACCGGCAATATAAAATATGCCGCTACAAGTAGAAAAACAAACAATCCTATACGTGTCCAATTTTGTTTGCTGATATTTCTTATCAACAGACTGCCCCTTTCCAAATAAATCGAGTTATGATTTTAGCATAGCATTGCGGGCAAAATTTGAACAGATGGATTTTTAAATTTTCAAGAAATAGACAATAAAATTAAAAAGCCGACCACATGGCTATGATCGGCTTAAAAATATGTTGGATAACGACTTACTTATTTTTGAATTGCAAAAGGTCTTCATATACTCCGGCAACAAGGTTTTTAGCACGTTCAACCAGGTTTTCCGGAAAATTTTCTTCTTCGCCGTATTCTACACCGTGTGGATAATAATGTTTGCCAAGCAATGGTGTCATCAATTGAATAACAGCTGTTTTTCGATCGACATCGCCTTCGACCGCTCTTCCTTGAATTCGAACGTAATATGTAATATTTTTTTCTTGGGAACCAATTTTATAATCATAGGTAACGCGTTCATAATCCCATTGACCCGCACGTATAAATGCATGCTGTCCCATAATATGGTCCAATGGTTTAATGTCCATGACTATATCTTCCATATTTACATTTTCCAATCTCATCATTTACACCTCACATTTTTTCCTCACTAGCACTATCATATTACGAAATGTCCCAAGTTGCAACGATTTACCATATGTTGACTGACAGTCCTACCTGCACGCAAAGTCATGAGGGAAAAACCCACTGTTTGAGGTTAAAGGACGCTTTTTCGCTTATCATATCTTCCAGTCGGTGTTTTGATATAATATAGATACTGCAAAACATATGAAACAAATCAACCAGTTCGTTTTTGGCATAGATAGAAGCAGACAGACATATATTGAATTAGTAATCAAATGATAGAGGTGAGAGAATATGCGCTGGTCTCGTTCAATTTTTCTCGTATTACTGGTAGCCTTTGCAGTGTTTTATTTCCTTGGAAAAGCGGAAGTGACACCGAAACAGGCTGTTGAAAACATAAGCCATCTCTTTACGGAGAAAAAAAGTGATATAAAACAAAAAAAAGTACCCGAAAAAAAATTGTTAAGCAGCAAATACACAGGAGATCTATATCAATGGCTTGGAAAAACCCCCGAAGAGCTTCAAAAACACCTTGGCAATCCAGAGCGAAAAGATTTAAGTGCTTATGGATATACATGGTGGGTATATACAGACCAAAAGCAGCAGTATATACAGTTTGGGGTTGATGACAATAAAATAACTTCCGTTTTTGCGATGGGGAAATCGGTCTCGGCAGAACCCGTGAAAATTGGTCAGTCGTATAATGAAGTGAAGCATGCATTTTCTTTTCCAAAGGAAGTGACCTATGACAAGGGGTTGGCATCCTATCAATTCCTGTTGAAGAACGAGGATGTGAATGCACGACCTCTCGTAAAACTATCTGACAATCTATTTATGCAGTGCTACTTTGATACATTTACCAAAAAATTGTCTGCTATACGTATCATCGATGGCGATACTTTACTAAAACACAGACCGTATGAATTAAAATACCGCGGCAGCTTGCCGAAAACGGAAAAATTGACGGATGCAGAGTGGAAAAAAATTGAAAAAGGAATGGAACAACAAATTTTTGATATGACGAATGTTGTGCGAAACAGCTTCAACAAACCTTCATTAAAATGGGACGATAGCGTAAGTGAAGTCGCTTATTTGCACAGTAAAGATATGGCAGAAAATAATTATTTTTCTCATTACGGACTGGATGGCACTGGATTAAAAGAAAGACTTGCAGCTAAAAAGGTATTTTATTTCGCCGCTGGAGAGAATATCGCAGCGCAATATCCGGATGCGCCCGCTGCAATGCATGGATGGTTAAATAGTAAGGGGCACCGTGAAGCCTTGCTGAATAAAGATTATACAAATCTTGGGGTAGGTGTTTACAAGTTTTATTACACACAAAATTTTTTAGCCAAGCCGATGTAGCAAAAATGGACCTTTGACACAGATTATACGCGCTGCGCATAAAATACAGCAGTAGTGCAATATCAGAAAGTGTCAAAGAGGTGATCGCGTTGCGTGAGGCTGATTTACATCCAACCGTACGTGAATTCAAAGCATTTATTAATCGCCATCCAAAGCTGATAGCAGAAGTAAGAAAAAATGGCCGCTCCTGGCAAGAATATTACGAGAAATGGGTATTGCTTGGCGAAGATGATTCCTACTGGGAGCATTTCAAACAAGAGGAAGGAACAAAAAACAAATCGGATAAAAAATCTTCCAAAGCTTCTTCAGATGAAAAAAGTAAAGATAAAAAAACGGAATTTTTTTCTCAATTATGGAAGATGACGGAGAAAATGGATATCGACAAGGTACAAGAGCAAGTTCACCAACTAAATGGAGCAATCTCCTCACTGCAGGAATTATTGGGTCAGTTCCAGACGAAAGAAAGTAAACCAAATCGACCGTTTGATATGTTTAAGGACTGATGAAGATGGATACGAAGCTAATGGCCTATATTAAGACGCAACCGGCATATCTGCAATTTTTACGGATGAATCCCGAGTGGTATCGATATCTTTCCAGAGACACAAGTAATTTTGAAGCTTTTAAAAAACAGGCAGCATACTTTCATGGTAAAACAGTGGTGCAAGTCATTGAAAGGATTTCAGATACCATGCAATTTGCCAACATGCTTGTGCAATTTACCCGAGAAATGCAGGATTAGTCGGTTTTGCCTTTTTCGGGTAATTCTGTTTTTACTATTGATGTACTATAATTTCACAGGGTAAAATCTATACATGAAAATAAGTTTAAACAATTAACTGAAATATGCCTAGCAGATCCCTAACAAATATTTTCCAAGTTCATGCTATCGCTGCCGTCCGGGATCGCTCAAAGCAGACGCTTTTTAGCGGGCCTCAGCCTCCTTGCCCCGGCGAGAGGATATGTGCGTTGGGCGCAAAGCCTGCTTTTAGCTTGCGGGGATATTACATTTACGGCGGATGAAGAGAATATTCTTGCTCACACGCTTTAAGTAAGTAGTCCAGTTTTATTTCCAAGGTTTTGGAAAGGATTTTTGGTACATTTCACTGGTAATGTGGACATGCAGATTTCTTCTTGGGGACATTTTGCCAGAAATAAGAACGCTTTTTTCATTTTCACATTGCTGCAAACATGATAGTATTAAAGTGGAGGTGAAAGGAAGATGATTGCTACACTAGAATTTGCAGATTTGCTTGATCACGCCGAAGACTTCGGTAAAATGGTCATCGAATCGGATATAATGGAAGCATATAAAAAAGCAAAACAAGATCTGGATAACGACCAACATGCACAGTCGCTAATTAAAGCGTTTAATGATATAAAAGACCAATATGCCGAAGTTCAACGATTTGGCAGATACCATCCCGAGTATAACGAAATAATGAAAGCAGTCCGAGTTAAAAAACGTGAAATGGATATGAATGATATGGTAGCTGCCTTTAAGGTTGCAGAAAGGAATATGCAGAAGCTCCTTGATGACATTAGCGAATGCATCGCCCTGGCCATCAGTGACCAGATTAAGGTTCCAAAAGAAGGAGCGGCACTCGCGGAAGGATGTGGCAGCGGCGGAGGATGTGGCTGTAAGGCATCGTAATACAGGCGCAGAAAGCAAGCTTGTGCTTTATTCAATACAATGAGGATAAGTGAGGAATACCATGGGAAACGAACGCATCGGAATGATTGTCTGGTTCCATCATATGAAAAATTTAAAGCAGCTCAAAAAGATGGGCAACTTTATATATGCGTCCAAACGAATGAAATACGCTGTCATATATGTTGATAAAGCGGACATGAAGGAGATAGAGAAAAAAGTATTGCGATTTCCTTTCGTTTCCAACGTTGAATGGTCGCAAAAACCTTTTCTCAATACGGAATTTGAAAATGCCAAACCGGACAAAGCCAAGCAATACGATTATAAAATGGGAATTTGAATACTTAATAGATTGGGGCCGGACGCGGCTTTCATAGGTAATAATTTAACATAGACAATAAAAAAACCTGCAGAACAATGTATCTGCAGGTCTCTTTGTTTATACAAACAAAGAGGCAAAGGGAGAGGAGAAACCGGAGGAGAACTTATGGGGAAGTGTAAGTCTTCTCCGTGTTTAACAACAGCCAATTTAATTAGCTGCCTCAGTACATATTATGGACATGCTTTATTAATTCTAAACACGATTTTCATTAAAAATTTACTGCTATATTTGAACAGGTTAATCCAAGCCCAAATCTGTGTTTCTTGTGGTGAAAACAGACAGATTGTGATACGATAAATGTCGGATAACGTCAATCTGGAGTGATTGCATGCGTATAATTGCAGGAGAGCATAAAGGGAGAAATCTTAAAGCCGTGCCTGGCAAAGCAACAAGGCCAACGACTGACAAGGTAAAGGAAGCCGTCTTTCAAATGATGGGTCCGTTTTTTAACGGAGGCAATTGTCTTGATTTATTCGCTGGCAGCGGTTCATTGGGTATCGAAGCGATAAGCCGGGGAATGAAACATGCTATCTTTGTTGATAATCAAAACAAAGCAATTCAAACGATTAGAGAGAATATTAATCAATTGAAAATTGCCGAGCGGACTGAAATATACCGAACAGAAGCAAAGAATGCATTAAGGGCATTGGAAAAAAGGCAGCTCAAGTTTTCGTTAATACTGCTGGATCCACCATATAAGAAGTATGCGTATGAAGATATCATCAGGACGATATTACGTATGGGGCTGTTGGAGGAAAATGGGTTTATTTATTGCGAGCATGATGCTGCTTATCAGATGCCGCCAATAGAACCGGACCTGACAATTGTAAAAGAAGCTGGTTACGGAACAATTGGTGTAACCATTTATCAAAAGGGGACAGTTATATGACAAGACTGGCGATTTGCCCGGGTAGTTTTGACCCGATTACATATGGACATTTGGATATTATTGAGCGCGGGGCAAAAATATTTGATCATGTCATCGTTGCGGTATTCAACAATCAAGCCAAATCACCGCTTTTTTCCGTGGAAGAAAGAGTAACCCTTATTGAAGAATCAACGAGTCATTTGCCAAACGTGACGGTTGATTCAAATAATGGATTGTTGATTGACTATGCGAAAAAGAAAAATGCGCAGGTTATTTTGCGAGGACTGCGAGCAGTCAGTGATTTTGAATATGAATTGCAAATTACTTCAGCAAACAGAAAGCTGGATAAAGATGTTGAGACATTGTTTATGATGACAAACAATCAATATTCTTTCCTAAGCTCAAGTATCATTAAGGAAATGGCGAAATATGGTTCAAACGTTTCCGACCTCGTTCCGTCCCCTGTGTATTCAGCACTTCGGGACAAATACAACTGGTAATTTCCAGGATGCAAATCATGATTTGCATCCTTTTTTAAGTTATAAAACAGTATAAAATTCAGGCTGTATGAACATCACTTTTGGATGACAGCCACGTCCGGCTCCAGCGCCCAGCAACTAGCAGAGCTTTTTGATGGGGCGAGTAACCGCAGCCCCAGAGTGCTCCAGTTTGTACGTTGCTACGACGCACAGGACGTGCTAGTACAGGCGTCGCGACAAAAGCTCTTCGGTGGGACGAGTAATCGCAGTCCCAGGACGTCGCGCTTTTGGCCTGTAAGGGCGGTTGCGCCTTTGTTCGGACGATATTTTTTTCACATACCCTCTTTCTTGCTTTTCCATCGATTATAGATGTGAAGGAAGGAGGTGGTACAAATGGCAGCAGAAGAAGCGATGTCTTCAACATTGCGTCTGTCTTTCTACGACGGAGATGACGAGGAAACCGGCAAGCCGATCTATAAATACAAGAACTTCAATGTCCATGTGGATGCTACGGCAGATCAGTTGTATGGAACAGCACAAGCCTTTGCCGGTTTGCAGGAACGTCCGTTGTACAGCGTCGTAAGAAATCACAGCACCGAAATCAGGCAGTAAGAAAAGGTCTTTTGAGTTGAAATGACCAAAATAATTGGAAGGGGGGAAATGACGTGAAAAAGCTGGAACTTAAATTTGAAAATGCCGATCAAAAGACGGTGACATTTTCACTGGATCATCCCAGTGAACCGGTCGATCCACAAGCTGTAAGTAGTGCAATGGATGAAATCATTTCACAAGGTGCACTCATCACATCCGGCGGTGACCTAACAGGCAAAAAGAGTGCCCGCGTTGTTGACACAGTCATTGAAGAAATTGAATTGACGTAACGCTTCAACCAGACACGGCTAGCTTTTCGTAAGCTGGCCTATTTTGCTTCTTGGCACACTGGCAGAGAGGAGGGAAAAACATGGAGATGGAAGCATGGTTGGCGCTCATCAGAGATATTGGTTTTCCAATTGCGGTAACATTTTATCTGCTGCATCGCGTCGAAGGAAAGCTGAATCAACTGATAGAAAGCATCCACGCTTTACCGGATAGATTAAAATGAGATAAAAAAGCTTTCTGCTGACGAAATCCGGTGGCAGAAAGCTTTTTTTGTAAATAGGATTCGGTAAGTTTTTTGGGAATGGGTGATTTGGTTCGCGGGATATGCGGAAACGATAGGCTTGTTATGATGATAGGCTGTTTCTTTCAGTGTTCGAGAACGGGATGAACGACAAATCACCGTGAAAAACTCGCCAAAATGACGTTCATAATAGAGATGAGCGACAACTCACTGGCAAATTACTCCTAAAATGTCGTTCACTCCGGATCAGGCCCCCATTATGCGTGGAGGAACTGAATTAGAAATGCTTTTACTTCCATGAACAGGCAAAAAGTATCCCCACCCCAAGGATTAAGAAAGCAGATGGCGAATAGGTAGGGAAGCTTTTTCGATTGGAGTTTACTTCACATGTTTTATGTGTCTGCGATACAAAATAAGAAAAGCCAAAAAAATGAAACCTATTGAAAATAACGGACCGATTTCTTTAAGAATGGAAAGTGAAGCCATCCAATCGTTCTCGCTAATCGGTGCGCTAACAGCAAGGTTGTCCCTGTCAAATGCCTGCCGATTCAGATACAATGGTTTGTATAGAATAATCGTTAAAATACTGGCAATGATGCCATGCAAAATTCTTCCGATAAAATATGGAAAATAGCGTATGTCGGTTTCCGAAATAATGCTTGCTACTTGTGCATGAATGGAAAATCCGTGAAATCCCAAAATGAAACTGACAATCACGATAGATGTAAATAATGGTTCAATGGATTCCTTGGAAATCATACTGGCACCAACCGTAATTTCCAATAGACCGGAAATAAAAGGCAGGGCGAGTTCCAAAGGTAATTGAAGCATTTGAAAAATAATTTGAAATCCCGCTGCGATAATTGGTGTCAGATGAACCAGAAATAATAATTTGCTTAGTACGGAAAATAATATAATAAACCCGCCGACCATCAGCAAGGTTTGTACGGAATTTAATACAGCATCGCCCAGTATTTCTCCAAACGGTCTTTTATCTCGAATTCTTGCGGCGTGCATCTCCTTTAATGCCCGAAGCATAAAACCATGAGATGACTTACGTGCCTGCTTTTGCCTTCTTTCTTGCCGCCGGCCATAAAATCGCATGATGATTCCGACAAAAACGTTTCCGGCATAATGACAAACCGCAATAAGTAGTCCAAGTTTGGCGTCCCCAAAAAAACCGACCGATAACGCCGCAAAAATAAACAACGGACTGGATGCATTGGTAAAAGCTGTTAATCGCTCCGCTTCAATTCGTGTAAGCTGCTTTTCTTGTCTCAGCCTGGCAGAAATTTTTGCCCCGGTCGGATAGCCGCTTGCCATGCCCATGATCAACGCAAAGCTTCCGGCACCGGGTACATTAAATAATGGACGCATGATCGGTTCAAACAATACACCAAGAAACCGAACGACACCAAAACTCAAAAGCAATTCAGCAGTAATAAAAAATGGCAAAAGTGAAGGAAAGACAATTTCCCACCACATATCCAGCCCCCTAATGCTTGCTTCATATGCATCCTTAGGGAATTTGATCATAATTAAGGCCAAACCGATAATTGCGCAGGCTAGTATGATTGTTTTCATTTTTGATTTCAAACTGCTTCCTCCTAGCGTTTTGCATGCATTACTTGGATGCAAAAGATCTTTCAGTTCATGAAGGGTGAGACGGTGAGTTGCTTGCGCTTTTCATAAATCGTAGTAAAATAAAACTAGTTTGTCCGCATATGGCCCGCCTTCATAAAATAGCAAGTGCTGACTCGTACTACCAATATACGCACATGCATTGGACAAATATGCCATAGACATGTAATAACTATTAATGTAAATCGCGGGAATCGGGAAGGGGCTTAATAAATGAGAATAAGGACAAAACATATTGTTACGTTTTTGGTTGTGATGGTCATTGCGGTGTTTTTAGCTACATACCAGCTTCCTTATTATATTCAAAAACCTGGCAGTGCGGATGCGCTGGATCCGATTGTAAGCGTGGATAATGGATATAAAAGTAAAGGGGACATGCATCTGGTAACCGTCAGGGGCGGACAGGCCACTCCAATCCAATATGCAATGGCCAAAGTGCTCCCGCATGAGGAAATTATTCCGATTGACAAGGTAATGCCCAAAGGAATATCCAAAGATGATTATTTTCACGCACAGCTGCAAATGATGGAAAGTTCACAGGAAGCAGCAACAGTGGTTGCATATAAGGCAGCCAATAAGGATATCAAAATTCGCTACGATGGTGTATATGTCGTTTCTACCGTAAAAGGAATGCCTGCCGATGGGAAACTGAAATCCGGAGACCGGATTACCGGTGTGGACGGCAGGGATATTAAAGAAGCTAACGATTTAATAAATTATGTTCAAACCAAAAAACCCGGAAATACATTGTCATTTGCCATCGAAAGGGATGGGGAAAAGCGCACCGAAAAAATCGGTTTGAAGGAATTTAAAGATCAAAAGGGAAAAATCGGCATTGGTATTCAGCTGGTAACAGACCGCAGTGTGAGCGTTAAACCGGAGGTCCACTTTAAAAGCGGGGACATCGGCGGACCGAGTGCAGGGTTGATGTTTTCATTAAAAATATATGATGAACTCACAAAGCAGGATCTTACCCATGGTTTGCAAATTTGCGGAACGGGGGAAATTGATTACGATGGAAATGTGATGCGCATCGGTGGAATTGATAAAAAAGTAATAGCTGCCGATAAAGCAGGCTGCAATATTTTCTTTGCACCAAATGAACGCGGAGCGAAAGAATCCAATTATAAGGTAGCAAAAAAAGCCGCCAAAGAAATCGGTACGGATATGAAAATTGTACCTGTAGATACGTTTCAGGATGCGTTGCATTACCTGGAAAATATGGACAAAGGGAAAAAATGATAAAGAGATAAGAAAAAGCCAAATTAAAAAGTTGGGACAATGTTTCCCAACTTTTTAATAGGTAAAGAAAGTGTAAAATGGAGTTGTATTAGTGTCATTTGCTATGACATCCACGTCCGGCTCCAGCGCCCAGCAACTAGTAGATGTTTTGATGGGACGAGTAATCGCAGCCCTAAAGTGCTCCAGTTTGTACGTTGCTAAACGGGCGCTTGCGCCTAAGTACAACCTGTTTTTCTGTTACACCGTTTCTCCACTATTTTCAATCCGTACAGGACCTTGAAATTCCTGCAGTAAAAGCTGCTTTCTATTCTGTGGTGCAAGTACGCTATAATACGCATTGGAAGCCCGCTCTTCTATTGCAAGCATTTCAGGCATATCTCTTTTATAACCGGTAATGAGCGGTACTGTCAGCTGTTTCTTTTTGCTGTTTAAGTAAGTCTGACCCTGATTTGAAAGTCCGAGAAGCCGGATATACGGTAATTCATCCGTTGACGTGATCTTTTTTATTTCAAATTCTTTTGTATTTGTTAATATATTGGTAAACATTCGCTGCAATCTGGTCCATGTATACCGTTTGCTTTTAATGGCATTCATCCACTCTTGAAACGAGGTGACTTTTCGTGCGGCGTGTTTGATACGATATTCCAGACCTTCCACTACTCCTGCAATTTGTGCCAACTCATTAGGCATCATCGTTTGCACGCGGTAATGAATCAATGGGAAATAATTTTCCCACTGGTGCCATATTCCCGCTGCTTTTTTATAAGATGAAAGCTGGATGGAGGTTGTTTTGGGAATTGCATGTTTAACATCAATCGGCGGGTTGGCAAACAGACCATAGCGAATGGATGTTGCACTGGCAATTTTTCCATGTATTTCGGTATCATGATATTGACTTTGCAATCGCGGGATCGTCAGCGGAGCAATTGGAAGGTCACGATCCAATATTTCGTTCACATAGCTGAATCCCAATACGTTGTTGGGCTGCGACAAATCAACATTAAGCTGCGATAGGCCAATCTTGTCATAGGCAGCTTTGCTCGCAGCAGGGTATGATAAGCCTTGTTTTAGTCCGGATTTTAGTTGATCTTGAAAAACGTTATGGTGTTTTTTTAGAAAATGATGCCCTGTAATAAAGTCTGTTATATCACCTGCTTCGCTGCCAAAGCAAATATGTGAGACCCCCAGGGCATTTAATGTCAAAACGGATCCTTTTGCGAACAATTGGCTACTTTGTACCGCATAAGCATAAGGAAGTTCCAGTACGATATCGACCCCGGAAGCAAGCGCGGCTTTTGTGCGATGAAATTTATCAATGATTGCAGGTTCACCGCGCTGCAAAAACGAACCGCTCATAACGGCAATCATTACATCGGCGTTAGTTAATTTTTTTGCTTGCTGTAGATGATATAAATGACCGTTATGAAATGGGTTATATTCGACAATCAAACCGCAGGCACGCAGCATATTAGAACAACTCCAATTCGTTAGAAACTATCATTATTTTAGCAAAACAATTCAAAAAATGCACATTTTCGTTTTAAAAGGTTATGAATATCGATTTTTTATGCAAACTGTAAAGGAAAGATGTTGACAAAAGTTGGTTTTCCTTATAAAATTACTCTTGTTGCCTTGAGGTGAAGACAATGAAATTCACATTAACACAAATCAAGAAAAGTGCACATCAACAGCCTTTTTCATTTGAAGGAGACGTTGATGTTTCGGAACTTGAAAAAATGAATAATGACATCCGAAAAATCGGGCATGTACATGTGAAGGGTGAATGCAATCTGCAAGGAAATGAGTTCATTTTTTCCTTTACGATTCATGGTAAAATGATTCTACCATGCGCACGTACCTTGGTGGATGTGCCTTATCCTTTTGATATTCATGCGACCGAAATATTTTCCACATCGGAAGCTTACAAAGAGGATGATGAGATTCACCCGATTCATGGTGAAGTGCTTGACTTGACGCCATATATAAAGGAAAATATTTTATTGGAGGTTCCCTTTAGAGTATTTTCCGATGATCCCGAAGCGATGAAGAAGGGCGTTCCTTCCGAGGGACGGGATTGGGAAGTCATTACGGAGGAAACAGATAAAAAAACAATTGATCCACGTTTGCAAAAACTGGCATCGTTGTTGAAAGATGACAACAACAAATCGTAAACGTATCTTCATTTGAAGGAGGTGTAAGTCATGGCAGTACCTAAGAGAAGAACATCAAAGAAGGTAAAAAACCAACGTCGTACACATAAGAAACTTCTAGTGCCTGGTTTGGTTGAGTGCCCAAATTGTGGTGAACTTACAAAATCTCACCATGTGTGTAGTTCTTGCGGCCATTACGATGGTAAGGAAGTAATTGCAAAATAATAAAAGCCTATTGGCCTGGGAATAGATCTCTTTTTCATAAGAGGTCTATTTTTTATAGGTAAAGAAGGTATAAAATTAGTTTGTATTCATGTCATTTGCTATGACAGCCACGTCCGGCTCCAGCGCCTAGCAACTATGAAACATAAGTCAACATCGGTTCGTACGAGTCAAAGGAAGGCCGACTAAAAGCGGGCTTGCCGCCCAACGTCGGCATACCCCTGTTGCAGGGGCATGTTTCCTTTATCTCATTGCGGAGCTTTTTGATGGGACGAGTAATCGCAGTCCCAGGACGTCGCGCTTTTAGCCTGTATGGGCGCTTGCGCCTTTGCTCTTCCCTAAAAAAGAGTTAGTCTATCACACCTATTTTTTGCATACATTATAGCAAATAAGTAAGGAGTGATGTCATGAATACCACACGCCAGGATGCCTGGTCCAATGAAGAGGATATGGTGCTGACGGAGACAGTCCTAAACTATATTCGCAATGGCAACACACAATTGGAAGCTTTTAAGGATGTGGCAAAACAATTATCGCGCACACCGGCCGCTTGCGGTTTCAGATGGAATGCGACATTAAGAAAGCAGTGTCAGGATGCAATCCAGCAAGCAAAAGAAGAAAGAAAAAAGGGTATCGGCAAACCAAAAGAAAGAGAAAATTATGCCGCATTTGATGCAAGTGATCAAATTGCGTCAACTATTTCTATCCTTGAAAAAATGAAATCGGGATTTTTGCTATCCAATGGGGAAGCGCAAAAACAACAGCAAAAGCAGTTGCAAATCTTGCGAGAGGAAAATGAGAAGTTAAAAGAACAATTAAAAAGTTATGAGACTGCATGGAAAGAAATGGGCAATTTATGGAATTGGGTGACAAATAAATACAAATCCTAAAACCGGACAAAAGGGAAGTTAAAGGATAACTTCCCCATTTTGTTTCAAGTATTTACGATGGATGCGCTATTTCCTTTTCCTTGACACCATCCGGCAGCCAAATTAATGGATTTTCTCCTAAATCTCTTTCCATCTCATAATGCGCTTTTTGAAATCCCATTTTCTCCCAAAAACCATGTGATTTGATTCTAGGATTTGTTTTGATTGGTAATTCATAGCTTTTTGCAAATTCAACCATTGCTTTTCCATATCCGCGATGTTGATAATCGGGAAGGACTTCCAATTTCCACAGTTCCAGATAATCCTGTGGCGGGTCAAAATAGAAATCATATTTTTTGCCTACCCGGTATAAACTCATCCTTGCGATCAAACGATCACCGTAATAAATTCCATAAAATGGTGATTCACTATTATTTTCAACCATGTTTGATTCAAGATCTTCCAGCATAGATAATTCCTGGTTGCCATATTCCTTGAATTGTTTAAATGCCTCAAGTGTTTTGTAGTTAATGAGCAGGCGCTCGATTTTTACGTTATTCATCGTGCTGTTCTCCCCCTCGTCTCACTTTATTTTTTTGTGTTATTTCTATTATAGTATAAATCATCAGATAATGAAATCACGCCGTACGTTATCCTTAACGCAAATAGTATATCTTGCGGCATGGATTGCAGGATACAAGGTAAAACAAGTTGTGATAAGGCAAGCCTTAGGTGAAGCGAGCTTTTGGAAATAATGGCAATCTAGGAGAATGTTTCAAATATCCTTTCCAAAACTTTGCAAATAAAACTGAAGTTCTTGGACAATGTGAACAAGCTTATTCACATCAACCGCGCAAATGGAACATACTCGCCCTCCGTTCCAATCAACAGTTTTTGCACAATTCTAACCACCTTTTATTTCCATATAATGTCGCCCATATATTTGATTCGGGGAAACTTTTGGGATGCTCCACTAGTCAAAAGTGATCTTATCAGCAATTGAGATTAAGGCCGTTCGAACAGATTAAATGAAAATATCCGCTGATTGTCGTAAAATGATGGAGGAATATTACATACGATTAAAGGAGTTATGAAATTCGATGCAGATTGAGCCTATCCATGTCAGGCAAACGAATAAATTAGTTGCTGACTATCGAAATAATGAGTCGTCGATTATGCAATTTTTTGATTACCGTTTTACGAATGATGATTTTATTCAACGCGTTTCAGATATAAAGTCCCGCAGTTACAAACGGGAGGATCTTGCAAAAGTGCTGTATCGAATGAATAAGCATTGGGGGGCTGGTGAAGCAACATTTGCCAACATAGAACGATTGCGTGATGAAAGCAGCGTTGTTGTTGTTGGAGGACAGCAGGCAGGTGTTTTGACCGGCCCTTTATATTCTGTCAACAAAATCATTTCCATTATACAGCTTGCCAAACAACAAGAAGCAAAATTGCAGGTTCCGGTAATCCCGGTCTTTTGGATTGCCGGTGAAGATCATGATTTTGAAGAAATAAACCATGTATTCCTGCCATCCGGTGTTCATATGAAAAAATGGAAGCTGCCGCAACGCATCATCCAGAAAAAACCCGTTTCAACCATTGCTATCAATCAACAAGATGCAGAAAGATGGCTGCAGGATGTTTTTGGAGAACTGGAAGAAACCGATTATACGAAAAATCTTTATAGAACGGTCTGTAGCTGTTTGGAACAATCATCTACCTATGTGGATTTTTTTGCGAGACTGGTTTTTGTTTTATTCAAAGAAGAAGGTCTTGTGTTACTTGATTCCGGCAACACCGATGTACGACGGTTGGAATCAGACTATTTTCTCGACATCATCAAAAACCAGCCGGAAATTAGTTCGGGTGTTTACAAGCAGCTAAATAAATTATACGAGCTGGATTATCACATCGCTTTGGATATACAATCCAACGATGGCCATTTGTTCTATCATCAAAACGGAGAACGAATATTGCTTGTTCGGGATAAAGATGGTAACTGGGTTGGTAAGCAAAATCAGCTGCAACTGACGGAAGAGGAGATGCTTGCTATTGCAAAAGACAATCCCGAATTGCTGAGCAATAACGTGGTAACAAGACCGCTCATGCAAGAGATGCTTTTGCCAACTCTCGGATTTATAGGTGGTCCTGGCGAGATTAGCTATTGGTCTGCGTTAAAACCGGCTTTCTCTGCATTAAATATGAAAATGCCACCGGTTTTGCAAAGACTTTCCTTTACATTTATAAGTAATAAGATAGAAAAGTTAATCAATCGTTATGAGATTTCATTGGAAGAAGCAATTTCAGCAGGGGTGGACCATTTAAAACTTCGCTGGCTGCAAACAAGGCAATCCGTTCCTATTCAAGAAATGGCTGACGAATTGAAAAAATCCGTGGATAAACTGCACGAGCCATTGCGAATGGCTGCAAAGGATATCCGAAGCGATCTTGGTGCCCTAGCAGAAAAAAATCTATTTTATATTCAACGTGATATTGATTTCCTGAAAAAACGCATTGAAAAAGCAACGGAAGAAATTTTTGCAAACCAGATTCGCGAATTTGATTTGATCAATCAAGTCATTTATCCATTGGGAGGATTGCAGGAAAGGACATGGAATCCGCTGCCATGGCTGAACAAATACGGCATGGAAATGTTGACAGAACTCCCGCATCAGGAATGTTCTTTGGCAGATGGTCACTATGTGGTGAAATTATAACTCCCACTTCACACCACTTTTTCAATAAAACGATGGGAAAACATACAACCTATAATCTTTTAACTGCCTGGTAGTAATGAAAACACTCATTTCTGCCAGGCTTTTAGTTTGGATGAAACTGCTACAAAAATGAAGGATTTCGCTTGCTGGTGTGGTTTTAACAAAAACGAAATAATTTATTTTAAAAATTAGGTGGTGGATAGTGGAGGGATGTGGTAATATAGATACAAGAAAGTGGGGCTAATGTCTATGTTTATGGGGGAATTTCAACACAACATCGACCAAAAAGGCCGTATTATCATGCCTTCCAAGTTTCGTGATGAACTTGGGGATAGTTTTGTTGTGACCCGTGGACTTGATAAATGCCTGTTTGTTTATCCATTGACAGCTTGGAAAGCATTGGAGGAAAAACTAAAAAAACTTCCACTTACAAAAAAAGATGCCAGGGCATTTACACGGTTTTTCTTTTCCGGAGCGGTAGAATGCGAAATCGACAAACAGGGGAGAATAAATATTCCCCAGCCATTGAGGAAGTACGCCAACCTGGAAAAAGAATGTGTTGTCATTGGCGTGTCCGAGCGGATTGAATTATGGGCGAAAGATGATTGGGATGATTACTTCGAGGATTCCGAGGAATCATTTGCCGAGATTTCGGAAAATCTGTTGGACTTCGATATATAAAAAGTGGGTGTTTGCATGTTTCAACATGAGACTGTATTAAAAAATGAAGCGGTAGAAGGCTTGCAAATCAAACCGGATGGTACATATGTGGATTGTACGGTAGGCGGGGGCGGACATACGGAAAATATCGCTGCTAGATTAAACGAGTCAGGCAGGATCATTGGGTTTGATCAAGACGAAAATGCACTGGCTGCAGCGAGACAACGACTACAGTCATTTGGTGACAGGGTTTTATTGATACGCAGTAATTTTCGGCACATCGAATCACAGCTGCTTGCACATGGTATACAGCAAGTCGATGGCATATTGTTTGATTTGGGCGTATCTTCACCGCAATTTGACCAAGGTGATAGAGGATTCAGCTACCAGCATGATGCCAAATTGGATATGCGCATGGATCAAAGCCAGGAATTAAGTGCGTTGGAAATTGTCAATGAGTGGTCGTATCAGGAATTGGCAAAAATATTTTTCAAATATGGCGAAGAAAAGTTTTCCAAACAGATAGCCAGAAAAATTGAGGGAAGACGAAAAAAAGAAACGATAACGACCACATATCAGCTTGTTGAACTCATTAAAGATGCGATCCCCGCCCCTGCAAGAAGAAAGGGAGGCCACCCGGCAAAACGGGTTTTTCAGGCCTTACGCATTGCTGTAAATGATGAGCTTGGAGCATTTGACGATGCACTTCACCAGGCCGCAAGAATGACAGCTATCGGGGGCAGAGTCGCGGTTATCACCTTCCATTCACTGGAGGATCGACTTTGCAAACAAGCTTTTAAAAAGTGGAGCACACCAAAAGAGACTCCGCGCCATTTGCCAATTATTCCGGAATCACATCAACCGCCATTCAACCTGATTACGAGAAAGCCTATACTGCCAAGTGAAAATGAACTGGCACATAATAGAAGAGCAAGATCTGCAAAATTACGCATCGCAGAAAAAATAAAAAAATGGAACAAAGATTTTGACCATTAAGAAGGGGTGGAACAAAGAATGGCCGCAACGAGTCATGCCAGAAGCTGGCAACAAAATTATGAATCACATGCACAACAACCGCAAAAAAAACAGGTAGTCATTAAAAAAAGTGGTTGGATTACACATGGAGAAAAGGTATTATATTCAATAGCGGGTATCTGCTTGATTATTGCAGCCGTATTTGTTGTATCTTTCTCCTCACAAACCGATACCCTGAACCGTAACTTGCAAGATTTGGAACAGAAAGTGCAAAAGCAGGAGTTGAAAAACGCCGGTTTGGCAGACGAAGTGAAAGAATTGAGCAGACCTGAGCGAATAATTAAAATTGCCAAAGAAAACGGGCTGAAGGTGCAAGAGGCAAAAGTGAAACAAGCACGAAATTTTGGCAACTAGTCAGGTGAATAGCAATGAAGAAAAATAAAATTACCCATATGATGGCAGGCGTATTGGTTATCGTCTTCGCTGTTATGTTTTTAGCCTTAACGGGACGTTTTCTATACATACAGGCAGCCGGGGAAGTAGATGGCGTTTCACTGCATGAATGGGCCAAGAAACAGCGGACGGCATCCCATGCCATTCCTGCCGAACGGGGAAAAATATTTGACAACAATGGCATGACGCTTGCTTATGACAAACCGACTTTCCGTGTTTTTGCCATTGTTGATGCGAAGTATTCTGCAAATTCAAAGGAGCCAATGCATGTCACAGATCCGGATAAGACGGCTGAGCAGTTGGCTCCTTTGCTTCATGCTGATAAGCAAATGATTGCCGACAGACTCAAGGAAGGAAAAGAAAAAGGAAAGGACCAGGTAGAATTCGGTAAAGTCGGTAGAGGATTGAGCCAAAAGACCAAACAAAAAATTGAAAAATTAAAATTACCAGGCATTGGTTTTATCAAAGAATCCACACGGTTTTATCCAAATGGCACATTCGCATCACAAATCATCGGCTTTGCGAGAGACACGGAAAAACAGACGAAAAATGGATTCGCAAGGGATATTGTCGGTGTTACGGGTATGGAAAAGCAAATGGACAAACTTTTACATGGTAAAAAAGGCCATATTTCTTATGAGCGGGATAATTACAATAGTAAATTGCTGAATCCGAATGAAATCATTACGAAACCCAAAGATGGCGATGATGTTTATTTGACGATCGACCAAAAAATTCAGACGCTGCTGGAAGATGTCATGACACAAGTAGAAAAAAAATATGAACCAACACGAATGACTGCTATTGTGATGAATCCAAAAACCGGGGAAGTACTGGCAATGAGCAATCGACCAAGTTATGATCCGAATAATCCGCGAAATGTAAAAAACTGGTATAACGATGCTGTTTCGACACCTTTCGAGCCGGGGTCAACGATGAAGATTTTTACCTGGGCTGCTGCGATTGATACAGATGTCTATAATGGCTCGGATAGCTATAAGTCAGGAAGCTACCGAATCAATGAACGGATTCAACGGATTCCGGATCACAATGGCGGCGAAGGATGGGGAACGATTTCTTATGATGAAGGTTTTCGCCGTTCGTCGAATGTTGCTGCTGCCAAGATCGCATGGGAAAAATTGGGTCCGGAAAAATTTCTTGACTATTTAAATGCCTTCGATTTTGATAAAAAAACAGGCATAGATTTGCCCGGTGAGGTACCAGGCAAGATTTTGTATAATTGGCCGCTTGAAAAAGTCACGACAGCGTTTGGGCAAGGCAGCACGGCCACACCAATTCAACAAATGAAGGCAGCAACTGCAATCGCGAACAACGGGAAAATGCTTCAACCGTATGTCATCAAGAAAATTGTCGACCCTTCTACCAAGGAAGTAGTTAAGGAAAAGAAACCGACTGTTGTTGGCGAGCCAATATCCGCAGCGACAGCCAAGCATATGCGCGACTTGATGGAAACGGTAGTGACCGGGAAACACGGAACAGGCCAAAGTTTCAGGTTGGACGATTATTCGGTAGCTGGAAAAACCGGTACGGCACAAATTCCTAATCCAAATGGTTCGGGATATATGATGGGATATGATAATTACATTTTCTCTTTCCTTGGAATGGCACCAAAGGATGACCCGCAATTGATGATGTATGTTTCCGTAAAGCAGCCGAAACTTGAAAAAGCGGATGGCTCATATGAACTGGGTTCGACACCTGTTTCATTCATTTTCAAAAATGTCATGGAAAATGGGTTACATTATCTGAATATTGATCCCGATGAAACAATGGAAAAGCATACAGTTAAGGTTGCATTTCCTGATGTGATCGAAAAGTCAGTACCTGAAGCGGAAAAATTGTTGAAGGACAAAGGCTTACGTCCGATCGTTTTGGGCAAAACAGGCAAGATTACCAAAACAAGTGTTGAAAAGGGTGCTGAAGTGTTGCAAAACGAACAAATTCTGCTTGCAACCGATAAACCGGTTATGCCGGATATTTCGGGATGGTCATTGCGCGAAGTCATGCAATTATCGAACTTGCTGGATCTGCAAGTATCGACCTCTGGTAATGGCTATGTCAGCACACAAAGCATAAAGGCTGGCAAAGAAATCAAAAAAGGCAATACGTTGACAGTGAAGCTTAAGGAGCCCAAGGCAGCAACAAATTAAAGTTGTTCAAAAAGTCCGGTGAAATTGGCACTTAGCATTTCTTTGCAAAAACGCGTTTTGAAAGCACTATAATATGTAGGCGTTCTTGAGCCTCTTTCATATTCTATAGTTTGAAACAGTGTTCTAATCGTTATTTTGATTCATATAGTTGATACAAGCCTATCTATGAAGAGGGGATGGAGGATGAAGCGAGTATCAACTACAACAGTCAGAAAACGGTTAGTCGCTGTTTTTCTTATTGGGCTGGTTGTTTTTGGGATTATTGATTTCCGCCTGGGGTATGTGCAGTTTGTTTTGGGAGACAAGCTAATGGCACTGGCGGACAATTCATGGAGCAGGGATATTGTGTTTGAGCCTGAAAGAGGGCTGATACTTGATGCGAACGGAGAGGTGCTGGCAGAAAATGTGACCGCACCATCCGTTGTTGTTGTACCAAGGCAGATCAAAAATCCAAAAGAAACAGCCCAACATTTATCAGAAATTTTGGATATGACATTTGATAAAGCATTTGAATATGTAACCAAGTCAGCCATGTCCGTCAGTTTGCACCCAGAGGGGAGAAAAATTAATGAAAAGCAGGAAAAGGCATTACGAACGTTGAACATGCCGGGTGTCTATTTGGCAAAAGATTCCAAGAGGCATTACCCATTTGGTGATGACCTGGCACATGTACTTGGCTTTACAGGCATTGATAATCAGGGATTAATGGGGTTGGAACTTACTCATAATGAGGAGCTTAAAGGTGAAAAAGGAAGCCTTTCCTATTATTCTGATGCGAAAGGCAAAAAAATGGAAAAATTGGCAGATGTATATACGCCGCCAAAAGATGGACTCGATTTAAAAACAACAATTGATTCCAGGGTTCAAACGATCATGGAAAGAGAACTCGATTTAGCAGTTGCAAAATATAATCCGGATGGGGCACTTGCGTTAGCTGTAAACCCGAAAAACGGTGCAGTGCTTGGCATGGCGAGCCGGCCGACATTCAGCCCGGAAAATTACCAAAAAGCAAATCAGGAAGTCTATAACCGCAATTTGCCAATATGGATGACGTATGAACCGGGATCAACATTTAAAATCATTACGCTAGCAGCAGCGTTGGAAGAAAATAAGGTTGATTTGGAGAAAGATCATTATCATGATTCCGGATCGATTAAGGTCGGCGGAGCAAATATTCGATGCTGGAAAAGTGGGGGACATGGGAGTCAATCTTACCTGGAAGTTGTGGAAAATTCCTGTAACCCGGGATTTGTCAATTTAGGACAGCGTCTGGGAAAGGAAAAATTGTTCAGCTATATTCATAACTTTGGGTTTGGGAAAAAAACTGGAATTGATTTGCAAGGAGAAGCAAATGGTATTTTGTTCAAACCTGAAAATGTCGGACCGGTCGAACTTGCTACTACATCATTTGGCCAAGGGGTATCCGTAACACCGATCCAGCAAGTAATAGCCGTTTCGGCTGCTGTGAACGGTGGAAATCTATATGAACCGTTTATTGCAAAAGAATGGATAGACCCCAAGACAGGAAAAGTACTAAAAGAGCATCAACCAAAACTCAAAAAACATGTCATTTCCACTGAAACATCCAAAGAAGTGAGAAAGGCATTGGAAAGTGTTGTAGCAAATGGATCAGGAAAACCAGCCTATGTTGACGGTTATCGTGTTGGTGGAAAAACCGGTACAGCCCAAAAGGTTGGAAAAGACGGAAAGTATTTGGCAAATAATCATATCGTCTCGTTCATTGGGTTTGCACCTGCTGATGATCCACAGATCGTCGTATATGTGGCAGTTGATAATCCGAAAGGCACCGTCCAATTCGGGGGTGTGGTTGCCGCTCCGATTGTAGGTACGATTATTGGTGACAGCCTTCGTGCGCTCGGTGTTAAAGAGCGAAAAGGCGGTTTGAAAAAAGAAGTGCAATGGCCGGATCAGCCAAAAGTCGAAGTACCCGATCTCGTTGGTCTGAAAAAGGATGAACTGCTAAATTATATGGAAGATCTTACGATTGAAACAAGCGGATCGGGCAAGTATATTCTTGACCAAGAGCCAAAAGCCGGGACTATGCTGGAGGCGGGATCAAAGATCAGGTTATATCTGACGGATTACAAACGATAATCGGTTGACCCATGATGCCAAAGCCATCGTGATAATGCATCACTGGGCTTTGGCATTATTTGAAGAGGTAATTGCGATGTCTCAAACTTCAAGCAGGACATAGGATTGAGGATTACGCAAAATTAATTTTCCCCCAAAAAC
>NZ_JAROCA010000119.1 GCF_030732005.1 Tigheibacillus jepli | reverse complement strand
AACGAAAGAAAAACAGCGTAATTTTAAGAAAAAGCTAGTTTAAGAGTGTTATTGTCCAAAATACGGGGGTTAATCCGTGGGTGAATCCACAGTAAAAGTCTTTAGTGTCTCTTCTTTTTCATTTTCTTCCAAAGTATCTTCCTTCAACTTTTTTATATGCAAGGTAAACCGAGAAGCTTGGTTTGGCGCATTATTATCATTCCTATCTAGAATCATCGACAAGACTTCTTCCCTATTTAAAAGCCAGTATGGCAAGAAAATCACGTTTTCTTCATTACCTTCTAAATCCCCCGGTCCAGCTATTCTATATCCTTCGGCAATTTTATCTTTTCCTTTTGTTAATGGAGAATATTCCCCATGCATATCAAATACGATTAAATTAGGAAAATCTAATTGGCTCGCTTTTTCCAAAATAGTTGCTACGCACCAACTTTTCCCTGAACCAGTACTTCCTAATATAGATGCATGTCTTTGAAATAGCTTATCTCCATCCAAGATAGCCTTTGCGGTCCTATCGTTTATAAAATGCCCTATATTTAATCTTTCGTCGTCTCCGATTTCTTCCCCCAAAAGGTTCATAAATCTCTGTAAATTTATTCCATCAATCAAGTATGATTCACTGTCAATCTGGGGGAAAATGTCTGCCCCTCTTTTAAAAATGTTTCTTTTTTCTCCATCAACACTTTTAAAAGTCCCCACCAACACTACTTTAACTATATCATTTGGCTGGTCTTGAAAAATTAACTCTTCATCCGACTCAAAATCAAGTTTTTCTGTTACCGTTCTAGAAATCTTTTCAATGGTACCTATTAATAGCTGAAATTCAGAATGGCTTTTAATTGCTACTAAATGTCCAACACCAAGTTTTGTCATTATTTCACTGTTATGTACGTCAATAAATATCTGAGATGTATCAACACTTATTACAGTTCCCAGTTCATTATGGGCATTAAAGCTAAATAAATCACTCAATTAGAATACCTCCTCCATGAATTCTTCTAAATCCCATAGTTTTTTGGATTTAAAAAAAACACTTTTACCATTCTCCTGATATAGGGTACCTTCATCAACTTTGTTTTTAATTGAATGGGAAATTGCAGTAACATTTTGGTTTTCCCTAATAAGTTTTATTGTGTTCTCTGATAATGTTCTAGTAATAATTAATGTAGGCACTCCCTGTTTTATCTGATGGAGTAAATGGGTTTCTAAATGATCATCGTTAAATCCATATCCTATAATAATAAATTTTGTAGCTTCATCTATGGCTTTATTTGCTTTTTCTCTATGTATGTCAAAGGGCTGCTCATATCCTACCCTAAACTTATTAAGCCCCGGTGTAATAATAAGATTTTTGGCTTTTAAATTAAGAAAAGTGCTAATTGGAGATCCGTTATAATCAAACCAGCCTAAACAACCATGTGGTTTAAAGATTTTAATTCTTCTATGATAGCTCAGTTGAACTTTATTTCTACTTTTAGACTTAATTGCCTTGCAAAAACTTAGGTTACTTTCTTTCTCATTAAGCGAGGCAATACTGCGTCCAAAAAACATATTATCCACGGGAATCCCTACCAATTCGCTGGAAACTTCTATTAACCTGTCGTAATTTGTAGTTATTATTGGTAATCCAGTGTTTGGAATATGCATTTTCCTTAAGTATTTTGAAAACCTAAGTTCTTTATGTCCCGCAATGACATTATCTATGACGTCTTTTTCAGCATTTCTTATATACCTTGATGTTATATCAAGAATTACGTCCTCCAATTCTTCATCTGGTTTATGTTTTAGTAGGGTTTCTTCTAGGCCTTTATCATTTTCTAGAGAGTTTACTATACTTGACCAAGTAGAATTGCCCTCAACATTTATATTATTAGGTACTTTTTGTAATAGTTCACTTGCAAGGCCACCCATGCCCGGTATACCCTCAGCACATGAAAGTCCCGACCCCACCACTGTTAATGAACCCTCAGAAAAAAAGTTTTGTAAGTTTCTTTTTATTTCATCATAACGTAAACTCATATTGTACATCCTTTTTCAAGAAAACTATGTTTCAGCACGTTCAAAGTGTGCTATTTAAAAATTCAAACAGATATAGGTGTAACCCCTTATTATTAATCTAGTTCAGTTTTAATTAACAAATCAGTTATTCAATAAGACAGCCCATTTATTGGATCTGGTATATTATTTCTACATAAAAATCCCCCTTTAGACAATTATATCCAAAGGGGTATAACGATACAACTTTATTTAGCAAACTCTCTCACTAAGCAATATTTGCACAAAATACAAGAAAGATAATAATAAACGGAATTGCCAACACCCATATCCAAAATTCAACAGAGCCAACCATGCTCAAATAAAATTCAGTATGCATAAACCACTGGAAAATAGCCAAGAAAATAATCCCACAAATGGTGGAGAAAGTGATAAACAGTATTAGCAAAAACATGACTAATACTGTTTTCTTCACTGCCTGAACCAAAGCAACCATTACGAACAGCCTCTTTCACTAAATAAACCATATAATTTCCTGCCCAGCATTTCTAAAGCCTCTTTTTTCAGTTCATAGTATCTTGTTTTTCCAATAAACAACTGAGGATAAATGACTTCATCAGAGTATCTGGAACCATCATTACGCTTCTTCATGTACTTTAATTCAATTAATTTTTGTTCAGCTGGAGCAAGTGATTCCATTGCATCGAATATTGTGTCTAACCATTCCCTCGCTTGAATAGATTTTAGTGCAAATTGCTCTGTTTTACTATTGTTAGGATTTGATCCACCTGGTGTATCCGATATGACGGAAGTAATACTAGGTACTTGTGTTTTTTGCGACATCGCCTTTATTTTAAAATAACGGTCTAACCAGTTTTCCTCCGCATATTTGATATAAAATTGTTGTTCATCCTTTAGAAATGATTCAATTTCTGCTTTCGAAAAGACCCCTTCAATATCAGCAGCAAAATTCATTTATCATCATCCTTTCTTATAAGTTGAAAAGTTATATATTGTTTCATTTCAACGTTGATCCTACATGGTAAGTGGAAGGTACCTTTTCAACCGATTCTAATGCCTGACCCAAATTGGTGGCGTAAAGATCCCACTCTTTATGCGCAACTTTTTGCATATACATGATCATTTCATTACCTCCTCGTACTAAAATAAATATAGTTGATAAACAAGGGATTAACCCTTGGGATATCAATGATCTATTGCTCTTTGA
>NZ_JAROCA010000118.1 GCF_030732005.1 Tigheibacillus jepli | reverse complement strand
TGTAAGCCTCCCTGACACATTAAGTAGTATAATATATTTCACTCTTAGTGTCCAAGTTCATTTAGGGGCTTATGAGGCTTTAGCTATGAAAAAACATTTATTAGTTTACTGGGTGTATCTTATTATTTAACGAAAGATGAACTATCAAGCTTGATTGAGAAATTATTCGCTGAAGTCCCATCTGGGAGCTCGATTGTTTTCGACTATGCCGATGAAAAACTTTTTGAGGAGAAAGGATTTTCTAATAGAGTAGAAAACATGGTGAAAATGGCTGCGGTAGGTGGAGAGCCAATGAAATCGTGTTTTCCATACTCTGAAATCAAGGGAATATTAGAAAAATCTGGTTTGCTCATCTATGAACATTTATCACCTTCAAAAATTCAAAATCTATACTTTGAAAACCGAAAAGATTACCTATCGGCCTTTGAGACAATTCACTATGTTCATGCGGTGAAAAAATAAAAAGAAATTATAAGTATGAGGGAATACCTTTATGAACAAGATTCTGAAAATTAAACAAAGGTCTTCTTGATCTATTCAAACTAAATATACGGTTAACAAATTTACCATGATAGAAGTTCAATGAATAATGTGGCTTTGGATAGGAGAGAGAAAATGTTTACCATATCAGATTTTCAAAATTTAATCGAACAACAGTTATTCCACAATCGAAATAAAAGTCTTTTTTATGAGTTGACAAATGGACGATTCGTTTTAAATTCTTCCAAAGAAACTAGTGCTTTATTCAAACAAAAATCCAAAGATATCGCCAATTTTATAGAAACTGCACATTTAAATGACACAACTCAAAACTGGCAAAATACATTTCAGATAAAACGATTCGTTTATTCGTTGAGGTGAATCAATATTTAAATTTTTCCCAAAAGGATTATCTTCAACTTCAAAAAGTCTATGAAGCTCTGCTTCAACAGGTATATGAAATTTGTAATCAAAAGGAAGTATCTGAAGAAGAAATTGATCAGTTGTTTCGTTCCCATTATAAAAATCTACAGAGCTTTTTATTAGATTCAAACGGTAAAGAGATATTTAAAAAGTATAGGGAAAGCCCGGATGTACTTGAAATAAAATGTGCTGAATATACTTCTGAGTTTCAAATGAGATTATTAGGTATCTATTTGTCAAAGGTTAAACAGCCTGTTTTAGATATTGGATGTGGACAACAGGCAAACCTTGTTCACTTTTTAAGGAAAAATGACATAGTTGTATACGGGTTGGATCGAAATGTTCAGAATCTGAACAATAAAATATATCAAGTGGATTGGCTTGAGTATACGTACGTTCCAGACACTTGGGGAACTGTCATTTCTCATATGGCATTTTCAAATCATTTTATGCACCATCACTTGAGACCTGATGGAGATTATGAAAAGTATGCAACAAAGTATATGGAGATATTAAAATCCTTAAAAATTGGTGGAAGTTTTATTTATGCGCCAGGCCTTTCATTTATGGAAGAGATTTTAATATCCACATTTGATTCTTATACTGTAGAGACTGGAGAATATTCTACCATGGTAACTCGTATTAACTAAATGAAAACTATATAGCTTTCATATTATGAAAGGAGATAAGTGAAAAGGACTTTCTAACTATAGTAGGAATTGGAAAGTCCTTGTTCTGCCTATCTTAATACCAAGGAAATTGTTTGAAATTACTTCACGAACCAGTAACTCAATTTAAGGATTTTAAACCGGTATAATACACTAATACATAAGTTATAATCGTTTCATAGATTCTACATCATTTCAATGATTAATTCCGATATTCTTTTGAGGCCTTTTTTAATTTGATCTAAAGTTGCATAGGAATAGGACAACCGTAAATGTCTATGATCGTCCTTATCATATATATTACCTGGATTTAGCAGTATTCCCTCTTGAATAGCTTTTTCAAATAACTTCCTAGTGGAAATACTAGGAGTGATTTTTAGCCAAATATAAAATCCCCCACTTGGAATATTCCATGTAGCTATATTAGAAAAATAAGTATTTAAAATTTCAATCATATAATCCCTTCTACATTTTAATTCACTCCTAACTAAAGTTAAGTCCTCTTCATACCCATTTTTAAGCCATTTATTTACTAAAAATTGTGAAATAGAACTTGAGCCGTAATCTGTTTGCATTTTAATGTCAGCAAGACGGTTGATAACAGGTTCGGGTCCAACAATCCAGCCAATCCGCAGGCCTGGACTGAATGTCTTAGATACACTTCCAATATAAAGTACACTACCTTGCTTATCATTTGCTTTTAGTGGTTTAGGCGGTGGTTGTTCAAACCACAAATCACCATAAACATCATCTTCAATTATAGGAAGAGAAGCTTTTTGACAGTCTTCCAAAAGTTGTTTTCTCCTTCTTTCAGACATTAGAGTGCCTGTTGGATTGTGGAACGATGGTATTGTATAGATTAAAGCAGGGTTGTGCTGTCGTTTTAAACGACCAATGGATGCATATTTGATCCCTTCCTCATCCATAGGGATACCGAATAAATTCATGCCGGCAGATTGAAAAACATGAATAGAATTAAGATATGAAGGTGATTCATGAAAAATAACTGAACCCCGTTGTAACAGACCGATTGAAATCAATTGTAAAGCTTGTAAACCGCCGGAAACAATCAATATAGATGAAGGCGAAGTTTCGATGCCTTTTCCTTTTAAATAATCACAAATTGTTTCCCTGAGGTGAATGCTCCCTTAAGGTCCTTCATACCCTAAAGATAGGTTACTTCTCATATCCATTTGCAACAGTTTTGTTAGTTGATTACAAGATAACAGTTCGGGGGAAAGTTCACCGGTTCCTAGTCGAATTATATGAGGATTTGTTTCAGCCTCATTAATTTTTTGTACGCTGTTATTATTGGGCTTATGAATACCAGAACGTACATAATCAATCCAATTAGGAGGAGGTGACGATGCTAGAACTCCCCAAGTATTATTTATTACTGTTGTACCACTTCCAACTTTCGATTCAATTAAACCATCTGCGGAAAGTTCTTCAAGAGCCATAATAATTGTACTTCGGTTAACATCAAACTGTTTTGCTAAGTTTCTTTGTGACGGTAACTTCATTCCAATAGACCATTCTCCATTCAAAATTTTCCTTTTTATGTAATTGTAGATTTGTAGATGTAAAGGTAATGATGAGGATTTTTTCGGCTTCCATTCTATATTACCCATCTTGTTTATGGCAAACTAAAAACGTAGTCTTTGGCAGTTAATTTATGTAGTTCCCAAAAGGGGGGTATATAAATAAAA
>NZ_JAROCA010000117.1 GCF_030732005.1 Tigheibacillus jepli | reverse complement strand
GGACCTACACTTTTTTCAGTGTAAGCTCCTACGCCTGATTTTTTATTTACTGGGGTTTTATCCCAGCCTCTTTTTTGTTTCGTCTATTTTTAATTGTTGATTGAAGAAAAGCTCCATGAATAAATGATTTATTCATGGAGTATTCTTCAACTTCTTTCGCTAGTAAGCTAGCTTATAAAGTAATGTTATTTTTACTGTTCTTCAACGACATCAGTGCTACCATCATTCTCACCATCGCCACCGTCGTTACCATTAGAACCTTCAACAACTGTAACTTTAAGTGATTTAGTTGCATTGCCTACTTTAACTTTTACAATCAAACCGGCTTTTTCCACTCCATTTTTTAGTGTTACTGTCGCATTTTTTGTTCCATTATCCGTGATAGTAACGTCAGATGCTTTTTCAGGAGTGACGTTGACTGTACTAGCAGCAGTAGCGTCTAGATCAACAATCTTTTTATTGCCATATTGGTCTTTTGTAGCAATATTTATAGGGCTATTGTCATCTTCGCTAACTTGCAAACCACCCAAGATTACACTGCCACTAGCCACTGTTGCTTCGCCGACTTCTTTTGCTACATCATAATCACTCTCATTAGAGCTTACTACTGATGATGTAAAGAAGAAATCTTGTACTTTACTTTCTTCTGGTGATACGACAAATGTCTGTTCAACAGTTTTACCAGTTGCATTGATAGTCACTTTTAAAGTGAATTGTGTATCAATTGCTTCTTCTTTATCGTTTGTATTCAATTCGTCTTCATTTATTACGATTTCATTGTTTGTAACTTCTTTTGGAGCAGTTAGCTTTCCACCAGAGATGGTTGCAGTAAAGTCTCCTTTATTCTGATCCAATTTCACTTTGCTATCTTTAATCAAACCGTTAACAGTGAATTCTTTTGCACCAGCATTTTCAACGTCTGCTGCCTGAATCTTACCGATTTCTTCAATTTCATAGCTATCATACTCAGTACCATCTGTTACGCGAATTTTTGCATCTGCAGTACTGGCAGCTACTGGATTGTTACCGTTGCTATCAGCAAGACTTATTTTAAGAGTTTCCGTACCATTTTTATCATTAGCTTTAATAGTTGCTGGTGAATTAGCTGTGATTACCCCATTTGTAATTTCGACAACTTCTGGGCTATCTTCTTTAGGTTCTACAAGAATTGTTATATTATTTTTAGTAAGATAGTCTTTAACATCAGAAGTTTTCATTTGACGACCGTATTGATCCTCTACGATAACGTCATCCACAGAAATTTCATTGTTCTCTGATCCAGCAACGAATGTCAATGGCTTTTTCAAACCACGGATTGTATTTGCTTTAGCTGCTTCTTTTACATTGATCGTTTGTGTTGCAACATTGAAAGTAGAAGATTGAGCTACTACCGCAAATACACCAGTTTGAGCAGCAGAAACTTTTATAAATACATTGCCATCTTTATCTGTAACAAATGGTGCAATTTGCGGAGCACCATTAAAGGTTACTTTGACACCCTTTGTATTATCATTTAATACTTTGGTATCTTTTACTTCATTGCCTTCTTTATCAAGGACAGTAGCAGGTACAAGAATGTCCTCACCAGCTACGGCAAATTCCGGAGCTGACAATGTCACTTTATCGGTACGTGTTGTTTCTGCAACTTTAATTTTATAGGAAGCCGTAGCGCCATTTGTAGTTGATATTAAAGTAACTGTACTTTCACCAGCTTTAACCGGTCCCACTAATTTCATAGCAAGTTTTTTCTCGCCATTTACAGTTACAGTTTCAAGTCCAACTACATTGCCTTCACCGTTAGTTTTAATGACTGTTGGGTTTGTTTCTGTCTTGATCAAACCTTTTTTAACTGTATCTACGTCAGTCATCGTTTTACCATATTGGTCTTTCACATTTAACACAAGGTAAAAATCATCATTTGAAAGATTTGTATCCTCATTTAATGCCTTACCATTTTCATTATACACACCATCAATACCTACTTCGGTGACTGCAGGTGCTTTAGATAAAGTAACGGTTTTAGTAACTGTTGTTGCAGTATCCGCATGTACAAGTGTAATCGGAAGCTTATCACCAACTTTATATGCTCTGCCCGTCTCATCATCATTTAAGTTTGCAAGAGTGATAACACCCTTAGATGGGTTTACTTTCACATTTGTTTCTGAGTTTGTTGTTAAATTGGTTGATTTGGTTACATCCTCACCGTATTGGTTAGTTACACGATATGCAACTGTCGCTTCACTAGGCTTGTCGTCCTTATCAACTACTGCCACATCAGAAAGGATTTCAATTTTCGATACTTTTTCATTTTCTACCTTAACAGAGCCGGAAATATCTTTAGCTCCCTCACGGGCAACATTTACAGTATATTCACCTTCAGTGAGTTTTGATGTTAATTCAATAGTAACGGAAGTGTTGTCAGAAGCCCAGTTTGTTTCAGAAACATTTTGTTTGATATTGGACTTAACTACCTCAACTTTAGAATTAGGGTCTACTGCTTTGTTGAACTTAACTTCAAGAGTTTTAGCACCAACTGCTTTTACACTCTCAATCTCAGCAGCAGCTTGAGCTTTAACAAAGTCCATTGTTCTTTGAAGCATTACCGAGAAATTGGCACGGTTGATATGTCCTTGTGGATTGAAATTCTTAGCTTCTGTTGTGATCCCAAGATTAGCAAGGATTTGTACGCTTTCCTTAGCATATGGGCTTACACCTTTGAAGTTCACTTCTACATCTTCACCGGTGTTGTAATCGCCCAAACCATAAGTACGTACCAGGATAGTTGCCATTTGCTCACGAGTCAAATAGCCTTCAGGCATGAATGCGCCATGGTTTCCGCTAAAGAATCCAGCTTCTGTAACTGCCGCAATTGCTGCTTTGTCTTCATCGCTGACATTGGCAACATCATTGTATTGGGACAATACTTTTTCTACATCAGCAGGAGTTTCAACGCCTTTTGCACGTTGGAACATTTTAGCAACTTGCACGCGCTTGATGTAGTCCCAAGCACCGAATTTACCATTTTGATATCCAGTGACGATACCTTGTTCAGCCAATGAGTGGATGGCATTATAAGCTTCTTCACCAACCGTTTTAACTGAAACGTCGCTGAATTCCGGTGTTGTTTCTGATTGTGCTGAAACTACTGGTGCGACAGATGCCACTGCAGCGGCTGCTGCCATAGTTGTTACAGCATATTTACGAAAAGTGCTTCCTCGCTATTTAGTGTTTAGTCTAATATTTCATATAGCTGTCGATACTAGGTAAAAACTATTAAAATACCT
>NZ_JAROCA010000116.1 GCF_030732005.1 Tigheibacillus jepli | reverse complement strand
AATTAGGCTTTGCGGACGATGACACCCGCTTTTTATTTTTAAGCAGAAAAAGAAAATGGGTACATCGCAAAAAGCTTCATCCAGGAAAGTATTGACAATTTGAACAGGTATGCCGAAATCTTCTTGAATGGGGATGGTACTTATGATCAGTTCGACGGTCGATAAGTCATATGTCGCCAAATTATAATAATTAATCGCATCCATGATTTCGATCTCTTGTTCAAATAAATTTTGTAACCGATAACAGAGCAATCTTGCGCTTCCGACACCGGATGCACAGACGATAAGCACTTTTTTCTTCTTTTTGCTTTCTGATCCCATTCTCTCCAAGGCTACCCCGATATGTAGGGCGATATAGGCAATTTCATGTTCAATGACTTCCATTTGTAAGTATTCCTCTATACACTTGCTGGCAATGATGGCCCCCTCAAATGCAGCAGGATATTTTTTCTTGATATCATCCAGTAAAGGGTTGCGGATGTTCATGTTGTAACGCAAGCGATTCATGGCTGGTCGAATATGTAAGGTTAACGCCTGGATGAATTCATCATCTTTACTAAAATCCCAATGCAGTTCCGTCCGCAGTCTTTCAAGCATGTCATTTACAATGTTACTCACTTCATCAAACTCGCCAAATTCGATCAATTCCTTCTTATGAAGAAGTTTTGTGCCTAATAAATGAAAAATGATATAATCCGTTTCTGCATTTGGAAAGGTCAATCCTGTATAGTTTTCAACATCTCTGATAATTTCTCTTGCTACATTTTTTTCAAAGAGATATCCATCACCCGTTAAAACATCCTCTAAAGCTTCTATCAGGAATCCTTCTTCAATCCGCTTACATGCAATCGCTATGTGGGTGGCTAAATTTTCTAAGGATATATCAGACATATCAATCGTAAACTGATTGATCCTTTTAATTAAAATTTCTTTAATCTTGACAAATACTTCTTGGTCAATAAGCTGTACAGAATCACTTTCTTGACTTAGGTCCGGACCACGACTGATCAGTAAATTGGATAAACATAAACGCTTCATATATTCATCGCCATCAACTCTTGATCCATAGTGTGGACGGTTTGTCAATTTTAAACGGTACTTTTCCAATATGCCTTTGACAATTTTCATGTCATTTTGAATGGTCGACATGGACACAAAAACTTCATCAGTTAGGTTTTCCAGCTTCATAAAATCCTTTTTTAACAAGAGGCGTTTCAGTATATATTGAACCCGATTATTTTGGTCAGCAAAGTCTTTTGAAACAACCTCGTTCTCATTTGTCAATTGTTGTAGGAATGGCATAAATAGCTCTTCATGCAGTACGTTCAGCGCGTATCCTTTTCCTCTGATCGATACTACAGAAAAACCGGCCAATTTCGCGTCCTGCTGCATTTGTTTGATATCATTTCGTATAGTACGGTCACTTACACCCAATTCTTTTGCCATCCATCCTGATGTAATGGGATGTTTCATCCTGAATAAATGTAAAATGATGTCTTTTTGCCGTTTAGATAATAAATACAATCCATACCCCCCCTAAATACGTAGCAGTCAGTTGTTGAATTGTGGCAAATAAGCTTGATGCGCTGTTAATAGCTCATCCAAAAGCACTTTGCTGTCTTTCTCATCCGCGATCAATGGATTCATGACAAATGCGAGATATGCATCCTCGTAGCTGCCAGTGATGGCCGCCCGGATGACCAATTCTTCAAAGGATTTCATTTGTAAAATGGCTCCTTTCACTTGATAAGGCAATTTACCGATAGCCAGCGGTTTTGGACCATCTTTGGTGATGACACAGTTTGCTTCAATCACCGATTCATCTGCAAAATCAGAAATGGCACCATCATTTCTCGTATTGACCGTTTGGATGTCACCTTTGTCGTTATAAATCGAATCCATCAAACTGCATGCAACATCACTGTAATAAGCACCGCCTCTTTGTTCCAATTCTTTCGGTTTCACACGCAAATCGGGATTTCTATATAGGTTGAACAGGGATTCTTCCAGTTGCTGCACAACTTCTGCTCTCGTACCGTGTTCCTCAAATGCTTTTAAATCTTTCTTCAAAACTTCTTTCGTATGGAAATAGTATTCATGATAAGGACTTGGCAAGAGTTTCACTGCACTGATAAATGTTTTGGACCACCCGGAGTTGACAATGTTGGCTGGGGCATAATCCAAGTGATCACTGACCAATTTTTCGAAAACCTCTGCAGTTCGGTTCACTCCTTTGATAAAAACGTTTTTTCCAAAAACAAAGTGATTCATGCCGACGAATTCGATTCTGACTGTTGCTGGATCCACGTCTAGTATTTCAGCTACAGCATGCCGCATGTTGTATGGAATATTACAGACACCGATCACTTTTTTATGCCCTGCATGTTTATGTAACGCTTCCGTGACCATGCCAGCCGGATTTGTGAAATTGATCATCCAGGCATCCGGACAAATTTCATGGATGTCTTTTGCAATATCCATCATTACAGGGATGGTGCGAAACGCCTTGAATGCCCCTCCCGCGCCGTTTGTCTCCTGCCCGACATAGCCGTGGCTGAGCGGGATTCTTTCATCTAATGCGCGAGCCTTCAAACCGCCTACTCGAATTTGCGTGGATACAAAATCCGCATTTTCTAACGCTTTTTTTCTATCCATTGTCCAAGATAGATGGATGGGTTTGCCGGCGGCTTCTATCATTCTAGCGGCCAGCTGCCCAACGATTTCAAGTTTTTTCTTTCCTGTTTCAATATCGACTAAAACAATTTCCGTTACAGGAAATGAATCATGCCGGCGGATCATTCCTTCGACTATTTCCGGTGTATAACTTGACCCTCCACCAATAACTACTACTTTTAATGACATAACTGGTCCACTCCTTAGGTCATTCATTTTTTATCTGTGTTGTTTGCTCTTTCAATTTATCGACTCCGATGTGAAAGTCGCAAATGCCTTGGCAATACGAAAACATATTGTGGTAATTACCTTTTACAATAATGTATCATACAAATACAAAGGTGTCTACAAATCTTTTAGACAATTTCCATTTATTTGTAACTACGTTTTTGGAGATTACTGTCAGGAGGGACAAGGGGAGAGGGACAAGGGGACAGGTCCCTTGTCCCGGGGGCGTGGAATTTTGTGCGGCAAGCCCCGCATGTGAAAACGTGTTTGTTCTTGTTGTTTATCGCGGTGTATACAATGACTGTAGCCGAGTGAAGTCGGTGAGAAATTGCTCGAATTCGGTGTCGTTGGAAGCCAATGTTTAAAGTTTCTATGCGATTTTCCATGAGTACCAATCAATTTCCTAAGTCCCCAGGAGGTAATTGCGATGTCTCAAACTTCAAGCAGGACATAGGATTGAGGATTACGCAAAATTAATTTTCCCCCAAAAA
>NZ_JAROCA010000115.1 GCF_030732005.1 Tigheibacillus jepli | reverse complement strand
GGTTGTAGTGACCAAAATAAAATTAGAAATCCCGACACAGCGGGATTTCTAGGCTTTTTAGCCGAAACTTGGGCTAAGATTACTGGATTAGCTGAAGTGGGTATTCCAAAAGGTTGTTTTGTTATTGATTTGCATTGGAGTCCGAGTGCAAGAAGGAAATATATAGAAGATAATGGCATCAATTTGGTTTTTTCCGTGACGAAACATCCATTTTTGAAGGTGTTTCCTGAACTGAAGGAAAAATTATGTTGGATTCCTTGGTCAATCAACCCGGCAATTATGAAAGATTGGGGGATGGAAAAAGATATTGACTCTCTGCTAATGGGCCTTGTTTACGTTGACAAGGAAAATCGGGGAAGATTTGCATTACCTCGAAAAATCCCTCCGAGGGGTCGCTATTTGTTCAGAGATGTCGTATTTGAAAAAATGAAAGATGTTTCCGGTTTTGTTTTTCATCCACATCCAGGCCACCGGGTGACAAAATCCGATTTGCTCATTGCCAATGAGGACTATGCAAAAGAATTAAATCGGGCAAAATTATTTTTTACTTGTGGAAGTCGTAATGAAACGGGTGGTGTCGCTGTGCTCAAATTTTTTGAAGCGCCAGCATGCAAGACATTACTGTTGGCGGAGGAAAATGATGATATAAAGGAATTGGGTTTTGTCGATAAGGAAAATTTTATAAGTTGTACAATAAACAATGTTGTTGAAAACGCGAACTATTATTTAGCTCATGATGATGAGCGTATTCGAATTACCGAAAATGGCTATAAGTTTATACATCAATACCATACGAATGAACAGCGTGCTAAACAAATAATTCAAGCAATTGAAACCATCTTATAGCATTCGTTAATAGAATAAGTAGACTGCACACATTCTGACTAGACTATTAAATTGAATTAACAGAAGGTTTTGCCCCTTGCTTTATATAAATGTGTTCTCATATTGGATAGCCCGCCTTATGCAAGATATCAAATCTCGCATATTATAAATTGAGTTCAGTAATGATAGATATTATTGAACCAGTTAAAAGTAAGGGAGGGTTAGTTTTGGCATTTAGAAACCTAATTGTTAATGGCGGTTTTGAAGTCAGTTTCAGTAATTGGGTTGCTTTAAACGCAGCATTAACAACTTTTCATCCGCATTCCGGAAGAATTGCAGCCTATTTGGGTGCGGGAAGTGCGCCGGCATCATTGAGCCAGACGGTGGATATATCTCCGGGTGATAGCTTTGAATTGCTAGTTTCCTTATCAACCTATGGAATTACTGGCAGCCCACCGGTTCACTTGCGTGTTGCATATTCGAATGACACCAATGCCGAAGTTGGTGTCGGCTTGGACTTGGAAATCGCTGCAGGCAGTCTTCCAAGTGTCTTATCAGGATCGTGGCAAGAAATCTACCAGACGACAGATCCCGCACCAGCATCTGCAACAAAAGCGACGGTTACGATTGAAAAAGCTAGAGGAAGCAGTTTCTTTTCACCATTTGTATATGTAGATGACGTAACATTGCTTTCTGTTGCTGGTGGTGAAGGAACTCCAGGTCCTACCGGAGCCACGGGAGCGACGGGACCAACGGGAGCAACCGGCCCGACAGGAGCGACGGGCCCAACGGGAGCAACCGGAGTCACAGGAGCGACGGGCCCAACGGGAGCAACCGGAGTCACAGGAGCGACGGGCCCAACAGGAGCAACCGGAGCCACGGGAGCGACGGGCCCAACGGGAGCAACCGGAGTCACAGGAGCGACGGGACCAACAGGAGCAACCGGAGCCACGGGAGCGACGGGCCCAACGGGACCAACAGGAGCAACCGGAGCCACGGGAGCAACTGGAGCCACGGGAGCGACGGGCCCAACGGGAGCAACCGGCCCGACAGGAGCGACGGGACCAACAGGAGCAACCGGAGCCACGGGTCCAACGGGGGCAACCGGAGCCACGGGAGCGACGGGACCAACAGGAGCAACCGGAGTGTAACAAAATACAATCAATATCAACCCTATCCTAAATATATGAATCTCCTATAAAGTCCCTCCATTCAAATTTGAGGAGTGGTTTCATGACCCCAATGATTTTTTACTAAATTATTGAAATTGAGAGTATGAAAGAAAGATACTCTGCTTAAGTGGAGTATCTTTCTTTACCAAATAGATTTTGATATGCAACGTATATTCATTTGCCGACAAGGAGTGTAAAAATGATAACAATCAGTTTATGTATGATTGTCAAAAATGAAGAAGAGGTATTGGAACGCTGCTTAGAATCTGTTGCTGACCTCGTGGATGAAATAAATATAATTGACACTGGATCAACAGATAAGACAGTAGAAATTGCCAAAAAATATACAGATCGGGTTTTCTTTTTCCAATGGACGGGGAAATTTAAAGACGCAAGGAATGAATCATTTAAGTATGCAACCAAGGATTATATTTTTTATCTCGATGCAGATGACGTTTTGTTGGAATCCGATCGGAAAAAATTTGCTAAGCTTAAAGCATCACTTCATCCCGATGTGGATGCTGTTTCGATGTTTTATCACGCCGGTGTTGATGAGTATAATAATGTGACGTTGAAATACCGCAGGAATAGATTGCTCAAAACAAGCAAGCAGTTTGTGTGGAAAGGGGACTGCCATAATTATCTTGAAGTATCTGGTAATATTATCAATTCGGATATAGCTGTTACACATAAGAAAAACGGCCATTCTGTTGGAAGAAATTTATCTATTTATGAGAAAAAAATCGCAAATGGAGATGAATTTGTTCCCAGAGATTATTTTTATTATGCTAACGAACTTAGAGAAAATGGGCATTATGAAAAAGCAATTTTAAACTACACGATCCATATTGACCACACGAACGGGTGGATAGAGGATAAGGTTTATTCCTGCTTGTTCCGTGCAGATTGTTATAATATGATTGGGAAGAGTGAAAAAGCGCTGGCATCGATGTTTGAGTCATTTAACTTTTCCAAAAAACCCCGCGCTGAAGCTTGTTGCAGAATTGGTTATCATTTCCAGAAAAAGAGGGAGTTTGAAGCAGCAGTATATTGGTATGACGCTGCTACTAACTTAAAACCTGATCCCAATCAATGGAGCTTTTCGTATCCGGCTTATTCAACCTGGTATCCGCATCTGCAATTATGTGTTTGTTATTATAATTTACAAGACCTCAAAAAATCATATGAACATAATGAAAAAGCCAGGAAATATCGCCCGCAAGATGAGCGTATTCTATTTAATAAAAAATTGATAGCTGAAAAGCTTGGTTTGAACAATGGCTAAAGGAGTAAGAAAGCACTTAAGGAGTGAAAATGTGGTTGTGCATTTTAAAACTAACCACATTTTTTGTCTTTAAGCCATTAGCGTTTAGGGAAATCAAATCTGAAAGAGGAACCAATATTAGTGGGCAACCGTAAGTAATGATCCACAGCTGCCCACTGGTATTTTACCTTCCATGAAGACGTATATCAGGTCCTACTTTTGAAATTCACGGACAAATGAGGAATTGGCCGTTATATAAAGACCGCTTTTTATTTGATACATATATCCATTTCCAACTGGGAACTTGTCCTTCTTTACTGTAAAAACTTCTCCCTTATGCACAATAACCGCTTTATCGTTCCAATCTGCTGTGTGGTACGTCCATAATGGATTGAGTCCGTATAATTGTGTAAATAGAAAAGGGTCAATCATCAAACCCTATATACAATGTTTCACCACAAAATA
>NZ_JAROCA010000114.1 GCF_030732005.1 Tigheibacillus jepli | reverse complement strand
GAAAAATGGTTCCAATCATCTGTTTTTGATGATCGGAACCATTTTTCAGTTATTTTGACTAGTTATGTCCCAGCCTCATTCCATATCGAAGACATTTTTTCCATGCCATTCATTTATTGCAAAAACTTTTTTTGATAATTGCCCAGTACAATCAGCGGGAAAATATACCGGTAGCTATGATAATGAATATAAAGTCCGCCAGCCATGCCTTGGCCTTTCGGATAAGCGGTGGTCCAATCTTTCTTATCAGCGGATTCCAGCAGAAATGTTATTCCGGCATTGATTTCGGGCGTTACTTTATCCGATGCTGCAATCAATACATCCAATGCCCAAGCGGTATGCGTTAAGGTGCTTGCTCCAAGTGGAGTATAGGTTTGATTGATATCGCTGTAACAGGATTCTCCCCATCCGCCATCAGCGTTTTGAATGCTTTTTAGCCAATGGAAAGCTTTTTGAATCGATGCATGTTGCGTATCAACTCCTGTTGCAATCATGCCGGTTATGGCAGCCCATGTACCATAGATGTAACAGATTCCCCATCTGCTATTCCAAGAGCCATCTTTTTCTTGATGACGTTTTAGATAGCCCACTGCATCTTTTATAGCAGGATGATTTTTGGACAAGTTCGTGAAGTTTCCGAAAAACTCCAATGTCCTTCCCGTTAAATCTGCAGAGGATGGATCCGTTAACAGATATGCTGCCCCTTCAATTGGGATGAGGTTTAATAATTTGTTCCCTGTATCTTTTTCAAAAGCTGCCCAGCCACCATCACGATTTTGCAATGTCAATAGCCAGTGAATCCCCCTGTCCCAGGCTTGTTGGTAAGTGGGCTCCTTAATCATTAACTGGGAAATGGAACGTAACGAGGTGGTTGTATCATCCACATCCGGGTTTATTGTATTTATATCGGAAAATCCCAGCCCCCGGGCAAGCTGTAAGGATTATGTATTGCCCAGTCGCCGTAACGGTAATGCTGTCGTCTTAGTAAATAGTGATTGGCTTTTTGGACCGTTGGATCATCCCATGCAACACCTGCGTTCTGCAGCGCATAACCAATCAGCGATGTATTCCAGACATTTGCCGTCGTATATTGTATATGCGTATGCCCGTCGATTTGGCAGGCCATGGCTTTTAACCCATCTACCGCCTTTATGATGATTGGATCATTCTTTGGATGCCCAAGCGCTAATAATGAAAAAATCATCAGGAAAGTGGAACTAAAGTAACTGTAGACCGTTCCATCCGGTTCAATGTGGGTAAGTATATAGTTTTTTGCTTGTCGGATGGCCGTATCATGAATATGCGATGGAATGCCGGTTATATTCGTTACCCCTTCTTTGATATAGGAGTGAATCGAACGCCACTCCTGTGACCGCTCCAAGAAAAACTCATCGTCTTTTTCCCCTCTGGAGAGATATAAATTGGAAAGATCAGGACTTTTTTTGGTTTTGATGGTGTATTTTTTATCGGCAAGAATTAACATCGGGGCAATATTTGCTCTTCCATAAATAGAGAAATCGAAAAAGTTGACGGGAAAGGATAATGGTAACAGGATGAATTCAACCGGGATCGGAAAAAATGCCGGCCATTTGTACTGACCGGTTAAGGAAAGCATTATTTTGGCAAGCATATGACTTTTTTCAATGCCACCCCATGCTAAAATTCGTCTTCTGGCAGCTATCATTTTTTTATCCTTCTTATTCAGGTAGCCGGAATACATAAGTGCATAATAGGCTTCAACGGTAGCTGTCAAATTGCCATCCTTCTCATCATGAAAAAGTTTCCAAGATCCGTTTTTTTTCTGCCTGCCAAGAATTCTTTCCACCAAAGATTGAATGAGCTTTTCATCGTTCATCTCCAAGGTTCGCAGCAAAATGATCATATAGGCGTCTGTTGACAGACCTGTTTCAAAAGGGTAATCCCAGGACCCATCAGCAGTTTGATCCTTTTTTAATATCCCGATGAGGCGGTCGATTTCACTTTGTATTTTACTTTTCATTTTGACACCTCCAACTGGCTATTTCATTGTATTCCGTCCTTCCTGTAAAAATTCGAAAAGCAAAGAATATCGTTTGTTGCTTTTGAATTTTCCATCATTTATTCCAACACCCATCCATAAAATAATAATTGCAGGAACTAACGCTGTAACAACAAGGGAGTGATTATCATCATACAATGTTTAAAAAAGATATTTAGCGGTGAAAAAATTACTCCTGAATTAAAAGCGATTAAAAAGGACTTAATTAAAAAATTAAGACCAACCATCCATGAAAACCAACTAAACGATGTGGAACGGGATTTGGTAGCATCCATTCGTCAGGAAACGAAAAATAGAAATATCGATAATGTAAGCCGAACAGATGCATATCTTGATTTTTACAAAAAGTATCCGGAAATCCATTGGGCTTTTTTGGGGCATATGGTTTCTCGAAACGGCGGGTGGAATATGACGGATTTAAAAGGAAGTATGTTGACAAGGTTATTATCCGAAAAGGAACAGGCGGACTTCTTTGCCTTTTTGGAGCGGGGGAATTGGTTGATCTTTCAGGACATTTACCCGCAAATGCTGCTGTATGCAGAAAGTGTTGAACGAAACACGAATCTTTTCTACCTGCTGCCAATGTTTCATGTTTCTTTTTTTATGGGTGTCATTTGGAATCATTTTTATAGGGTGAAAGATGAGTATGTGTTAGCAATGGCGTTGATTGTCAACGAACAAAGCTATTTGGAAAAAAGGGTGATTCAAAACCCTTACTATCAAAAGACTGTGCTTGAAAAGCTGGAATTCAAGCTGCAGGAGCTATTGGAATTAAATCAAATTATTTTTCCGTATTTCGATGGAAAAGAGGTAAAAATGATCGGTCAAACGATTCAGCAATTTGGCTCTTTAAGTGATCGGATTTTATTAGGGAAAAGGCTATACCAAATACTTTTTGATCCCGAAAACTACCCATCCATATACAGGTGGGCGACACTTCATAAGCACACTGGATCGAGGAAGGATTTCTGGCCACAATTATTTAACGATATCAATGAAGCGGACCCTTGGGATTCCTATCAACGAAGAATCAAAGACTGCCGTTTAAAGCCGGGCGCCCCGAAATTATATAGTCCGATATTATCACATGCGTGGGACCATGTAGAACAGAAGAAAGCGGAGATAGGGGAATGGTATGCCAATTGGAAAGTGATTCATTATTTAAATAGAGATGATTCAAAAACGAACGGGGATATTTATCATGAATATTGTAAAACGCTGGAGCGAATCGAAATCGCAATCCTTGCCAAAGGAGCATTCTCACCGAAAAAAGCAGCACATTAAAGCCTATTTTTCTACTATTATTTTTGCCTCACTCATCGGCACATATTTGGATCTGATAATGGTTGGTGCAGGTCTGCATTCTTTTCCAAGCCGCATATTCCCGCAAATCTTTACGATAAATATTCTATTTTCGCTTTGCATGCTGCCGCTTATGACATTCGGGGTTATTTTTATGTTAAAAAGGCTGTATCCGTTGCCCCGGTTCTTATTTCTTCTTACTTGTAGCCTTGCCGTATTCATGGCAGAACAATTGGGAGAGCAGTTTGGTTTATTAGCCCATTCCATTTACTGGAGGCATGCATATTCCGCCGTTGGCTACTTTGTTTTCTTTGTTATGATTTGGAAGTTTTATAGGTGGTTGGTTAAATGATAATACTTGACTTCTAAAATTTTGAGAAAATACTTAAAAATAGCATACTTGCCCTGTTCCGCAAGCTTGATTTTTTTTAAAAATCAAGCTGCATCCAATTTCATTTGTTTCAACACATCAGCAAGCGGCTTTTCTGCCAAGGCCTGTTCATACGCGTAAGCGACTATCTTGCTGATGTTGTCTTTTCGTATTCGTCGAACGACATCGCCAATAGCATTGGATTGCCTGGTTGCTGCCATTTCTGCCGCTGACACTCCAGAAAATTATACGTCAAAAATGGCTCCTCGCTATTTAATGTTGAAAAATCAGTTTGCTAGTACACATGGTAACCTATCATTCCTTGTTTGCCCCCT
>NZ_JAROCA010000113.1 GCF_030732005.1 Tigheibacillus jepli | reverse complement strand
ATGATTCTCTCCTGACTTTTATTAATTAAGCATATATGACCTTAGCGAATCTGTCCAACTAAGTGTAACCTATCCAATAAAAGTTGTACCCCAAAGGAAAGCGAAATGGGGTTTCATTGCCAAAACTGGTATGGCTGATAAAGCTAAAAAGAGAGTTCAACACACTTTAAAAGAACGGATTAAGGAAATACAACGTAATCCAATCGCTGATAATGTACTTCGCTATAATATCACATTAATTGGTATACAAAATTACTATCAATATGCAACAACAATTTATATGGATTTAACAGATATCCATTATGCACTTCTTAAAGCTACTCGTGCACGTCTTAGTAAGTATGCAAAGATAATTCTATTATCACAAACCAATGATACTTTCCGTCGGAAAGCTAAAGGAATACGAGCACAAACGAAAATATATACTGTTCAAAGTGCTCCTATGCTTCCTATTACTTGTGTACATCATAAGAATCCTTGGAACTTCTCTCAAGATATCTGTAATTATACAGAAAAAGGACGAGCTAAAATCCACAGAGAGCAAAAGGCAATTCCTTCTGATGTATTAAAGCAAGTTAGGAGAACATTTTCTAGAGGTAGAAGCATTGAGTACAACGATAATCGTATTTCTAAATATATCATGCAATATGGTAAATGTTTTGTATTAAAAGAGGAAATAGCAATAGACTCTGTAAGATGTCATCATATTGTACCTATAAAACTTGGTGGTACCGATAAATTTCACAATTTAGTTATTATTGATGGAATGGTTCACCGCTTGGTGCATATGACGAATCAATTTAAAATTAAAGACATGTTAGAGCAGCTCTCTTTAAATACAAAACAATTAAACAAATTGAATTATTTACGCATGCAAGCTATGTTAGAACCCATTAATTTATAAAACATTCAATTGGTAACGATGGAACGCCGTTTGCCGGGAAACTCGCACGCACGGTGTGAAGCAGGGGAAAAGGTGGAGATAATGTCAAAACCTTACCTATTGCTATAATTGGCTGGTGCTTCTTATGAAACATTAAAAGAACGAGGTTATGACGTCCATGTGTTCAATCTCATTCAACACGACATGAGTATGGGATTTAACCCATTGCAGTTAGTCATTGATTCATGGAAAAAAGGGCGTTATAGTGATGCACAAAAATATGCTAACAGTGTTGCATATAGCTTATATCATGATCCAAACGCCAAAGATCCCTTCTGGTCAAACAGTGCTAAATCACTTGTGACTGCAATTATCCTTGCTTTAACTGAGGATATGGTCAATCAAGGAAAAGAAGAACGTGTGACGATGTATTCTGTAGCAAACTTCCTATCAACAAAGGGAAGTGACAATGATGCGGAAGGGAATAACGCCTTAGATTTGTTCTTTCAGGCAAGAGAAGAAAATAATCCAGCGAGAATGATGTATGCAACATCAAATTTTGCAACCGGAAATACAAGAGGGAGTATTTTTAGTGTTGCCATGGATAAGTTGCAAATATTTACGTTGGAACCGAATGCTAAAGTAACTGGATATAATAGTTTGGATTTAACGGATATCGGGTTTGGTGACAAACCAATTGCATTATTTATTGCAACACCTGATTCTGACAAATCAAATGAGGTATTAGCAAGTATTTTAATTAGTCAACTTTATAGAGTTAACTCGGAGAAAGCAACGAAAAACAAGAGTGGGAAAATGAAACGGAATGTTCACTTCCTATTAGATGAATTTGGAAACATGCCTACTATTGAAGGTATGGCCGGAATGGTAACGGTTGGTGCTGGCCGGGGTTTTCGATATCACTTAATTATTCAAGCTTATTCTCAGGTTAAATCGATGTATGGAGAAGAATCGGACACAATCATTGGAAACTGTTCCAATCAAATATATATTTTAACCGAAGATAAAAGCACCGCCGAACATTATTCGAGCATGTTAGGTACAAGAACAATAACAGATGTGAGTCGAAGTGGAGAACTACATTCTTTTGACAAGTCGCATAGTGAATCAACCAAGGAAAGGGCATTGCTTACACCTGATGAATTGATGAGGCTCCAAGAAGGACAGTCCGTTGTGATTCGTGTAAATAAGCGACAAGATGTAAAAAGGCGAAAGATTGAACCAAAACCTATATTTAATAAAGATCAAACAAAGCATAAATTTCGGTATGAGTATCTAACAAATGACTTTGATACAAGTAAGTCCATCCTTTCTTTACCGATTGTTTCCGATGTGTACTATGATATGAATTTAAAGGAAATGGTTTATTCAGCCAAAGTACGGGATGACTTATATTTACGAATGGCAGATGTAATGGATCCAGGTGATTTTATCAGATTGAAACGAAATTTACTGCAAGTGGAAGGACTGTCGAAAAAGGATAAGGGGACATTACAAAGACAAATGCTAGAGATGGATAAATGGTCATTTTTACATTACTTAAGTTATCTTGTCTACCATCCTAATCGCGAGGCCCTTCATTTGAAACTGATAGAACCTGTCCATAAATATTTGCCAAAAAAAGTCGTGTCTGGCTGGGAAGAAAAAATAACTAAGAAAATGGAACGTCAACTTGAACAAAGGAAGCAGGAGAAGGTAAAGGTAGAATCAGAAGAAGATAAAGAAGAAGCTTTAATACAAAAAGCAATTAGTGCAAATTAAAAGGGAGGAGTCCGTTTTGTATGAGGGAAAAGAAATATCGTGTGGATTGGGAAGTGATCGAAGAAATTGTTGTATTGTATAGAAGCCAAGGTGGATGGGCAAAAGAGTTGAATCTGATTAGCTGGAATGGGGAAGATCCAAAGTTTGATGTGAGGTGGTGGAATGCTGATAAAACAAGGATTGGAAAAGGATTCACTTTTACCAAAGGAGAACTAGAGATACTGTACAAAACTTTACCGGAGGCACTTCATATATAAAGATAAATATTTTCTACCTAAGACCATTATTGTTATACTGAAAAAAATGAACAAAAATGGAGTTGATGGGAGAAGATGAAAAAAATTGGATTGACTAGCTTGATGTTACTGGCGTTTTTGTTGCTTTTGAGTGCCTGTGGCAACAAAGCCGAAGTTGGCATGAATAAAATTAGTTTAAAAGAGTTAGAGGAAAAATTAGATAACAATGAATCATTTCTTTTGGTAACATTTTCTGCGAGCGGAAAGGATGTTGAAGAGTCTGAATTGGTAGAAGCATTTAATGAGTCACTTAGTAAAAAAGAGCAGACAGCATTCTATGTGAATTTAGATGGTGAAAACCAAAAAACACTTGATCAATTGGGAGAAAAATATACTCCATCTGAATATAAAGGAGATGTATGGGAGCCAAAAGATGATGGGTTAGTTTTGATTGAGGATGGTGGCGTGATGAAAAATCCAAGAGAAACATTGCTTGGGCAGCCATTAATTGAAGGCACAGCTAATGGAGCTGATGGGTATGGAACAAGTTTCATGGAATACATGGATGATATAGATGCAGGAATTTCTAGTGCGCTTGATTTTGCGCAACAAAATGATATTGAATTAACTTATTGATGATTAGAGGAATCCATTTTTTATGGGTTCTTTTTTTATTTTCTGTAAGGTGGTGAAAAGGATAGATGGACGATGAGGCAATGAAAAGATTATATAAGGATTTAACAGACATCCTCGATTTATCCAGTGGATGGCTGTATGATGATCTTCTCCGAAATATCGGTTGGGGTATCATACAGCTATTAGTATGGATTAATGATTGGATTGAAGGGGTTGCCACAAAAGTTGTGACATTAGGCGGTTTATATGACAGCAAAGACATGAGCAGTTTTGTAGATATCTTACAACCTCTTGCAATCGGGTTATTTGTCGTGTCAGTGACAGTGCTTGGTTTTATGTTTATGCTGAATAAAGTAGAAAAACGGAATGAAATCATCATGAATGTGTTAATTGCAGTTAGTGTCATTGTTATTCTACCTAGTTTAATGGGTATGATGGAGGACTTGCTGCATAAAGGGTTAGATACAGTGGATGTAGATGGGAACATCCATTGAGTCCGTATAATTGTGTAAATAGAAAAGGGTCAATCATCAAACCCTATATACAATGTTTCACCACAAAATA
>NZ_JAROCA010000112.1 GCF_030732005.1 Tigheibacillus jepli | reverse complement strand
TGATTCTCTCCTGACTTTTATTAATTAAGCATATATGACCTTAGCGAATCTGTCCAACTAAGTGTAACCTATCCAATCGGCTTTATATGGAGAGGCGAGCAGATACCCTGATAGGGGTGCGAAATCCCTTCCTACCGCACGCTTTCGCTAAATAGTCATGCCCGTAGAGGTTCAATATCAATCCACGCAGAAATAAAATACTTTTTTGGGTTTGTGAATTTCGTTATTTTTAGGTGGCTCAAATTTAATTGCGGAATGGTTCACTTTTCAGTTGCGAAATACACTATGTAGTAGGCCTTCACATAGTTTTTCGTAAAGATTTCTATGGCATTCGTATCCAAGCATTCCTGGAGAACAATGGAGAGCGGGATTTTTAAGAATGATACAGCATTTCATTCTGAATAAGGTTTTTTAAAGAAAACGAAGAACATCTACAAAATAGATCTGTAGGAGGGTGGGTATCTGTGGAATTTATTTTTATGGCTGCTCGGTGGTTTCATATTATAGGGGGATTTTTGGCATTATGTGTGTTTTGGATTCCAATAGTTACGAAGAAAGGGAGAAAGACGCATCGACGTAGTGGTTGGGTATATGTGGTCGCCATGAGCATTGTATCCATTTCAGCATTATATATGGGGATTTATCGCCTTGCTTGGGATCCGTCATTTCATGCAGAGGATGTTCCATTTTCTTGGTTTCTGATTTTTATTGCTATTTTAAGTGGAGGAGCAGCATGGTATGGCATACGAGTCCTTCGATATAAAAGACGCCGAAATACTCACAAGCATGTGATTGATTTGTTTTTTCCGATACTATTACTTACCTCTGGTATCGCAATTAGCATATATGGTTGGAAGATTGATTTTCCGTTATTGAAGTTTTTCCCTATTATAGGTGTGTTTTTGGGAGGAATCCAACTGCAATATTGGCTGTCTGCTCCAACCAGAAGATCTCATTGGATAGTGGAACATATAATAGGTATGCTATCATGCTGTATCGCAACCGTTACTGCATTTGCCGTCTTTGGTGCACCAAGACTTCTTCAAATTGAATCTGTCAGTTTAATTGTATGGGTCATTCCAATCCTTGTATTTGCTCCGCTTATTTTTGGATTCACCAACTATTATACTAACAAAATGGATGGAAAACGTTCTGCATCTTGAACGTGTGAAAAGAATACCTGCACTAATCAATGAATAAAATCTCTTATGTTCCTGCGGGAAATAGGTGCAATTTTCCAGATCTCATTTTTTGAAAAAATAAGGTATGGGGAGAAACAAATGAATAATAATTAAGTTACCTATAAATTAGCAAATTCAATGATTGAGATATTAGTTCTACAAGGAATTTTATCTGATTCAATTAATGTACAATTAGAGATAAGTAGGCTATCGGCATTAATTGATGGCTTGTTCATTCATGCCCTGTTAAGACCTGATGTTTACTCTCCAGAAAAGGTAAAATTAGAAACAATCATCTAGGTTACCTTACCTACCTTATTCCCTTTGATAGGATCGCCAAATTATTGGCATTAAGTCTACAGTATCCTGAAATTAGCTGAACCTCGCAGGCTACTTTTCGAAGATTTTTTAGAAACGAAAAACAAGAGGAAGAAAGATATTTTCCCCTCTTGTTTTATTTTCGAGACTTATTAGACAGCCCTTTGTGAGTGTTTTGTCCAAAAATCATATTAAATGATCAAAGCTTTATTCTCTAATTTAATCTCTCTACCAGTACATCTAAATTATTCCACGTTTGTGTGATCCCTTCCAACAATCCCATGTCCAAAACAGCTTGTAGGGAATCCGCAGAATCGAATTCAGAACGGCTGACCAATTTTGTTTGACTGCCTAAATCGATGAATTCCATCGTGACCTCTGGAGAAGGCATGGACTCATTGATATTACCTTCTGCATCCGAAAAATAATCGTTATAAACAATCTTTTCTGGCTCAATAATGTCTTTATAAATGGTTTTGTTCCAAGATTCCATTCCATATTCTTCTTGATTCTTATCAACACATTTCATGCAATAGTGCCATACGCCTCCTGGGCGAAAGTCCATGTTGCAAACGGGCAGTTCCCAACCATCTGTACTCCACCAGCGCTTTAAATGCTCTGGTTCCTTAAATAGTTGAAATAGTTGATCACGTGGCATATCATAAACTCGTTCTAAAACAAGAAACCTTTCATTCTCTACTCTTGAAACCATTTTGTTATTTGGCATAATTTTTCCTCCTTATTTTTCACTTGTTCCTTTTTTGTTTGTTTTGCAATTCTTGTACATAGTCGTCCAAGTTGTCGAGTTTCCTTTCCATATCCTTTTGAAAGGAAGTCGCCCAATATTCTATTACTCGAAAGGGCTCAGACCGTAGCTTGTAATATCGACGATTAGCTTCTGGCTTCACTTTTACAATTCCATTGTCACTCAGCACCTTTAAATGCTTTGAAACATGCGGCTGGCTCAATTCCAACCGATTAGCAATTTCTCCTACTGTTAAAGGCCCATTACGCAGCAATTCAATGATTGCCATCCGATTAGGTTCAGCCAATGCCCCCAGCATAGATATATTTATGCCTGGAATTTTACCTGACATGTCGCTCACCTCATTAAATAAATATCTATTTTTATCATCGCATCCCCTTTCTTACACTTGACTTAATTTATGTGATTTGAATATAACACAAATGGAATATAACTGTAAAGGCATATTTAAAGTGCTTTATCTATCCCAAGCCATTTATGGGTCTCAAACTGGTATTCTCGCTCTTTGTATGATACGTAGTCAAAATACATGATTATACATCTATGCTAATAATTATTGAATTCAGTCCACTCGTTAATATTATATAAATTGGAGATTGTTGAATCAGATTGGATTGACTATCTGGTACAAACGAGCATTTTTATTGCTAATATAAAATGTGGACATGAACGTTAAAGAATGATGTATTTGTTGGATATTGAGATTATGTGTATAAATTTATTTAATTTCTTATTCAACATAACCCCGAATTATTCATACCGCCACGCCAAAACTCCTAATTTGGTTTCAGGCGGTTTATTTTTATCAACTTTACGGAATTATATCGAGTAATGATGGGTTTAAAACAATTAAACTGAATTTTCAATAGAAAAAGGCCGTTTAACGTATGTGTGAAAAATAATTCACCTGCGGGACGAACGGATTGAATGATCACCTTTTGTGCCTTGGACCATGATCCTGCCTGGTATTCCGTTTCTTCTAGGTAGTATTCTGTTTTCGTTGTATCGGATGGTGCCACAGATGGGTGATACGTCTCGGCGAGCTGTTGAAGCTTCGAATGTGATTTAAGGCGAATCACGTAATAAACAGATTCCTTTTCACATTACTCATATAATCCCGGGACAGCAAACCCACTGTCACCACGCAAGAGCGGAGTCGTTTCCGGGAATTTCTCGTTGTAATGTTCAATAATGGGTTTTACAAAGTCCACAACGCCCTTGGAAATATAGCAGTTAAGAACGTAACTGTGCCCTTAAAAAGTCTCTTGTGATGCCTTCAAAAGCAACCAATGGGTGATGAAATCCCACTGTTCCATAATGCGCATTGAAGTCTGCCAATTCCTGATCACCATATGTATCTGAATGTGTAGAATCCAAATCGATAATCATGGCCTTTGAATCTCTATGTTCATGAAACTTGTCCAAAATTTCTTGATTCGCTCAATTTAGTTGTTCGATCGTTTTATCATCGCATCGCTGAAAAAAACGTGACAGTGAGGGTTGAGAAGCAAGACCGTCCTTCCCCAGGATTTGAGTAAACACGGGATCATTCGTCAAGTGATCTGCAGCGTCATCCTTATAGTACCCAGCAAGAATTTTGATTAACCTTTTGACGGAACAGGTCTTCATTTGAATATTCATAGTAAGCCCTGGTATCGTCAATATTTAAATTTCGAGCGATTGTCTCGGAAAAGCCGATTTTCTCATCAAACTCTCTAAAGAGGAATTCACCGGAGTCGGAGGAAAGTTCACCCCCGTCATTTGACAATTTGATGTTATTATTGTAGCTCAGTCTAATTTTCGGTAAAGTAGGCATTATAAGAATCCTCCCTCAATATACTTTTGTTTTCTCAAAATATCGCTGTTTTTCTCCGGTTTTCATTACATTATGCTGAAGTGTA
>NZ_JAROCA010000111.1 GCF_030732005.1 Tigheibacillus jepli | reverse complement strand
AGTGATAAAACCTCAGCACTATAAAAGGGTATATGTTCCTTAAAAAAATTGTTCAGTTTAGTGTTGACATACCAATATGCAAAAATTGAATGATGCGTTTATCGGTATTGTTTGGTCCCCATTGAAAAAAAGAAGATTTAAAGAAATGCTTAAACAAATGGAAGCGATGTATTTGCAAAGGATGAAGGAAAGTGGCTGAACGGAAATCGGAACTTCGGCATAATTACGAATAAAAAGGATCAATACATTTCCCAGTCGGTTTTGTATTGGTCCTTTTCGTTGAATGTTGGCTCAATAAAACGTTTTCAATTTTCGATTTTATTTAGTATAATAGATTCATATTTTAAACGAAAGGATGTGGAAGATGCTATTCAAACCGCGTACGAAGTCGAATGAATTGTTAACCTTGGAATTGTTGGACAAGCGTCAGGGGTTGTCTGGCAAAGACCAGCAACACTATTTGAATCTAAAAAAAGGTTATGAGGGAGAGTTGCGATTTGATGGTTTAACGGAAAAGCTGCAATGTGAATGCCTGACATTAAATGATTTGTTGCTGGAGGTAAATAACACCACCTTTCAAATTGATTCGCTAATTGTTGTCCACGAAAAGATTTATTTTTATGAAGTGAAAAACTTTATCGGTGACTATTTTTACCAATCTGATAAGCTATTCAAGAAACCCAATTTAGAAGTTATCAATCCCCTGCACCAAATAAGCAGAAGTGAGTCCCTACTGCGTCAGTTACTCCTCAGCCTGGGAATAAAACTCCAAATTGAAGCTTCCGTCGTTTTCATTAACCCGGAATTCACTTTATATCAAGCGCCACGGGACCAACCATTTATTTTTCCAACACAAATTAATCGATATATGAAGCATTTTAATGCGGTACCCTCAAAATTAACGGAAGCGGATAAAAAAATAGCGGACCGTCTGTTATCGCTCCACATCACAGATTCCCCGTTTAAACAGGTTCCTTCATATGATATTCACAAATTGCGAAAAGGTATTACCTGTTTAAAATGTGAATCATTTTCTGTTAAGGTTGAAAAAAGAAAATGTGTTTGCGGAGAATGTGGCTATAAAGAGTCAGTTACCAATGCTGTGATGAGAAGTGTGAGGGAATTTAAGATTCTATTTCCCGATGAAAAAGTCACGACGAATAGCATTGCTGCATGGTGTAAGGTGGTTGAAGCAAAACAAACGATACGCAGGATCCTTGCAGCCAATTTTAATGTCAAAGGGGAAAAACAATGGACCTATTATGAATAGGGTGAAAAGCACTTTGAGTCGCTTATTTGGGTTATGAGAGGCGGAACGAAGAGATTTCTAGTCCGTTCGACAGTTCATCGTGGTTATGACGTGCTGAACGGAAAAATTTCCAGGTCGTTCGACATCTCATCGCAGTTATGACGTGCTGAACGGAAAAATTTCCAGGTCGTTCGACAGTTCATCGCAGTTATGACGTGCTGAACGGAAGGATTTCTAGTCCGTTCGACAGTTCATCGTGGTTATGACGTGCTGAACGGAAAAATTTCCAGGTCGTTCGACAGTTCATCGCAGTTATGACGTGCTGAACGGAAAGATTTCCAGGCCGTTCGACAGTTCATCGTGGTTATGACGTGCTGAAGGGAGAGATTTCCAGGCCGTTCGACAGTTCATCGTGGTTATGACGTGCTGAAGGGAGAGATTTCCAGGTCGTTCGACATCTCATCGCAGTTATGACGTGCTGAACGGAAAGATTTCCAGGCCGTTCGACATCTCATTGCAGTTATGAAGTGTTGCACGCAGGGATGCGCGGCTAGTTGTTACTGAAATAAAACGCCAATCTGCTAAAACCGCTCACTTTACGCAGCAACCGACCTGCCCCGCTGGCGGGAAGGCCGGTTGCGCTTTTGTTTTCAATCCATTCTTTTGTATATTTCAATCATTTCTTTTACTAATTCGGTGATTGTTTCTGTACTCATTAATTGGTCTTCCGCATGCATGAAAAGTAAGGAAAGTTCGGTTTTGTCTCCAGCGGCTTCTTTTTGGATCAAGGAAGCATGTACTTTATGTCCTTCGATAAAATACTTATTTGACTCCACCAATTTTTCCTCCGCTAGTGTGAAATCATTGCGCTTGGCAGCGTACAGCGCTTCCATTGCCAAGCTCTTTGCTGATCCGACATTGCTGATAATTTGAAAAGCAATCATATCTAAACCTTCATCAATCATTTTCATTTGCACGACCTTCTTTTCATAGTATCATTCACCATTTTCAATCAACTGAAGCGCATGATCCAAAACCTTTTCACCGTTCATCAGCCCGTAATCCTGCATATTGATTGTGTCGACAGGAATATTTTTATCCTTCAGTTTTGCTTCAAATTGCGCTTTCATATAGCGAACTTGCGGACCTAATAATAAAACATCAACATTTTTATCTTCCATTGTATGATCAGCTTCGGAAGCGGAAACTGCAAAAATATCCGCATCGATATTTTTGGCTTCAGCTGCTTTTTGCATTTTTGTCACTAACAAACTTGTGCTCATTCCCGCAGAGCATACCAGCATAATATTTTTCATATCCATCCCCCTCGAATTTATATGCGTTCCAACATATTTATTCTATCATGAAGGCGCTTCATGTTATGTTATATTTTTTCCGTTTACTAACGGAAAAGGGTAAAGGGAGACCTGCAAAAGCTATAAAGAAAATGTAAAGGTCGACCACGGTTCCAAGTAATCCAATAAAAAGATGGCATCCTTTTTTAGGTGGCCGACAACATTCCGATTTCCATTGTTTTCCATATCCTTTAAAGCGACTTGGGCTTCCCCTTTGTATTGACCAAAGTCATCGTTACAAATCAATATGTCACCCTTTTTGATTTGATCCGTATGATGTGCAGCGATACTTTCATTTTTATATTTAATTCGCGTAGAAGTGGAACGAATCATGTATTCCGAGCGATCTCCCCTATATAGGTGAATCTCATCAAAAATGATTTTCTTTTCTATATCTGAAAGACCATCGATCAATTCCATTTCGAAATTCGGATGGGGGGAAAAGAATGCTTTTGACATCGCTTTCAATTCTTCCTCACTTGCGTAGGCATTACCAATTAACAAATCATCAATGTTATCCATTAACCGGTAGTGTGTCACTTGCGTATGTATATTCAGGTTTCGATGTTGTTCCAATGTACACAATCCTGTTTGCACAGGCCATGGACCGAATTTGCCTGTTTGTGAAGAAACAAAAGCTACAGTATGGATATTATGCTTTTGGAATAGAGCAGTCGTCTCTTCAAAATGGGACTGGGAAATCCCTGTATATTTTTGCGGATAAAAGTTATGCGAGGCACATAAGCTTTCTTTTTTTGGATGGTAACTCAAAATATTTTCAATATATTTTGTCTCGTTGCTCATATTCACCTCGATTTTCAATTCATATGGATTCTTTGTCATTTGGGCTTCTTCCAATCCGGTAAAGCCGATATCCAAACGAATGCCGGCAGCCCCTAAATCCTGAAAGAAGCCGAGGTCATCATAACTGGTATTCAGTTGCTTGAACAGTCCAGGGTTGATATCCAAAATCGTTTCCATCCCGATTGCATTGCCATATGCAATTATTTCTTTGAATTTATGAATGACTGCATCCGCATCTCCCGTAATTTCCAATAAACTTGTGAAAATTCTGGTGAAGCCATATTTTCTGGCCAGGTCCAGGTATGCTTTATCCTGTTCAAATGTACTTTTCGCAGGGTAAATAGATATGCCGATATTCCCCAATTTCCTCACTCCCATTGCATGGTAATTTTTACATCTTATCATTATTCTATATGGAAGTGTCGTGGTTTTCTGTTTAAACTTTTTCCTTTATTAGAGGAAAAAATATAAAACGAGTGGGTTCCAAAATCATCTTTTCAAGAATGCGATCAATTCTTCCGGTGTATTACTCTTAATCAATTGCTGAATATATGCTTTGTTTTCAGTGATAGCAATCAGTTTTTTAAACATTTGATCCAAATCGCCCCGGGAACCTTTTTTAATGTTTAATAGACAAATGAATTGTACCATTTGCTGGTCATGCCATTGAATTGGGCGCTGCAACGTACAAACCGTCCAAAATGTGTTTTCTGTGACAGGCGTTATGGGGTGGGGGACGGCTACCATATTTCCGAAACTGGTCGGAGCTACCGCTTCTCTTTCCAGGACAAGATTTACATAGTCTTTTTGTACAAGTTTTTGTTTATATAATTCCCCGCAAAGAAATTGAATGACACTTTCTTTATCGCGCAAATCCTGTTGAAGGAAAATTCTGTGTGGATGTAAATACGTTTCGATTTCATTTTCAGATAATGATTTTTTTATGGAGTCGATGTCCTTGTCATCCGAGGTAATTGCGATGTCTCAAACTTCAAGCAGGACATAGGATTGAGGATTACGCAAAATTAATTTTCCCCCAAAAA
>NZ_JAROCA010000110.1 GCF_030732005.1 Tigheibacillus jepli | reverse complement strand
GATAAATCAATGTTTTGGAACGTCAAAAGGCAGTTTTTGGGGTGTTTTTCTCAAAAACTGCCGAAACTTGGGTTAGAATGTGAACGTTTGATGGGATTACCAGAGGGTTGGACAGCTTTAGGACACAAAGATGAAGCAATTAGTGATTATGCAAGATACAAAGCCCTTGGAAATGCGATAGCTGTACCATGTGCAACATATATTATGGCTGGTATTGCGGAATTTTTATAGATAAACAAACTAACGTGTGACAAATTCTGTCTGTCATGCTTTTTTTATTGCTTCATCTATGAAGGAGTGTGGTTTCTTTGGAAGAGAATGAAACAAAGGTGATGGAATGGATTGAGGACCATTTTGTAATAAATGAAATTGAAATAGAAGATTTTCCATTCTTTCCTTGTGGGAAATTGATTCGTGATAAAAATGAAGAAGCGATGATTGTGTTTTGGTGTGTCATTTATGGGCGTGTGGATTATCGACTACAAGAAGCATAGGAGTGATTCATTCATGAAAATGTATTTTACTCGTTCACCTCCCTTCTGCTCTTGTTTTCCATTTGAATAGATAATCAAAAATTAAAACAAGAAAAGAGGGCTATATCATGGAATTAAAATATGTGATTCCAAATATGGAAAAGACGTTTGGAAATTTAGAATATGCAGGAGAAGGTAAAGTCGAACAGCGACGGATTAATGGACGTATGACCACTCTTTCTAGGAGTTATAATCTGTATTCCGATATTCAACGGGCAGATGATATTGAAGTGATTCTTTCCCAAGAAGCTGGAGAAAAGTTTTTTGAACATGAGGAAAAAGTAAAATTAGTGAATGCAAGAATTACCGCAGAAGGTTATAAAATTGGTGATCGCGGATTTACAAAATATATCTTACATGCAGATGACATGGTCAAAGCATAAGGAGGAAAAATAGATGAGATTAGCACAAGGTATTGTCATTGATAAGGAAAAAACGTTTGGTTTACTAAAATTTTCAGCATTACGTCGTGAAGTGTTTCTTCAAAATGAGGATGGCACGGTATCAAATGAAGTGAAAGAACGCACGTATGATTTAAAGTCTCGTGAACAAGGTCGCATGATTCAAGTTAGTATTCCTGCTTCTGTGCCTTTGAAAGAATTTGATTATAATGCGGAAGTCGAACTGATTAATCCTGTCGCAGATACCGTCGCAAATGCGACTTTTCGTGGCGCTGATGTCGATTGGTATATTAAGGCGGATGATTTGGTTTTAAGGGGAAAAACAGGAACAACGGGTAGTAACACTTCAAAAGCTACACCAACAAAGGATAAATAATGAAGACCTTCCGAAGGCGAGGGGAACGCATTAAGGAAAAAGATGCTTCCCTCGTTTTTCAATTTATATTCTTTGGGCTGGTAGGTGTATGGCTCGTTTCCTTTATCCCTTTTCATCTGTCCTTTTTACTCTCGACCACATGGCAATTGGATGACTTTCAAGCACACTTTATCAGCACCTATGGATTGGTGACATTGTTAATTAGCCTTGCCTTAACTGCCGGATGTGCATATCTCTATTATCGCTATCGGTACGACAAAATAAAACAAATCATTCACCGTCAAAAGCTCGCAAAAATGATTTTGGAGAACGGATGGTATGAAACAAAACAAATTGCACAAGAGGGCTTTTTTAAGGATATTCCATCCAATAAAACGAAGGAAAAAATCAGCCATTTTCCAAAGATGTATTATCGGTATGAAAAAGGATTATTGTATATTCAAGTGGAAATAACGCTTGGTAAATATCAAGAACCCCTTTTAAATTTAGAGACTAAATTAGAAAGTGGGCTGTATTGTGAATTGGTATCAAAAGAGTTACATGATTCCTATGTGGAGTATGCCCTTTTCCATGATATGATTGCGAACCGTATTTCGATTGATGAAGTTGTTGCACAAAATGGACGCTTAAAGCTTATGAAGTCAATGGATTGGGAGTATGATAAGCTTCCCCATATGTTAATTGCTGGTGGAACAGGCGGTGGAAAGACATATTTTATTCTCACGCTGATTGAAGCGTTATTAAAAACAGATGCAAAATTGTATGTTTTAGATCCAAAAAATGCGGATTTAGCGGACTTAGCTACCGTTATGCCTGATGTGTACTACAAAAAGGAAGACATGATAACCTGTATCGATGTGTTTTATGAATCTATGATGGCTCGTAGTGAAGAAATGAAACAGATGCCTAATTATAAAACAGGAGAAAACTATGCGTATTTAGGCTTATCTCCCCACTTTTTAATTTTTGATGAATATGTAGCATTTATGGAAATGCTTACTTCTAAGGAAAGTACTGCCATATTAACAAAATTAAAACAGATTGTCATGTTAGGCAGACAAGCAGGCTTCTTTTTAATTCTTGCCTGTCAACGACCAGATGCAAAGTATCTTGGAGATGGAATAAGGGATCAATTTAACTTTCGAGTAGGATTAGGCAGAATGAGTGAGCTTGGGTATGGGATGCTTTTTGGTTCGGACGTACAAAAACAATTTTTTCTAAAACAGATTAAAGGTCGTGGATATGTCGATAAAGGAGATAATGTGATTTCTGAATTTTATACACCCCTTGTCCCCAAAGGTCATGATTTTCTAAAAGAAATTGGAAAGTTAGTGTCATAAAGGCTGCACAGTGCGGTGGCGTGCGAAGCGAAAGCCGACGTGCTGGGCGAAGCCTGCGTGGCGACAGCCACGCCTTAACCCCCCGTTTCTAACAGGGGGGTAGAAAAGCAATAGGAAACTGTCCGAGAAGTGCCTTAACACCTGTAGGCACAATGGTTTAAAGGGTATCACAAAGATGTCAACTTTTTCCCTTTAGTTGACATTTTTTTTAGTTGGGAGGATTGCATATGAATCAAGTGCCTTGGTATCAACGTTTAAAGGAAAGACGAGTGGAATATGGCGTATCACAAAATAAATTGGCTGTACATGTGGGGATTTCTAGACAATATATCAGTGAAATCGAAACAGGAAAAGTAACTCCGACTCCAACATTAAAAAATGCTCTATTAAATGTTTTAGAACAATTTAATCCAGATGCACCTTTGGAAATTTTGTTTGACTATGTACGGATTCGTTTTTTAACGACCAATCCGAAGCCTGTCATTGAAGAAATTTTGAAACTTAAAATGGAGTATATGATGCATGAGGATTACGCATTTTACTCGTACATGGAACAATATGTGTTTGGAGATATTGTCGTCATGGTTTCACCTGATGAAGATAAAGGTTGTTTACTGGAACTGAAAGGAAAAGGATGCCGCCAATTTGAAAATTTCTTATTAGCCCAACAGCGAACATGGTTTGATTTTTTCATGGATGTGTTTCGTGTTGGTGGCGTATTTAAACGAATTGACCTCGCGATAAACGACAAGATAAGCATCTTAGATATTCCGTTTTTGACTAACAAATGCCGTAATGAAGAATGTATCTCTGTATTTCGTAGTTTTAAAAGCTATCGTTCGGGTGAACTGATACATGGCGAAGAAAAGCGGGATATGGGCAATACGTTATATATTGGTTCATTAAAAAGTGATGTGTATTTCTGTGCGTATGAAAAAGATTACGAACAATATGTAAAGCATGGAACATCACTAGAAGATACAGATGTAAAAAACCGCTTTGAAATACGCTTAAAAAATGACCGTGCGTATCACGCGATTGTTGATTTAATGACCTATGAAGACGCTGGACGAACAGCGTTTTCCATCATTAACCGATATATTCGTTTTGTCGATAAGGATGAGAAAAAACGTCGTAGTCATTGGAAAATCAATAAAGAATGGAAACGATTTTTGGATTTAGGTGTAAGTAGAAAAATTACTTTAACAACAAAACCTGAACCGTACACATTTGATAAAACACTTAGATGGTTGGCTCGACAAGTGGCTCCTACTTGGAAATTAGCAACGAAGCTCGATGAAATCAATCAAACGACTGTGATTAAAGATATGTTAGATCAGGCAAAGTTAACTAAGCGTCACCATCAATTATTGATGCAACAAGCACTTGCGACAGAAGAAGTCATTAAACGATAGATTGGAGGGATTGTATGAAGTTATTAAAGTACATTTTTATTACGATTATGGGCGGTGTTATTTTATGGTTTATCGAATGTATGCGTCAAGTGACAAAGTATTAGAGAATGAAAGGAGAAATAAACAATGAATTTTGGTCAAAATCTCTATAATTGGTTTTTAAGTAATGCACAATCGTTAGTGTTAATGGCAATTGTCGTGATTGGAATTTACTTAGGATTTAAGCGTGAGTTTTCCAAGTTAATTGGGTTTCTAATTGTGGCATTAATTGCGGTAGGATTAGTCTTTAATGCGAGTGGAGTGAAAGATGTATTGTTAAACTTACTCATAAGCCCCTAAATGAACTTGGACACTAAGAGTGAAATATATTATACTACTTAATGTGTCAGGGAGGCTTACAA
>NZ_JAROCA010000010.1 GCF_030732005.1 Tigheibacillus jepli | reverse complement strand
AGTTTTCAACTACCCGATTACTATGCATTATTCATGTCGAATAATGTCGGTAATCCCGCGATTTGTTACAGAATCATAAATAATAATATGCCAATGAAAGGGGTCGTTTACATGGAGTGGCAGCAGCTGACGTATTTCCGGGAAGTGGCTAAACAGCAACACATGACAAAGGCTGCGAAAAGCCTGTCTCTCACCCAGCCGGCGTTAAGCCGCTCTATTTCCCGGCTGGAAAAAGAACTTGGCGTACCGTTATTTGAAAGAAAAGGACGGTCTATTGTATTAAATCGCTATGGAGAATTGTTGTTGAAGCGCGTCAATCGGATGATGGCGGAATTGGAAGAGGCGAAACAGGAAATCAGCGACATCATCGACCCAGAAAATGGGGAAATCTCGCTTGGTTTTTTGCATACATTGGGAACCGAAAAAATCCCCGAGCTGATTGGCGCTTTTCGAAAAACCTATCCGAACTTGCGCTTTCAATTTACACAGAATAATTCATTTGCATTGCAGAAGCAGCTCGAAGCGGGGAAATTTGACTTATGCCTGACAACTCCGATTGAAGCGGGCCTGAAAATCAACTGGGCAAGGCTCTGGCGTGAGGAATTGTATGTAATCGTACCTATTGATCATAGGCTTGCGAAACGTAAACGTATCAGACTGGATGAAATTGCTACGGAACATTTCATCGCCATCAAGGAAGGTAATTCGCTACGGCAAATGACGAGTGATTTTTTTGAAGAGGCGGGTATTGCCCCTACCATATTGTTTGAAGGAGAAGAAATCCATACGCTTGCCGGGCTGGTCGGCGCGGGACTTGGAGTAGCACTGATTCCGGAGGTCAAAGGACTTGATTTTTCGAAAATTGTCCCGCTGCATGTAACGTGGCCGACATGTGAACGGTCGCTGGGATTGGCATGGATGCAAGGGCGGTATTTATCTCCGGCAGCGGAGCGGTTTAAGGCGTTTGTAATGGCATATTTTCAAAAACAAGATGGGGAATAGAAACAAGGCGCATGATTGATTTTTGCGCCTTGTTCTTTGTATGATGAAGCAGGTATAAAAAGCAGGCTATGTCCATATCACTTTTAGCTACAGCCACGTCGGGCTCCACCGCTCATCAACTAGCAATGTTTTTGATGTGGCGAGTAATCGCAGACCCAGATGTTTCTCGATGTGGCAAGTAATCGCAGTCCCAATGGTTTTCGGTAGGGCGGGTAGCCGCATCCGCATCCCCAGGACGTCGCGCTTTTAGACTGTAAGGACACTTGCGCCTTTATTCGCTTGCCAAGCTGCTTAATATGGTTCTGCGTCTTTTCCTTTATCGATGGCTTGCTGTGGTGCTTTTTCTGCATCCTTGTTTCCCAATGGATTACGGCTTGAACCATCCTTTTTCGCATTGGCCAATCCTTCTCTTAAACGGCGGCCGTATTCTTCATCCGCTTCTTCTGCCAGCGCCATCATTTTATCCTGAATGTCCTTTTCACACTCGGCAAGATCGCCTACTAAGTTTTTAATCAATTCATCCTTTTCCCAGTCTTCAAAGCGGCGATAAGTTTCCCCTGCTTGCTTCGTATTGCTCTGTCTGTCAATCGATTCCCTGACAAGTTTTCCTTCTACCTTGGGTGTATATTCTTTACCAAGTTGTTTGGCTTCTTTCAGTCCGCCGAGGGAAGAAGGCTCATAGTTTACGTGCGGATTTTGTCCGGGTGCTTTATCATTTTCGTAGCGCATTTGCCCACCTTCCTGGTTGGTAGCCACCCGCCTTTTTGCTGCATTGATTGGTACTTGCAAATAGTTTGCGCCTACGCGGTATCGTTGTGTATCCGAATAGGAAAACGTTCGCCCTTGTAGCATTTTATCATCAGAAAAGTCCAGTCCGTCCACCAAGACGCCTGTTCCAAACGCTGCCTGTTCTACCTCCGTAAAATAATTTTCCGGATTTTTGTCTAACACCATTCTACCTACCGGCAACCAGGGGAATTGATCCTCGGGCCATAATTTTGTATCATCCAATGGATCAAAATCCAACTCCGGATGTTCTTCATCGCTCATGATCTGTACGAATAATTCCCATTCCGGGTAATCGCCACGCTCAATCGCTTCGTACAAATCCTGTGTCGCATGGCTGAAATTGGTTGCTTGAATTTTGTTTGCCTCTTCAACAGTTAAATTTTTGATGCCTTGTTTCGGTTCCCAATGGTATTTGACAAGGACTGCCTCGCCTTGGCTGTTGACCCATTTGTACGTATTGACGCCGGAACCTTGCATCATGCGGTAGTTTGCGGGGATGCCCCAAGGTGAATACATGAACGTTACCATATGAAATGTTTCCGGTGAATTGGCGCAAAAATCAAAGAAACGCTGGCTGTCTTGCAGATTGGTAACAGGATCCGGCCGGAACGCGTGAATCATATCCGGGAATTTCATGGCATCGCGGATGAAAAATATTTTTATATTGTTGCCAACCAAATCCCAGTTGCCATCTTCCGTATAAAATTTAACGGCAAATCCGCGCGGGTCACGCACGGTTTCCGGGGAATGGTTCCCATTGACGACCGTTGAAAATCGAACAAAGACAGGCGTACGTTTTCCTTTCCCTGGAAAACCTTTGCTCTTGTGTATTTGGATACAGGTTCATCCCCGACGGTTCCGTAAGTTTCAAAATACCCATGTGCACCCGCCCCGCGTGCATGTACAATTCGTTCAGGCACTTTCTCTCTGTCGAAGTGACTGATTTTTTCGATGAAATCATAGTTCTCCAATGTTGCCGGCCCACGGTTTCCGACTGTGCGGATACTTTGGTTGTTGGTGACAGGATGCCCCTGCCTGGTGGTTAGCGTGTCTTCCGCTTCGATATGTGTCTGCTCTTCATTGTTTGGATTGCTGGTCATTTTCGAACCTCCATGTGTTAATATCTGTTTTATTTTGAGCAAGATGGCAGGTTTTATCCGTTGTTAAAACGCACATGTTGCATACAGGAATAAAAATCAATGGTAGGCGAACTTTTTTAAACACATTCATTTCCCTGTTTTGAATTTTTGAATTACACGTTAAAATGAAATAAATAACAGAGCCTTTTGATTTCCCACAAACTGAGGGGGGGAAGTGAATATGAGAAAAGAAGATGAAAATAAGAAAGACAAGGAAAACGATTCATTTGATAGAATGTTTTTGGGTAGTCCAGGAATGATGTTCACATTGGTTGCAGTAGTGATTGTTATTAGTTTTTTGGTGAATTATTTTAAATAATTTCTTATCAAACCCAATCTGGGGCAAGGGAGGGTTGTAAGTGGCGAAAATTCTTCTGCTGAACGGAAGGGCTGCCATCGGAGATTCCATTGGTGACGACGGTCTTTTTTCAGTTTGTTTTTGTAGCTTGGCGAAGAGTTGTTTTGGAGAGGAATGATGCAAGTCGAACTTAGGCTATGGGTGGCTGTGGCTCGTTTTGCTACACTGCATGTTATTCCTAATTTGGTGATGCATTTTGTATCAAACACCGCCTTTGTATTTGTGTAAGGGTGGCCGCGGTTGTCTCTGCGGCCATTTCTGGGCATGCGCCTTCCATGCTTTTTCTCCTCTTTCCCTAAAATATGCATGGCCATACACATTGTCGGCCTTTGTACGCGCTGCTGCATGGTCTCTTTAATCTTAGCAATCATTGTTCATTCCGCTATAACAGACTGTTGTCAAAAAATACAAATCTGGTCGATATGATACGTGATTGTTTTTCTGATCTGCTCGGGAGAGAGGTGTTCAGGATGCAACAAGGCATGCAACGCAAGACCGTCAATAAATGCATACAATCTCTCTGTTTCAATCGATACATCCAACTCGGCACGCAAATTTCCTGTTGCAGAGAGATATTGCATGATTTTCTCCATTCCTTGTAAAATATCATCATTTATATGCAACTTCGCATGTTTTCTTGGCTTCATATACGTGACAAATGCAAGCCAGACTTCCATTTCCGCCCGGGTTTGGGCATTGGTTGGCACAATTTCCATCAATATTTCTATTGCCATTTCCTTGGGCGGGAGCTCCTTTTTGGAAACGGCAGTTATTCGTTTGGTCGCGCGATTCTTTACGAGTTCCATTGCATAGACAAGCAGTTCATCCTGTGATTTAAAATAATAGCGGAGCGCTCCCAACGAGAGACCCGCTTCCTTGGCAATATTTCTTACGGTCGCTCCTTCCATGCCTTTATCCAGAATAACTTGCCACGTTGCCCGTGCAATTTTTTCCCGGCGATCGTCATGATTTACAATCTTGGGCATACATCCATCATAGCAAGAAAAAATATATATTTCTATTTAAAAATACAGTTGTGTTAAAAAAGGAAGCGTGGTAAACTGGATTTAATAATACAGTTGTACCAAAAAGGTGGACGGAGAAATGAATTTTGTAGCATGGACAATTGTTGCCTGTGAAATTGGATTTTGGGTGTTCGTAATCGGGGGGTTGGTAACAAGATATTTACTGAACCAAAAACGGCTTGGGTTATTTTTGCTGGCAATGACACCGGTTGTAGACCTGCTGCTGTTGATCGTAACAAGTATTGACATTTATCGTGGGGCGCCTGCGACGATTGCACATGGTATCGCGCCGATTTATCTCGCTGTATCTATTGTCTATGGAAAAAGCATGATTCGCTGGGCGGATGAGCGATTTGTATATTATGTAAAACGCCAAGGGCCTAAGCCACGGCGTCGCATTGGCATGGAATACGCTAAGCATAGTATGAAAGAATCACTGAAGCATGTGCTCGCTTTTATGATTGGAGGAGCGATGCTGCTTGGAATGATTGCCTACATCGGCGATGCAGATAAAACGGAAGAACTGATTGGCATATTAAAAGTATGGGGGATCGTTGTGTTAATTGATAACGCCATCTCGATTTCGTATTTTATTTGGCCGAGGAAAGCATGAAATGACGAATTGCGCAGGTTTGGGGAAACCTACGTTGGTTTTTAAATGTGCAGCTTTTCCCCAAAGATGGATAATTTCAGCGATGGATTTTGCGATAAGCGAAATTACCAATCTATGCCAACGCGAAATTTTTACAAAAGCTGTATATCCAGCAATTTGGCGATTTTTTTACGGTAGATGTCAAAGCCTTTGATTGTTTTCAAATTGGCGAGCATGCCCTGAAATGCGTACTTGTTCAGTTCGGGTTTTTCCAATTCGTCTTGCAAGAACTGGATTACCTCCTGTAGCCCCCGTTTATCTTCTGCATTGATGGCAATCATGTTTAGTTGTTCCGCCATATCTGTCAGTAACGCCTTGGCTTGTTTTACTTTATTAATAGCGGAAAAGGGAGACTTTGAAACCAAAAGTTGCAAGTTATCCACATTGATGACGGGTTCCTCTCCATTTTCAAAACCATGAACGATATCATCCAAACGGTGCATCAAAAAATCCACAATGCTATTGGAATCCAAATCAAGGTTGTAGATAAGCATCATTGCCAAGTAGCTGTTGCGTATACCCTCCATCATCACAATGACATCGCCAATACAGCGATGAATGGTTTCTCCATAAATTTTCCGCAAGTTTTTTTCGTAAAATGCAAACATTTCATATTGCGCTTTTTCCATTACTTCGTGCAATTCTTTATTGATGGAAAAGGTCTGCTCACGAAAATAAATGATAAAAAATTCCCTGTACTTCCGGAAATGTTCACAAGATACCCACAGCTGTTTCCTTAATATTTCACGCGGTGGTAGATTGCTATTATCTTTGTTGACAAGGATGTTGTGCATTTTTTTAAAATGGTATTGAAAAATCGCGATATGCAATTCTTCTTTTGATGAAAAATAATTATAAAACGCGCCTTTGGAAATGCCGCAATGATTTACAATATCCTGTACGGATGTATTGCCAAAGCCATTTTCCGCAGATAGCTTGATCGCTGTTTCGATAATTTCTTGTCTCTTGTTTCCATTCACATAACTCACCTGCTTTGTTTCTGTTATAAGAAGTATAAAATTCAGGCTGTATGGACGTCACTTTTGGGTGACAGCACGTCCGACTCCAGCGCCCAGCAACTAGCAAAAGCTCTTCGATGGGACGAGTAATCGCAGTCCCAGAGCTTTTTGATGGGGCGAGTAACCGCAGCCCCAGTGCTTTTCGGTGGGACGAGTAATCGCAGTCCCAGGACGTCGCGCTTTTAGCCTGTAAGGGCGCTTGCGCCTTTGTTTCTTATCTGCCTTCATTATGACCAACTGGTCACCCCATGTCAACAATCTGTTACATTTTTTCTTTTCTTCATACTTGTAATTGTATGGCTGATTAGGTAAGATTAATGGTGTTGTTTGTACATGGTGAATGGCTATTTTTTGGAATGTTTGACTGATTGGTCATCTTTTTCTGGTCTCCGGTATTGACTGGGTGGTCAGGAAGTTTGAAAAACAAAGATTCAACCAAATAGAAATAAAAGTTGCGGGGAGTGTATGTGTTGAAGAAAATTATCAATTTTGCCCTTAACAACAAATTCGCGATATGGATTCTTACCGTATTGGTTATTGTTACGGGGCTATATTCGGGACTGAATATGAAGCAGGAGGCCATGCCGAATATCACGATGCCAAACATTTCGATTATGACCACCTATCCGGGTGCAGCACCAGATGAAGTGGCGGAAAAAGTCACTGAGCCGATTGAACAGGTGGTCCAAAATTTGAAAGGCGTTGAAACAGTCAGCTCCTCCTCCATGGCAAATGCCTCATCGATTCAGATGGAGTTTGACTTTGATACGAATATGGATGATGCCTTAAATGAAGTAAAAGAGGCGGTAGCTGATGCCAAATTGCCGGACGGGGCAAAAGATCCGGAAGTTTCCCGGATTAATTTGAATGCTTTTCCGGTTATTGCGTTGAGTGTCAGTGACGCTGATCATTCCCTGGAGGAATTGACAAACACGGTTGAAAAAGACATTGTTCCTTCATTAAAGGGAATTGACGGTGTTTCGGATGTACAGGTAACTGGACAGCAATTACAAAAGGTGACCATTGATTTTGATCAGAAAAAATTGGCCAAATACGGTTTGACAGAAGACAAAGTAGCACAAATCATTCAGGGTTCGGATATGACCTATCCAATGGGACTGAATAATTTTGACGGTGAAGTAAAAAATCTTGTTATTGATGGTAAAGCGGCAGATATCAAGGACCTAAAAGCACTGAAAATCCCTTATACGCCGCAGACACAAATGGGTGCCGATCAAGGGCAGGCTGCCGGTCAGATGCAGCAAGGCCAAATGCAGCCGGATCAAGAACAGGGTGCGCAACAAGGAGCTGACCAAGCCGCTGGCCAAAGCCAAATGCCTGGCGTACAAGCCGGACAAAATGGTGCAGATGTAGCATCCCAAGCTGCACAGGCACAGATGGATATCAAGCTGCCAACGGTGTCGCTAGATAAAATAGCACATGTCAAGCTAGTCCAAGAATCGGAGTCCATTTCCAGAACCAATGGCGAAGATTCCATCGGGATTCAAGTCGTCAAAGCTTCTGAAGCAAACACGGTTGACGTTGTAAATGATGTAAAAGATAAAATGGACGACTTTGAAAAGGACTTGGGAATTACTTCTACAGCAACATTTGACCAAGGACAGCCAATTGAAGAATCAGTCAGCACAATGCTGGATAAAGCACTGTTTGGTATCCTTTTTGCTGTTATTATCATCTTGTTGTTTTTAAGAAGTTTCAAAACGACTATCATTTCGATTATATCGATTCCGCTATCGCTATTGATTGCCATATTTGCACTGCATTACATGGATATCTCACTGAATATCCTCACGCTTGGTGCGCTAACCGTTGCAATCGGGCGGGTCATCGATGACTCCATTGTCGTGATGGAAAACATCTACAGGCGCATGTCGCTGCCGGATGAAAAATTGCATGGAAAAGAACTGGTCCGGGAAGCGACAAGACAAATGTTTATTCCAATTATGTCGTCAACGATTGTAACCATCGCGGTGTTCTTGCCGATGGGACTGATCCATGGCCAAGTCGGTGAATTGTTCATGCCATTCGCTTTGGCGGTCGTATTCGCGCTGGCAGCATCTTTGCTTGTTGCGATCACCGTTGTTCCGATGCTGGCACATTCATTGTTTAAGAAACAACTGAACAATGAAACGTCGCAATCAGGCAAAGCAAGAATTGAAAAGAAACCGAGCAGACTGGCAAAAGTGTATCGGAATGTTCTAGAGTGGGCGCTGAACCATAAAATCATCACATTCGGTGGGGCAGTGGTTGTACTTGTTCTTAGTTTGTTCTTGCTGCCGGTGATTGGCGTTAACTTCCTAGCAGACGAAGAACAGAAAATGGTAATGGCGACATATACCCCGGAACCGGGAGAAACGCATGCAAAAGCCAAAAAAATAACCAGTGATGCAGAGAAATTAATTGGCGAACGAAAAGGCATTACAAAGTACCAGTACTCGCTTGGCGGTGACAGTCCGTTAGCATCCATGGGAATGGGCGGTGACAATGCTGCTTTATTCTTTATCGAGTATGATAAGGACTATAAGCATTTTGATAAAGAAAGCACACAAATCATCAAAGATTTGAACAAGCAAACCGACATTGGCGAATGGAAGAGCATGGACTTTGACAGCATGGGCAGCGGATTGGAACTGTATGTTTACGGTGATAATCTGGAAGACATTCAAAAAACTTCCGACAAGGTGGAAGATATTCTAAAAGACAACAAAGATCTGGAAAAGGTTGACTCCAGCATCTCTGAAGCCTATGACCAATATACGCTGGTAACGAATCAAAAGAAATTGAGCCAATATGGATTGACAACTGCGCAGATCGGCATGGCGCTTGCCAATGGAACGGAGGGCTCACCACTTACCACAGTTAAACATGATGGTGAGGATGTGAATGTCTACGTCGAAGTAGAGAAAAAAGAATACAAAAGCATCAAAGATTTGACGAATAAGGAAATTGATACGCCCCTTGGCACGAAAGTAAAAGTCGGCGATGTAGTCGATGTCAAGGAAGGTAAATCACCGGATACCGTTCAGCGGCGTGATGGTAAAATGTATGCTTCCGTTAAGGCAAACATCAAGACAAAAGACGCTGGTGGCGTATCCCAGGCTGTTCAGAAGAAGATTGATCAATTGGATGTGCCGGATGGCGTGAAGGTAGAATTTGGCGGGATTACAGAAGAAATCAATGATTCCTTCACCCAACTAGGATTGGCAATGCTTGCAGCCATTGCGATTGTTTACTTCGTGCTTGTTGTAACTTTCCATGGCGCATTGGCACCATTTGCAATCATATTCTCACTTCCATTTGCAATCATCGGAAGTCTGGTCGCATTGTGGATTGCCGGTGAACCGTTAAGCGTTTCGGCAATGATTGGAGCTTTGATGCTAATCGGAATTGTTGTCACGAATGCAATTGTACTGGTTGACCGTGTGATTCACAAAGAAAATGAAGGTTTATCAACCAGAGAAGCATTGCTTGAAGCGGGAACAACAAGGTTGCGTCCCATCTTGATGACGGCACTGGCAACAGTCGGCGCATTGATTCCGTTAGCTATCGGCATGGAAGGCGGCGGCCTGATATCCAAAGGACTCGGTATTACAGTTATCGGCGGTTTGATCAGTTCAACCCTGCTGACACTGGTCATCGTACCAATTGTTTATGAAGTGCTTGCCAAGTCCCGGAGAAAAGAGAATTAAAAAAGATTGAAAAAACCAGCTTGTCGCAGTGTGATAGGCTGGTTTTTTTTCAATGTATTGTATAGATCTTTGTTGTTGACATTCTCCGTTGGGTTATTATTTAATGCTCCCTACGGTCCGCTTACCGTTGACAGACGCCAGAATAGGCTTTCTCGCCTTTATAAGAAGTTTAATATCTAAAAGAGCCCAAAACGCCACAGATGGCATTTATGGGCTTCTCATGATTAGAACAATTTTTTTAATTATTTATATCTCCTTCTTCTAGCTTTTTGTTTAAAAGCACATAATCATTTTTGTTAAAGGTTATCGCTACCCTATCTAACCTATCTCCATTTGGATATAAATATAACTGTTGATTAAATTTTATACCTAAAGGCATAACTGTTTGTTGAATGAGATTTAAGATTTTAAAACATTCCAAATCTACCCCTTCTTTCAAATGATTTTTAACGTGAATAGTTACTAGGCCTTCATTATCTTCAAATCTAGGTTTTCGAGGGGAAATATTATTAGCTTTGCAAAGTCTTTTTAATAGATTTTGATAATAATCATTTTGTTTCAAAGTTTACCACCTCACATTTCATTTTATGTTAGTGTAGTATATAGTAAAAATACAAGATATAAAATAGAGGGGGAATTGGGCGATTCTAAGCCAAGAGTTCATAACCCCAATAAACGCCCGAACGAGAGAAAAATCGCGTCATTCGGTAGCTCATAGTGCGGATGAACGCCCGAACGAAAGAAAAATCGCGTCATTCGGTAGTTCATAAGCCGGATGAACGACTGAACGAAAGAAAAACCGCGTCATTCGGTAGCTCATAACCTCGATGCCCCCTCATTTTCCTCGCGACTTGGCACAAATCCAGTAAAAATACAATTAGCAAGAAACAATTTGAGTATGAAATAGTTTCCCAGCAAAAAAAGCACAAAAAAACTCCACCATGATGATGGAGTTACGCCTTTATTCATAGATGGGGCATGAAGGGCTCGAACCTTCGACCTGATGATTAAGAGTCACCTGCTCTGCCAACTGAGCTAATACCCCATAGACTGATGTTATTAGTAAGGGAATCATTAACCGTCAATTCCGATATGTTTTGTCCCCTTTATGTTACAAAAGTAATTATACTCCTTGAAAAAAGAGAATGCAATACCTTTACCCTCAAAAACAAAATCTTTTTCGACAAAAATTGACATAAATAAACGCGCAAGCCCCGCTCTTCTAATCAAATATGGTTGCCAAATCGAAGGTGTTCCTCAACCTTGAAAAAAGCCAAGGTGCTGGGATCGTATCCGGCTTTCATAAGAAATGATTAACAACGCTCAATTATACAAAAAAGGAAGGCAAATGCCTCCCTTATTTCGTATAGTTATCAAAATAGCCTTGAATAAATACAATTGGTGTTCCTTTGTCCCCACTGCCCGATGTCAAATCGGACAAGGAACCAATTAGGTCGGTCAATTTGCGTGGTGTTGTTCCTTGTGCTTCCATCGCACCGACCAAATCGCTTTCCTTTTCGCCAATGAATTTCGCAACAGCCTCTTGCAGCTCTTCCCCGCGTAGATCTGCGAAGTTGTTGTCGGCAAGATATTTTAATTTGATTTCATTTGGTACGCCATCCAGACCAGCCGTATAAGCAGGGGATACAACCGGGTCAGCCAGTTCCCAGATTTTTCCCACCGGGTCTTTGAAGGCACCGTCGCCGTAAATCATGACTTCCACGTTTTTGCCGGTTTTTTCCTTCAGCTTTTGTTGAATCCGGTCCACAACGACTTGTGAATCTCGCGGGAAAAGTTTTACTTTGTCTTCTGTTGATTTATTCGTACCAAGCAGACCGTATTGTTCGTTATAGCCGCTGCCATCGATAGGGGCAGATAGAATGTTATCCAAGCTGTAAACTTTTTTGCCGCCATTGGCTTTTAAAATACGTTTCGTGCGGAATCTCGTATGAATATCACAAGTCAGTACGCTGGTTGTGTATTCCAAAATGGTTTTGGGGTTGTTGGAGAAAATAACCTCGCATTCCACACCTTCTGCTTCAATCAATGATTTATAGTAGTCAATATAATCGACACCGGTAAAAGCGTGTTTATTGTATCCGAAATAGTCACGGAATTGTTTTTCTGTTAATACATCCGTCCAAGGATTGACACCTTTTTCATCCAACTGGTCAATGCTGACAAGATGGTTGCCAACCTCATCGGATGGATAGCTTAGCATCAATACTATTTTTTTCGCACCTTTTGCAATGCCGCGCAAGCAAATCGCAAACCGGTTCCGGCTCAAAATCGGGAAGATAAGGCCGATTGTATCGTCACCGAATTTATTTTTTATGTCTTCTGCAATGTGATCAACTGTGGCGTAGTTTCCTTGCGCACGTGCCACGATGGATTCTGTCACTGAAACGATGTCACGGTCATGGATGGTCAATCCCTCTGTTTCTGCCGCATGCAATACGGTATCCACAACGATGTCATCGATGTGATCCCCCTCGTTAATGATAGGGCAGCGCAAGCCTCTGACAACTGTTCCTACTACTCTTTCCATGATGATCTCTCCTAACTGATCGGAAGGTTTCATTTATCTTTCCTACTTGTACTATACCTTGCTTTTATGATATAAGTAAAATTAATAATAATAATAAGAGGTATAAGGTGCATTAATATGGTGAGTAAATTGGATTTGTACAAAATATTTTGGGTCGTTGGCAAAAATGAAAGCTTCTCCAAGGCTGCAAAAGAGTTGTTTTTGACCCAGCCAGCTGTCAGCCAGGCTATTCACCAGCTGGAAAATGAATTAGAAACCCGCTTGTTCAATCGAACACCAAAAGGGGTGACGCTGACGGACGAAGGAAGTCATCTTTTTGAGTATGTCCAATCAGCCTTGAATTTACTAGAAACCGGTGAAGAAAAAATAGCAGCGTTCAAACACTTGACGACCGGTGAGCTGAAGGTTGGCGTCAGTGATACGATTTCCCGCTATTTCTTACTCCCATACTTGGAAGTTTTCCATAACGCCTATCCTGGTGTGAAATTTAAAATTGTCAATGGGACGACAGACGAAACAATCGCCATGTTGAAAAACGGCAAGGTCGACATGGCGATCTGCAATTTTCCGATTAAAGATACAGCGCTGGAACTGCGGCCATTTATACACGTGCACGACATCTTTGTATACGGGGAAAAGTTCAGGAAAATACTGTCGGGTACGGTCAGCCTGCAAAAGCTGGTGAAACTACCGTTGATTTTTTTGGAATCCAAGGCGAATTCGCGCCGATTTGTGGAGGCATTCATGCTTTCAAAGGGAGTTAAAACAGTGCCGGAATTTGAGCTTGGTTCGCATGATCTGCTATTGGAGTTTGCCAAAATCAATTTGGGTGTTGCCTGTGTAACGAGGGAATTTTCCAAGGATTATTTGGAAAAGGGTCTAGTGTATGAGGTGAGATTGGAAGAGCCCATACCGCAAAGAAACATTGGGGCATGTTTTTTGAAAAATGTGCCGCTGACACCGGCTGCAAATAAATTTGTGGAAATCATTGAAAAAAGGCAGGGCGATTTTAACTAACAGGAGAGAGTACTGCACCGATGCATAATCCATTCCAAAGTAACTCATTTTAACAACAGGAGGTGCTTAAAATGGGAAGAGATCGACAGGAAAAGAAGTTAAAGCAGAGCGGGCGTGTGGAATCGGATAGAGATGTTGGATTGCGCTATCCGGGCCGATCCAAAATGTCCAGCCCAGAAGAAGCCAGAAGATTGAACGACGGCCATAAATAAATCAATCATTATACAGCATGGGGAAAAAGCGGCTCACTTCACAACAAAAGAGCCGCTTTTTGCCAATTCCCCACACTAGCATTGGATAGATGGACCTCCTGCCTTACTGCCTCCCGTTTTTCGTCAATATCCAACCTCAACTGCAGCATTCACGATGTACATGAGGTCGTTTTTGTCCGCTTTGTCTTCCAAAAATATCCCGCTTGTCGTTGCCATGCCGCCGGACATCACTTCCACAGATACCGTACCATATGGGATTACTGCTTTTATCTTTTGCACGTCCAGCTGATCGGCATCTACAGGTATCGCAAGCTTTACATTGACATGCATATTCTCCAGTTTTTGCTCCGGCAGCATCTTTTCAATGCCTGGCATGGAATTATAATGAATGGCATCCTCTACGGAGCGTACGGCGGCTTTTGTGACATCTTGCCCATGAACATCCAGTCCGGTTCCAGTTTCGATAAATAATAATTGTTCCATCGTAGCTTTCCTCCTTGTATTTATGATTTTTCCCGGGTAAGCTTCAAAACAAACACGCGATTCTTCCCGACCACTGTGCCATGGGACGCGCTACCTATTTCAAAACCAACACACAATGTTTCACAAGCCAATTGCCGGTTTAGGTGCAGTCACCCAGAAGAATATTTCCTACATCATACCGCCAAACCAAAAACCAATAATCGTACCAACATAGTTGCCAATAATATAGCCGAGTGTACCGACGACGATAATTGGTCCAACCAAGTCCCTCCACCCTTTGGCAATCGCCATTGCAGCAGCGGTTGTCGGGCCGCCGATATTGGCATTGCTGGCAAGCAAAATTTCTTCCAAATCCACTTTCAGCAGTTTGCCCACGACAAGTGAAATAATCATATTGATCAAAACAATGATAAAGACAAACAGCAATAATAATGGGGCATTTTTAATGATTAAAGAAATCGAAGCAGGCACCCCAATGACAACAAAGAATATGTAAATCAAAAATGTGCCAAACTCTTGACTGCCGTGAATCTTTTCAAAATAATTCGGGAAGGCAGCCAGCGTAACAAACGTCAAGGTTGTCAGCATTAAATAATGATCGCCAAATAAGCCATGTAAAATATGGAAAACAAACGAGACATGCCCTCCGGAAGGGATAACGCTCGCGAAAAAATCAGCAGCCTTAAACGAAACAACAACCAATAAAAATGCTGTTCCAATAGCTAGTGAGATATCTTTCAAAGAAATCTCTTTTCTCTTCCAAAAGCCCTCGGCCTGTGTTTTTTCCTTGTTGCCAGCACCTATTTCCAGTCGATCTATGTGCGGTGTGTTGTATCTTTTGCGGAAAAATGCGAATGTAGGAATGGCCATCAGGATGACGATATATACAGCCATCATTAAGTTATCCGCCACAACGGCAGCCGACACCATTTCGCCCGGCGCTGAAAACTTGCTTGCCATCGCTAGAAAATTAACACTCCCGCCAATGTAGGAGGCACTCATCATGGCACTGATTTTATCCAAAAACGGGATATAGTCTTTTAATAAAGAAAAGCTGACAATGGTGCCTGCGACAGTACCAATGGAGCTGATGAGAAAAATGAGTAGCAATTTGCCGCCTTCTTGCCAAAGTTTGCGGATATTGACATGGAACAATAGAAGCGGGATAGCGACTGGTACGATGATGTCCCATACCGCATCATACACAGCTGATTCAGTAGGGATGATTTTAAAGTTGGATAAAAAAATGGCGCCGACCAGTGCAACAACTGCGCCGGAAACTTTGGACGCCCAGCTGTAGCGTTGCTCCAAATAAATGCTTGCTGCAGCCCAAATGGTAATGATGCCCCATAAAGTCAGGGTATCATCGGGCTGAATGAGTGTATGGCTCATGATCTCTCCTCCAGAATCGCTTAACATTCTATTTTGATTTACACCCAAGGTTGCTAGCATTCATTTTAGCAAAGAAGTCAAAGCCGTACAAATATGGCATCCTTTTCATGCTTACTGGCAGTATACAGGTAATTCAATTGACGAATGCTAAAACAATATACTACACTAAAGGGGTATGTTTTAATATTAAAAAATAATAATTCTAAATAAGTGTTGCCAAGAGAGAAGAGGATGCAATATGTCGACACAAGATGATATAAATATGCAAAAAATACGGGATTTGTTAAACGCAGATCCTGAAGAAACAGCGCATAAAATGAAGCAATCGGAACATTTTATGGACGCTGTAAAAGAATTGATTGAAGTTTGTGGCGATGAACCGGATCGCCAGGGCTTGCAGGAAACACCTTATCGGGTATTAAAGAAGTTTTTGGAATACACCGTGGGTTATCGTCAAGATCCAAAAGCTCATTTGGAAAAACAATTTGATGTCGATCACCGTGATCTGATTATGGTGAAGGATATCGATTTCAATTCGTTATGCGAACATCACTTTGCACCCATTTTCGGGGTAGCCCATGTCGGTTACATTCCCAATGGCAAAATTACAGGTTTATCCAAAATTGCCAGAATGGTGGATGGATATGCAAGAAGATTTCAAGTTCAAGAACGTTTGACCAATCAAATTGCCGTGGCAATGGATGAAGTCCTCAAACCACAAGGTGTGATGGTTGTTATTGAGGCAAAGCATATGTGCATGTGCGGGCGCGGTGTAGAAAAGAAAGATGCAGTGACAGTAACAACAGCTAGCAGAGGTGTATTTTCGGAAAATCCAGATAAGCGTAGGGAGTTCCTGTCATTGATAAAAGCATAATGGTTCGGTTGGATAGCGGGAGGCGAGAACACTGAGACATGCGATAATCACTGCCGGAACAAAAGGTCTGGGAAAAATGGTTACGGAAAAATTCCTGCAGGATGGCCATACGGTTACGGTTAATTTTCGCAGCGATAGAAAACGGGTGGCACAGCTACAGGAAGAATGGAAGGACTATGCTGATAGACTTCAGTTTGTTCAAGGGGATCTCACGCAAAAACAGGCGATTGCCAATATTGTCGAACAGGCAGTAGCGCGATTTGGGCGGATTGATTATTTGATTAACAATGCTGGTCCGTACGTATTTGAAGAAAAGAAACTTGTGGATTATACGGATGAAGAATGGTACGAAATGGTGGAAGGAAACCTGAGCAGTGTTTTTCATTTTGCCAAACAGGTCATTCCAATTATGCGTAAGCAGCAATTTGGCAGGATCATTACGTACGGCTTTCAGGATGCACAGCACACACCGGGCTGGATCTTCCGTTCGGCGTTTAGTGCGGCTAAAGTCGGCTTGGTCTCTCTTACCAAAACGATTGCTTTGGAAGAAGCAAGCAATGGGATTACTGCCAATATGGTTTGTCCGGGGGATATTACCGGTGATATGAAAGAAGCCGATATCCGGACTGCCAAAACAATGAAAGACCCGCAAACACCGGTTGGCCGCCCAGGCTCCGGCGGGGATATTGCCCGACTGATCGCTTTTCTTTGCAGTGAGGATTCCGACCTTATTACAGGCGCTGTCGTCACGAGTGCAGGTGGAATAGATGTGGTGAACCGGAAGAGATATATAGATTGATACAAAAGTGTGGAAAAAACCTTGCAATGTGTGAATCCATGTTGTAAGGTTTTTTGTCGCGGATTAACATGCGGAAAAATCTCCTCTGGTTGAAGTTTCACTGGATGTATGGTGGATATTTGCGATTCCAGGGGGAAATATTATCAACATGTGGACAATGTTATCTATCATGTTAGACACGGTAGCATGTTTTTTTATATAATCTAAGATGAAAATACTGCCTATTTAGCTGAAGTTATCACCATAATCTATGTTATTCTTCCATCCAGGAGGTGAAACCCCGTGTGCCAATCGGGCGCAGGGGTAATATTTGGAGATTGTAAAGATATTTGGGGTTTTCTTACTGATTGCGTTCACCGCTTTTTTTGTGGCCGCTGAATTTTCCATTGTCAAAGTTAGAAAGACGAGGATTGATCAACTGATTGAAGAAGGGAATAAAAAAGCAATATCTGCCAAAAAGGTGATTGATAACCTGGATGCCTATTTATCAGCTACACAGCTCGGAATAAGTGTGGCTGCTTTGGGGTTGGGGTGGCTCGGTGAACCAACCGTGTTGGCGCTGATTGACCCCATTTTAAATAAACTCCATATCAATGAATCGGTGTCTCACCTTATTTCGTTCATTCTGGCTTTTTCGGTGATGACCTTTCTAAATGTGGTTGTCGGCGAACTTGCTCCAAAGTCAATCGCTATTCAAAAAGCAGAAAGTTTTACTTTATCGCTCGCAAAACCTCTGATTCTTTTTTACAGGGTCTTATTCCCGTTCATTTGGTTCTTGAACGGTTCTTCACGATTGATTATCCGATTGCTTGGTTTCAAGCCGGCAAGTGAAAATGAAGTTGCTCTGTCGGAGGAAGAATTACGGCTCGTTTTGTCGGAAAGCTATAAGAGCGGAGAAATTAACCAGGCAGAAATGACGTACGTCAACAATATTTTTGAATTCGACGAAAGAGTTGCCAAAGAAATCATGGTTCCGCGAACAGAAATGGTTTGCTTTTATAAAGATCGGGATGTTGCAGAAAATATCGCATTTATGAATGATGGTCAATTCACAAGGTATCCTGTTGCTGAAGGTGACAAGGATCATATTATCGGCTTGGTAAATATTAAAGAGTTGGTTACAAAGCATTTAAAGCAAGTTGATACACCTATCGAACCTTTGATCAGGCCAATTTTGCATGTGTCGGAAACAACGCCGATCAAGCAGATGCTGCTAAAAATGCAAAAGGAACGCATTCATATGGCAATTGTCATTGACGAATACGGTGGAACATCCGGGTTGGTGACCGTGGAGGATATCTTGGAGGAAATTGTCGGAGAAATTCGGGATGAGTTCGATTATAATGAACAGCCCGATATCGACAAGCTGGATGAACATACGTATATTGTCGACGGGAAACTTTTGCTTGAAGATGTAAATCGCATTATTGGCGTCGAATTGCTGGAAGATGATGAAGTCGATACTATCGGCGGTTGGATTATCTCAAAAAACCTCGAAGCGAAAAAGGGGACATCGGTGGAACAAGGCGGTTATCAATTCATTGTGGAAGATATTGACGGGTTTCAAATTAAAAAGGTGAAAATTGTATTACAGTAACGCTTTTTCTATCATTCTGTGGTATACGACAATAAACAACAGCAGGGTTCCAGTTTAATGGAACCCTGCATTTTTTCGCGACTTTAATATAAAATTTCATCCAAAAACATATTTCGCTAAAAATTGCGCTTGTTTTAAGCTCAAATAAGGGTCTTTTTAAAGGTTTTAGTGTAATTCATTGCAATCAGTTTAAACCCCTTCAAAATGGCTCTATTTTAATATTACTATATGTAAAGTTTTATTGCTTTACATATAAAATTTGCGCTTTGTATAAATTTTTTCTTTCTGCGTATTTTTCTTCTCCCCCTCTCTTTTCCCTACTTTTTCTTCATAGCATATAATTATTTCCTGACTCCTTTGAGTTAGATAATTTATTTTAATTATTCCAAACTAGGGGAGCAGAATACTAGCTTATTTGTTCGTCGTATTCTCAGTAAAATAAACAAGTTTACAATTACGCTTGCATGTTTACATAAACGTATACAATTGTAAACAAACAAGTTTGCAAGTATACAAATACGTACGCATACCGTTTTGTAGCTATGTACACATGTATACAAAATAAGAAAACAAGTAAACGTAAATGCATACTATTAAAGCAATCATGTATACATGTTTACAAATATATTAATTTTAAGCCAATAGCATTGCGGTATTTTCCTTTTGCAATTAATATTAAATAGAGGAAGGCTGCGTGCGTTGCGTGGGCCAACTAGGCCAAAGATACATAGCATCAGGTAAAACCTAACAAAAATGATGCCAAACCTTACACTCTATTAAATGAAAAGGAATGATGACAATGTCTAAATCAAGAATTGCTGCAGTGGATGTAGGTAACGATTCTATCAAAGCAATATTTGGAGACATGGATTATGAATTGAATATACCTAACGTGATTGCCAGAGATACAGAAGATCGTCCGGTAATAGGCATAGAAGATTTGGATTCCAAAAATCCGCTGGATGGTATCCATGTACGGGTACACTCCCCTGCCCTGAAGGAAAATGGTGCGATTTTCCGTGTGGGAACATTGGCAACAAAGGCGAATAACTCCATGGAACTCGACCCAGGCAGCAGCAAATCGGAAGAAGATCAAACGTTGATTATGCTGTTTACCACATTGGCAATGGACGCCGTACGCAAGGAAAATGAAAATCTATTCCCACACAAAAATAATATTGTTGATGCTACGTATCTATTGGGAACCGGTTTGCCGCTTCGTGAAGCGAAGGAAGGAAAAGACGCAGGCTATCGTTCCAAATTGCTGGGTTCTGTACATCAGGTGGAATTTTTGGTGACACCGAAATACCAAGGCATCAAGGTAAATCTCAACTTTGACGATGTGAAAGTATATCCGGAAGGATTTGCCGCATTTATTAACCTTGTGCTCGACAACGATGGAAAAGTGATTAACAAGGATCTGATTGACAAACGCATCATCATTCAGGATATTGGCGGACTGTCTACAGATATCGCGGTTATCAAAAACCGAACGGTAGATGATGATAAAGCACAGGGATTTAATTTAGGTGTATCTGAATCACTGGAATCCATTCGCGATGAGATACTTTCCCGATACGGCGTGGAATTGGATAGCCGCAGCGACGTGGTCGAAATTATCACGAAGAAGAACGACCGCAATCACATTATGGTAAAGGGCAGCCGGACAAGTGTCCATGATATTACAGACCGTATCTTGATGGAACTTGCGAAAAAGCAATATCGCTTGCTGAGAAACGTGTGGCAAAAGAACTCGCAAACGGAAATTTGCTACTTTGTCGGAGGCGGTTCCATCGTATTGAAGGACTACCTGAAGACATTAAATAATAATCTGGAAGGCTATAACATCGACTTCTTTGAAGACGAAAAAGAAAGCATCTGGATGATGGCAAATGCGTATTACAAACTGGTTAAGGACTTTGAAAGAAAAACGAAAAAAGCAAAGCCTGTGACGAAGGAAACAACCAAGGCAGCGAACTAAGGTGAGTAAAAGTGAGTGAGATCAAGCGGGGGCAAACCATTTCCTTTCGTATACCATCTGACACACCTGATCACATCATTAAACATTTGCAGACATTAAAGCAGCATGAACGCCGGAATTTTTCCAGTAAAATTGCTGAGTTTGTCACGCAAGGTGTCGAACAGTCTTACCAGCGGGAGCGGGAATCGGTAACAGTCCCCCTCCCCCACCAGCTTAACAAGGCACAGCGCGATTGGCTGAAGCATGAACATTCTGAGGCACTGCTCGGCAGTATTGTCTATCATATTTTGTCCGATCCAGTCCGGGCAACAGCTCTGCTTGCGTCCATGAACAGCAGTTCGCTTGATATCGACGAGGCGCTTTATCTGCAAGAGGAAACAAAAGCTGATCCAGTCCGGCAAAATGCAAAGCCTCCCTTGCCATCGGAGTTTGAGCAGGAGGAAGTTGCTGCAACAAGTGAGCAGGATACGGATGAGATTGATATGGACAACATTGATTGGACAGCCGCCATGGAAAAACAGCGTGCACAAAACGAAACTGTAGCCAATGATGAGGATGAGGAAGAGGATTTGGATGATTTGCTAGGTGATTTTCTTTCCAAGATGAATAAGTAGGATGGCAACTTGGGAAAGTGAAAAATTCACGCTATTGTCATTGACATGTGCCATCACGTAAATTAGTATGGGTGTAGATTAGTTCGTAATGAAGATAGCACTGCAATGTGCGAAAAGATGATGTATTGCTGAGGTGATGTAGGTGGCAAATGGGTACTTGGAAAAATTAAAGAAATTAGTACATGAATTACAATTGCAAGGAATCAATGCATCACTATGTAAAAAGCCGGAAGCGCAATAAAGCAAAGCGTGTCAAAGCATCAATCATGAAGAAAGCAATCATGATTGGTGCTTTTTTGTCTTGCTTTCATCATGAAGTCCAGATCCAATCTCAAAAAAGGTACAGGGGATCAATTATTAGCGTGCCATTAAAATATCTGCTACCATGAAGTTAACATATTTTGTTCGCGTTTTAGGAGGAAAAAATGGAGCCACTAGCAACGTTGCCTTATTATCAAGTCATTCGTGAAGTCAAAAGCATCGAGCAGGTTGACACAGAAGAAAAAAGGGAATTGAAGCTCTACCCCGAGCAAGTGGTTTCTAAACATCATGCATTTTCTTTAAATGAAGTGACCGATATAACATACCGTTGGTTCGGAAAGGAGCGCGGATTGCTTTATTTGTACACAATGAAAGGGATATATACGTTTACTGTCAAAGAAAAGCCAGAAGCCTTTTTGCAAACTTACCGGCAGCTATCTGGCAAACCTTAATCCAATCCGCACATCCAAAAGAAAAAGATGCTGGGACATTACGATTCTAACAAGGGTTAAATCTGATACCTATGTCCAAGCCTCTTTCGAATGACCATATACATGCTGCGCTTTTTACCAATGGCGGTGAATATAGGAAACTTCAACCAGTGGGGGTCTTGTTTCCCCACTGATTGTTAGTTGAACCATCGGGCTTTTACGGGCAGGAAACCCCGCCTTTCACTTGCCAAGCTTTAAGGAGGCGGGTTACTGCCCGTAACCTGCGATAAATGCCTTCGTTCGCTCATTTTTTGGATGATCAAAGATTTCTTCTGGTGTACCGGCTTCAACGAACGCCCCATTGTCCAAGAACATGACCCTGTTTGCGACATCACGAGCAAATCCCATTTCATGTGTGACGACAATCATGGTCATACGTTCATTGGCAAGCTGCTTCATGACTTGAAGGACCTCTTGCGTCAATTCGGGGTCCAGTGCCGAGGTAGGTTCATCAAACAACAAAATTTCCGGATCCATCATCAATGCGCGGGCAATGGCTACACGCTGTTTTTGTCCCCCGGATAAGTTTGCCGGATAGCTATTGGACCACGGCAGGAGATTAACCTTTTCCAGTAATTCTGTGCTTTTTGCTGCTATCTGTTTGCGTGATTCTTTTTTGACAAGCTTTGGTGCAAGCTCTAGATTTTCCTTCACCGTCAAATTTGGAAACAGATTGAAATGCTGAAAAACCATCCCCATTTTCGAAGTGATGTTTTTTAAATCTGCTGGTTTTGAATACATGCCATCTTTGACCAAATAGCCGCCATCAATCAACATGGAACCTCCATCGACATCTTCCAAACGAACAAGACTGCGTAACAGCGTGCTTTTCCCTGAACCGGATGGGCCGATGATGGCAAGTACATCGTTTTTTTCCACCGCAAAAGATATTTTCTTTAATACATCCAGTTTTTTATACGATTTCTTCAAGTTGGTTATTTTTATGAATGCCATTGGTATCGTTCCTATCATTAAAAAATGTGTATGTTACTCAAAGCGCAGACGTTTTTCAAGCTGCTGGAATATCAAGGACATGATCACTGTCATGATCAAATAGATAAGTGCTGCCAGGAAAAACGGCATGATTGTAAAATCGCGGTTGACGGCTGCCTGGGCATAGTGTAATAGCTCCGGCACAGCAACTGCGTATAACAATGCAGTATCCTTTATTAATGTGACAGACTCATTAGCGACAGCCGGTAAAGCAATGCGGAACATTTGTGGCAAAATGATACGAGTCATCGTTTGCCATTTATTCAGTCCGAGTACCTGTGCGGCTTCATATTGCCCCTTGTCAATCCCCAATAGACCGCCACGAAAGATTTCTGCAAAGTAGGCGGCATAGTTGATAATGAATCCAATGCAGGCAGCTACAAAACGATCAAAGACGAGATACGGCCCTACAACAGGCAACATCGGCAGACCGAAGCAGATGATGAGCAATTGCAGTAGTAAAGGCGTGCCGCGGACAACGTAGATATAAGTTTGTGCCAGCCAGGCAAGCGGCTTGAAGCTGCTCTTTGCCGCCAATGTCAATAGAAATCCAAGTGGAATGGAAACGATAATAGCAATAAAGAACAAGAGAACCGTCATTTGTGCGCCTTGCAGCATTGGTTTGACTACTGAGATGATGTAATCTAGCGACATGATTTATTCCTCCAAAACAAAACAAGACCACCAATCAGCTCGTGGCTGTTTTGTTCGTTTATATGAAAATATAAAACTTGGGCTATTGCAACAGCCCAATTCAAGATGCAGCGCCGTTATATTTGATATTACTCCAAAATTTTATCCTCACCGAACCATTTCTTAGAAATCTTGGCAGTTGTTCCGTCCTTGTCAAGTTTATCCATCGCACTTTGTACGTCTTTCAACAATTTATCATTGCCTTTTTTGACACCGACACCGTATTTTTCGGAGGAAAGGGATTCATCAAGTACCTGAAAAGTGCCTTTATCTTTGGACATATAATAGTCGATTACAACCTCATCAATGACAACGGCATCAACACGGCCGTTTTTCAAATCGTTTAATGCTGTGACATTGTCGGCAAATTCGGATACACCCTGAATCTTATCTTTGATTGGGTTGGCATCCAGTGCGTCTTTTGCAGAAGATAGTGCCTGCAGACCAATTGTTTTGCCTTCTAAATCTTTTAGACTCGTAATATTAGCGTCTGCCCGCGTCGTAACAACTTGCCTATTTTCCAAGTAAGGTTTTGTGAAAAGAACTTTTTTCTTGCGTTCATCCGAAATCGTGTAGCCATTCCAGATAAGATCGATACGATTGCTGTTTAACTCGGATTCTTTTGTGCTCCAGTCAATGGGCTGAAATTTCACCTTTCTGCCCATTTCCTTTGCAGTTGCTCTGGCGTAATCAATGTCAAATCCTACCAGCTTGTTATTATCATCGCGAAATCCTAGTGGTGCAAATTTATCGTCGATGCCAATCACGAGTGGGGAATCACCTTGTTTTGCTGCGGATGACGAGCAGCCAGCCAAGACGGCAGGTGCCAGGACAATGAGAAATACCATGATTGCAATTCGTTTCATAATTGATAGCCTCCTAGATTTTTACTTTAATACTTTAACTAGATAAAGTGATAAAGGTATTATATCACCCCATTCCAGTGTGTGCAAGGGGATTTTTAAAAATAACAGGAAAGCTATCGCAGGCTGTGCGAATGCCTATTTTATGGGCAAAATCGTTCCTGCTTGGGTATACGTGCATACAATATAAAAAAGTTTACCGGGAAGTGAGAAAATGAGCCTATACATCAATGACGATGGTAAACATATTTATAAAAATGACGACATAATGGCCCCGAACCAATCCTATTTTCAAACGGATTATCGCAGGGAAATGGTTGAACAGCAGCAAAGAATGAATGAAACGCTGCTGGAGACCCTGAATGTTTTACAACAGCAGCAACAACAGCTGCAGGCAGCCGATCAGCAAAAATGGCAAGCAGTCTCGAAACACATGCAGTCGCTTGAAAAACAGGCGGAAAAGCAGATAACCGAAAGCAAAGGTGTCGCACAACAACTGCAGCAAAATCATAACCTGCTGCAAACAATGGCAAAAAAAGATGAAGAAACAAAGCAGCAGCAGATGCAGGAACTGGCTGCAATGCAGCAGCAAAATCAAATACTGCAAGGCGGGCTGCATGAACAAAAAGAGAAAACAGCAGAAATGGATCAAAAGTTGGCAGCAATCAACCGCACTGTAGAAGGGGCACAAGTTTTGCAGCAGCAAACCCTTGCTGAGCTCGCCGTTCAATTCAACCAAGCAGAAACAATGGATCAAAAACTAAAAAATCAATCTGAATTGCTCAAGCAGCAAATGCAGCAACAAGAAGCGGCAATAGCAAACCATGAAGCTGTGTTGAATGAGGATGTGCTGCGGCGGCATGCAGAAGTGGAAGAACGCTTGGATGGCCAAGAAGCAATCCTGGAAAAAATACTGCGGCAAGTCGGTAATCTGCGTTCGATTGTCTATGAACGTTCCAGTCATTTGGCTGACAAAATGGAAGAGGGTTTTCGCCTGTCGTCGGCTTTTGCCTACAATTTAATTACAAGAAAAGACCAGTCCGTCGCGATGGTGACCAAGAAGGACGCGCCTAACAAGCAAAAAGGATGATGTTTTGCATGCGAAACTGCTCAAGCAACGACAAATGAAATGACTGTACCGGAAAGCCCTACTAATTCAGTCATTTTCAAAGGGTGTCAAGCATAAGCTATACAAACCCATAACCCGGATGGAGGGAAAAAATGGATATATTAAACAAAGTGAAGGACTACCGGGAAGAAGAAAGAAGATTGAAATGGGAAGGAACATTTGCCGAGTATCTGGAAATTGTTAAAGAAAGACCAGAAGTTGCCCAGACTGCCCATTCTCGTATTTATCAGATGATTAAGCGTGCTGGTGTTACTGAAAATGAAAATGGCAAATCATATAATTTTTTCAGCAAAGAAATTTTTGGTTTGCAGGAAGCGATTCAACGGCTTGTGGAAGAGTACTTTCATCCTGCAGCAAAACGGCTCGATGTACGCAAACGGATTCTGTTGTTAATGGGTCCAGTCAGCGGCGGGAAATCAACGATTGTAACGATGCTTAAACGAGGCTTGGAACAATTTACAAAGACGGATGAAGGTGCAGTGTATGCCATTAAAGGATGCCCTATGCATGAAGATCCGCTTCATTTAATACCGCATCATCTCCGGGAAGATTTTTACAAGGAATATGGCATTCGTATTGAAGGAAGCTTGTCTCCCCTGAATACGATGCGCCTGGAACAGGATTATGGCGGCCGTATTGAAGACGTCATGGTGGAGCGTATATTTTTTTCAGAGGATAAGCGTACAGGAATCGGGACGTTTAGCCCTTCTGACCCCAAGTCACAGGATATTGCCGATTTGACGGGTAGCATTGATTTTTCGACAATTGCCGAATATGGCTCGGAATCCGACCCACGCGCTTATCGCTTTGATGGCGAGCTGAACAAAGCAAACCGCGGCATGATGGAATTTCAGGAAATGCTGAAATCCGATGAAAAATTCCTGTGGCATTTGCTTTCATTGACACAGGAAGGAAATTTCAAAGCTGGAAGATTTGCCCTTATTTCTGCTGATGAAGTGATCATCGCGCACACGAACGAGGCCGAGTATCGATCTTTTATTTCGAATCAAAAGAACGAAGCGTTGCATTCACGGATTATTGTCATGCCAATTCCGTACAATTTACGTGTAAGTGAGGAAGAACGCATTTATAATAAGATGATTCATGAAAGTGACATGGCGCACGTGCATATTGCGCCGCATGCATTACGGGTTGCTGCCATCTTTACGATACTGACACGGCTCAAGGAATCGAAAAAGAATGGCATTGACCTGGTTAAAAAGATGCGCCTCTATGACGGCGAAACCGTTGAAGGCTTCAACCAAAGCGATGTCGATGAACTAAAGAAAGAATTCCCTGATGAAGGAATGAGCGGCATTGACCCGCGTTATGTCATCAACCGGATTTCGTCAACGATCATCCAAAAAGATGTACCGTCCATCAATGCGCTTGATGTATTGCGGTCATTGAAGGATGGCTTGGATCAGCATGCATCGATTTCCGATGACGACAAGGAAAAATATATGAACTATATTGCAGTGGCCAGAAGAGAATACGATGAAATAGCCAAAAAAGAAGTGCAAAAAGCATTCGTCTATTCTTATGAAGAATCTGCCAAAACCCTTATGGACAATTATTTGGATAATGTCGAGGCATTTTGCAATAAAAATAAACTGACCGATCCGCTCACCGGTGAAGAAATGCATCCGGATGAGAAGCTGATGCGTTCGATTGAGGAACAAATCGGTATTTCGGAAAACGCGAAAAAAGCGTTTCGCGAGGAAATTCTGATTCGCATATCCGCCTATGCACGTAAAGGAAAACGGTTTGACTACAATTCGCATGATCGCTTGCGGGAGGCAATCCAAAAGAAACTGTTTGCCGACTTGAAGGATGTCGTTAAAATTACGACATCGACGAAAACACCGGATGAACAGCAACTGAAAAAGATCAATGAAGTGGTTGCCAGATTAATTGATGAATATGGCTATAATTCGACTTCAGCAAATGAACTGCTGCGCTATGTCGGCAGCCTGCTGAACCGATGAGAATCGACAGGATTTGTCGGTTATTGCGAAGCTCGTTGAAAACAGGACTAATGTGAATATGCTTAGTCCTGTTTTTACACATTCATATCAAACCGTTTGCACTGTGGATGCATAGAATAGAGGAAAGCGTGTTAAATCCTAAACATGAAGGTGGGGAAATGATGCAGGAGAATAAGGAAAGTTTTGTCGTTTCCAAGGAAGACTGGTCTCTCCATCGCAAAGGATTTCAAGATCAACAAAGGCATATGGAAAAAGTAAAAGAGGCAATCAAAAACAACTTGCCTGATTTAATAACCGAAGAAAGTATTGTCATGAGCGATGGGAAGAACATTGTGAAAATACCAATCCGCTCCTTGGATGAATATAAAATCCGCTATAATCATGATAAATCCAAACATGTCGGCCAAGGCAACGGTGATAGCCAGATTGGTGATGTAGTTGCAAGAGACAGTTCAGCCGGTAAAGGCCAGGCCGGTTCAGGTGAAGGAAAAGCCGGTGATAAACCGGGTATCGACTATTATGAAGCAGACGTGTCGATGGCAGAAGTGGAGGAAATACTTTTTAAGGAATTGGAGCTGCCGGATTTGAAGGAAAAGGAACAATCTGAAGTTGTCGTCGAAAAAACAGAGTTTAACGATGTGCGTAAAAAAGGATTGATGGGAAATATTGATAAGAAGCGCACCATTTTATCTGCATTAAAGCGCAACGCAACAAAAGGCAAGCCGACGATTGCGCCAATTTATGAAGATGATCTCCGTTTTAAAACATGGAATGAGGTTATCCGACAGGAATCCAATGCCGTCGTCATTGCCATGATGGACACAAGCGCCTCCATGGGGTCATTCGCCAAATACCTTGCCAGAAGTTTCTTTTTCTGGACGACAAGGTTTTTACGCTCGCAGTATGAACATGTGGAAATCGTTTTTATTGCTCATCATACTGAGGCCAAGGTAGTGACGGAAGAGGAATTTTTCACCAAAGGGGAAAGCGGGGGTACAATTTGCTCATCAGCGTACTATAAAGCGCTCGAAGTGATTGATGAAAAGTATCCGCCAAGCCGTTATAATATTTATCCTTTTCATTTTTCTGACGGGGAGAATTTTTCAACCGACAATGCCCGCTGCGTCGAGTTAATCAATCAGTTAATGACTGTTTCCAACATGTTTGGCTACGGGGAAGTAAATATTTACGATCGTTATTCGACGTTGTTGAAAACATTCAAAAGCATTGATAATCCGAAATTCCGCCAATACGTTTTGCGCGAAAAAAACGACGTCTACCCAGCAATGAAGACATTTTTTGAGAAAAGAAAACCTTTAACTGTCTCATAATATGGCAGCGGGCAAGGAAGCAGTTTTCCTGCCCGTTGCTTTTTGTTGACCTTATAAGAAGGACTGTGTTAACTGTTGCTTTCAGTGATAGCTATGTCCAGGCTCCCTATTTCAATGATGTGTTATGGCTAGGTTTTACACTGTTAACGTTTCGGCGATAGCTGCGTCCGGCTCCAACGCCTTTGTCCTAGTTTTTTGCAGTATTTATCGTGTTAGGCGATAATGCCCACGGTCTGTTTCCAGTATAATAGCCTGATCTTGCATCTGGACGGTTGCTGTATCCTCCAGCGGGATTTCATATACATCTTGCGGAAGCGTTTGTTCTTTTTTATCCGTTTGAACGTTGCCCTCTCCATGAAGGCGCAACGTATAAGTTGCTTGATAGTCATCAATCTTCCGCGTATTTTTATCATAGGAAATCGATGCAAGATGCATATGAATCCGATCTTTATCACGAAGCTCGTCTTTTTCCACAGTTATTTCATTTCCGCACCATTCCTGAAGTTTCGCGTTCAGCCCTTCGATATCGAGTACATTTTTCTCGTTCAATGCAATCACCCTCCTGCCCAATAGGATTGCCAAAGCGAAGTAGAACCATGCAGAGGGATTGGGTGCGGTAGGGCTGTGTAGGTGGAAGATTGTTTTGCAAGTGGTATAAGTTGCTGCGGCTAGGGGGATACCGCTCAAGGGTATCGAGGTTGCTCGGGGAGGGGTGGAAGTTGCTTAGGAAAGGAGAAAACCTGCTCCAGCATGTGGAAAGTCGCTCCAGTTGGTATAAATGCGCTCCAAAGCATGAAAAGTCGCTCGGTAAGGAGTAAAAGCCGCTCCAGAATCCTGAAAGTCGCTCGAAAAGATGAAAACTCGCTCCAAAACGTCAAAAGTCGCTCGTAGAAGGGTGAAGTCGCTCGAAAAAGAATAAAGTCGCTCCAACCGGACAAAAGTCGCTCATAAATCAACAAAACCCGCTTGGAAAAGGCCGAAACCCGCTCGAAATAGTGTCAAAGTCGCTCCAAATCATAAAAAGTCGCTCTAACTTGACAAAACCTGCTCCAGAATAAGGGAAGTCGCGCTATAACCTGAAGGAATGGTTTCAGGTGGTATTCACCCTAACTGAGAAAAACACCCCCGCCATCACGGGAGTGCCCCAATGCCTAATTTAATTTTTCTACATCCGTTACTGTAAAATTATTGTTTTCCAGATCCTCGCAAATCTGCTTCATTTGTGCCTCTTTTACATCCATTGGCAATACGATGCAGACGCGGCGGACATAACGGGAGTTGTTATTTAAGGATATGACGCTTTGCACATTGCAGTATTTATTGACGACACGCAGCATTTTTTGCAATACACCGGAATATTCAATGGTGCCGATCGTGAGCGAATAGCTCCCGTTGTTTGCGCCCCAGGCATTTTCAAGTACCTGAATCACATTGCCATTCGTCAAGATCCCAAGGAATTCCCTGTTTTCATCGACCATTGCCAAAAACGGCAGCCGCTTGATGGAAGAAAAAACCTTGAAAAATGGATCATCTTCTTGAATGTAGCCATCTTGATTTTGGATTAAATCTTTGATATTGCCGTCTAGACTTTCATGTGCTTTTTCATGTTCTAGCAAATGCACCTTATAAATATTGCCGATATATGTCTTTCCTGCATCGTCCAAAACCGGTATGCAGCGATAGCCGGACTCCTCCAGCTTATTTAACACATCTCGCTTAGAATCATTTTCTTTCGCAAATACAACATCTCGTTTGTTGACGTAATCATTTTTAGCTAACATGCACAACTCCCCCTAGCTGTGTGATACATTTATTTTGCATTATTTTTTAAATATTTTCAATTAAAACGGTGAAATTCTTGTTTTACATCAAATGACAAGCAAAATTGTTTTCAATCAAGTTTTCTATTCCCGTGTCATAAACTATATAAACCATATTTGGAGGGATCCGATTGACTGAGGAAAAGGAATTGCAAAAGGCAATAGCGGAAATTACGGAGATAGCTTCCGGATTTGGATTGGATTTTTATCCGATGCGATATGAAATATGTCCGGCGGAAATTATATATACATTTGGTGCCTATGGCATGCCAACGCGGTTTACCCATTGGAGTTTTGGGAAACAATTCCATAAAATGAAGCTGCATTATGATCTGGGGCTAAGCCAAATTTATGAGCTGGTAATCAACTCCAATCCTTGCTACGCATTTTTACTGGATACCAACTCACTCATTCAAAACAAACTCATTGTTGCGCATGTGCTGGCACATTGTGATTTCTTTAAGAACAACGTGCGCTTCTCCAACACGCGTAGAGATATGGTCGAGAGTATGACGGCCACGGCGGAACGCATTGCCCATTATGAAATGGTGCATGGCAAAGACGAAGTAGAGCAGTTCCTTGATGCCGTGCTATCCATTCAGGAGCATATTGATCCTTCACTAATGCGACCGAAACTGCCGACATATGAAGACGAGGAAGAAGAATCACCCGAACAAAAACCAAAGACAGATTATGATGATTTATGGGAATTGGATGATGCAGGTAAAAAAGAGAAGCCGCTAAAGCGCAAGAAAAGAAAAAAGATCCCGCCTCGCCCGGAAAAGGATTTATTGTTATTTATAGAGCAATACAGTACGGAACTGGAGGAGTGGCAGCGTGATGTCCTCACGATGATGCGGGAGGAAATGCTGTATTTTTGGCCGCAGCTGGAAACAAAGGTCATGAATGAAGGTTGGGCCACTTACTGGCATCAGCGTATTGTCCGGGAACTGGATTTAACCTCCGATGAAACGGTGGAATTTGCCAAGCTAAACGCAAATGTCGTGCAGCCCTCCAAAACACAGATGAATCCCTACTATCTTGGACTGAAAATATTGGAGGATATTGAGGAACGTTATGACAACCCAACGGAAGAAATGCGAAAGCGCGGTGTCAAGCCGGGATCCGGCAGGAAGAAGCTCTTTGAGGTGCGCGAAGTGGAATCGGATATTTCGTTTATCCGCAATTACTTGACAAAGGACCTGGTTACAAGAGAAGATATGTATTTGTTTGAAAAAAAAGGTGACGTGTATACGATTTCCGACAAGGATTATGAAAATATTCGTGATCAGCTTGTTTCCATGCGGGTCAACGGCGGATTTCCGTATATAACGGTAGTTGATGGAGACTATTTGCGCAATGGTGAGCTGTATTTGATGCACAGCTATGAAGGAGTGGAGCTTGACATTGCCTATCTCGAAAATGTATTGCCATATATTTTCCTGCTTTGGGGCAGGGTCGTCCATTTGGAGACCACTATTGAAAATCGTACAGCGATATTTTCGTACGACGGAAAGAAAGTGCATCGCAGGTATTTGTAATTCCAGCGAATTTGTTTGTTTTCAAAATCGGAATTTTTTCTAACGGGAAAAAACCCCATCTTCATGCATGCGAAGGAATGCAGAGGTGGGGGTCTTTCATTGTGGATAAAAAAAGTATAAAACCAAGCTGTATTCATGTCATTTGCTATGACAGCCACGTCCGGCGCAAGCGCCCAGCAACTAGCAAGTTTTGGGTGGGACGAGTAACCGCAGTCCCAGGACGTCGCGCTTTTAGCCTGTAAGAGCGCTTGCGCCTTTGTTCTCGGTTTCAGGCAAATTCCTCCTTTGGCTCATAAACTTTTGATTCCATTGTTTCCAGCCAGTAGGTAACAAGCTGGGTGCCATTGATCAACGTAATGTCCAGTCCATTTGCGTATTCCTTCGCTGCAGATGTAAAATCACTTGTCGTTACCACATAACCGCCTTTGGCACCCCGCTTTACCATATTGGAGTGCAGAAGTGCGATTGGCTCAAACCCGACATCGTCCTTATAGGCTTTTACTTGGCCCAGATAAAGCCCCTCTTCGCGCTCGTTTTCGAAATCAACACCGAAATCACCTAATTTAGACGTTGTATAAACATAACCGCCAAATTTTTTACGGAAAATATCCGCGACAAAATCTTCAAATTCCAATGGGGTTTGCCGCAAAAATAGATTCGTAGCCTTTTCAAATTCCCATTCGTTGTTATCATTTTTGGTTCGCGGAAAGTTAAAGCGGGAGGCCAAGCCCATCGCCATGGTTCTTTTTAAGTTCATACTGGATTCAATTCGCTGGGCAATTAAGGCGGCTTCCTTATCATTCCTTCGTTTGATATACCAAATAAGCCCGCCGATAATAAGCAGTAGAAAAATGACGAATGCTCCCATCTGATCACCTCATTATTCCATGATAGGCATTCTTCTAATGGTTTATACGAGAATGCCGCTATTTGTTTTGCGAAGTGCATGAAGCGGGTTTTTATGTTATTAGGGAAGTCCGAAATGAATCCAATTGTTCGATAAGGCGAACAACAAAAAATCATAAGACTAATACTTTCAAAGAAAATCATTCAATTTTCAGGACGGGTGGTTTATGATAGTAGATATAAATGTATACAGACAAAACGTGCACGACTAAAGGAAGGTACCGTATGACGGAAGAAAATATAACGAGAATCCAGCTCAGTGGCAAGGAATACATATTAATTGGCACCGCCCATGTATCACGTAACAGTGCGGAACAGGTAAAAGAAGTGATTGAAGCGGAACAACCTGATTCTGTTTGCATCGAATTGGATGAAGGACGCTATCAATCGATGATGGATGGCAACAAGTGGAAGAATACGGATATTTTCCAGGTGATAAAGGAAAAAAAGGCGACACTGCTTTTGATGAATCTGGCAATCTCCTCATTTCAGCGCCGAATGGCGAGTCAGTTTAATATTCAAGCCGGGCAGGAAATGCTGCAAGGGATTCGTTCGGCTAAAGAAATTGGCGCCGATTTGGTGCTGGCAGATCGAAACATCCAGACGACTTTTTCCAGGATATGGAGCAACTTAGGTTTAAAAGGGAAATCCATGCTGCTGACACAGGTATTTGCAAGCATTTTCAGCAAAGAAACGATCACCGAAGAAGAATTGGAGCAGATGAAATCGCAGGATATGATTGATTCCATGCTTCATGAGTTCACCAAAGCTTTCCCGCGTCTAAAGACCCCGCTGATTGATGAACGTGATCAGTATTTATCGCAAAAAATTAAAGACGCTCCAGGGAAAAAAGTTGTTGCGGTATTAGGTGCGGCACACGTTCCCGGCATTACCAAGGAAATACAGAAGGAACATGATTTGCAAAAGCTCTCGGAAATACCGCCAAAATCGAAATGGCCAAAAATTATTGGCTGGTCGATACCAATCCTGATTTTGGCTGCAATTGCGTATACGTTTATTTCCAACCCGGCAGCCGGCTGGCAGCAAACATTAAGCTGGATTATTTGGAATGGCGGCTTATCAGCACTTGGCACGGTGATTGCATTGGGGCATCCATTGGCTATTTTGACTGCATTTCTCGCAGCGCCGATTACGTCATTGAATCCGCTACTAGCGGCCGGATGGTTTGTCGGAATCGTGCAGGCGTTCATACGCAGACCGAACGTCAGTGATTTTGAACGATTGTCCGAAGACGTGTACAGTGTGAAAGGTTTTTGGAATAACAAGGTGTCCCGGATTTTGCTTGTCGTTGTGCTGGCCAACATCGGAAGTTCCATTGGCACATTTGTTGGCGGTGCCGATGTTATTCGCCTGTTTTTCCAAAACCTATGATCAAGCTGTGCGGGAAAGAAGCATGCAGCCGGAAATTTTGGTATACTAATAATGAGTATGTATGATATACTACTCACAATAATTTTCCCGTGATTTAAGGACGTGATGTCATGAATGTGTTTATGACGGAAATGCCGGCTTTTATCAAGAATGAATTGGAACAATTACAGAAAATAATCGGACCGCTGATGAAAAAGGCGTCTAAATATACTTTATGGTCATGGCCGATGATTGGAATTTCGTTGATTAATTTGTTTTTCCTTTTGTTTGTTTGGCCGGATATGGGTGATAACTATGCCGCGTTGCTTGTTTTTGCCCTAATCGGCGCTTTTGGCTTTGCCTTGTCGCGAGAGGCCAAGCATAAGAAAAAAGAAATCCAAAGTCTGACAACAAGTTTTTTTGTCAAACGGATTAACAAAAGCGAAATCGTATCCGAGCCGGAAAAGAAAAAATTCACGAAATTGGTGCAAGAACAGCCGATGCGCGGCATGTATCATTTCGTGCAGTTTCTGGAAATGGAAAATCGAATTAGCTAATAGTAGAACAAAGGCGGAAGCGCCCTTACAGGCTAAAAGCGCGACGTCCTGGGACTGCGATTACTCGTCATAACGCCTGTACTAGCACGTCCTGTGCGTCGTAGCAACGTACAAACTGGAGCACTTTGGGGCTGCGATTACTAGCCCCATCGAAAACCATTTGGGGCTGCGGTTACTCGCCCCATCAAAAAGCCCTGCTAGTTGCTGGGCGCTTGCGCCGGACGTGGCTGTCATAGCAAACGACATGAATACAGCCCAATTTTATATTTTCTTTATCTAAGGAGAAAGGAATTGCATCTTGTCGCAATTCCTTTTTTCCTGGGCTTTTCTACAATAACTACCATATTTCTTTTTCCCGAAAAAATAGGCGGAAATTGAATTTGCAAAGAAAAAATGTATCAAAAATTGTTTTTCCGAATCGAAAATGCATATTTCACAAGAACAAACGGCATTTTCCTTGCATATTCGACGGCAAAATGGAAATTTCTGCGATTGCCATTTGAATGAGATGCGGTTAAACTATGAGCATAAGATGGAAAAAGAGAGGAGGGAAAAAATGGAGGAAACCGTGATTCTGGAACGCCTTGACCGCCAAGATGCCCTTTTGGAACAGCTGATCAAGATGGTTGCCGAAAACAATAAAATCGTGTTAGGCATGAACGCACGCTTTGATAAAATGGATGCAGAAATGGCAACCATAAAAAAGGACCAGGCCGCAATGCGAGAAGAAATGACTGTCATGAAGTCAGAACAAGCAGAGATGAAAGCAGAGCAAGCAGAGATGAAAAAAGATATCGCTGGTATAAAAACAGAGCAAACAGCGATGAAACAAGATATTGCTGATATAAAAACAGAGCAAACAGCGATGAAGGAAGATATTGCTGATATAAAAACAGAGCAAACAGCGATGAAGGAAGATATTGCTGATATAAAGACAGAACAAACAGCGATGAAGGGAGATATTGCTGATATAAAAACAGAGCAAGCAACAATGAAAACGATCATACAATCCATCGACAAGAAAGTCACCAGCCTTCAAAAAATAGAAGAGGACAGAACGCACCAGATGAACGTACTGAACAAGCGCCTGTTCCAGACTGAATCCGCAGTAGAAAAATTAATCTAGCCCACATGCTATTTCTTGCTTAGCAAACGCTAGGCTTTTTATTTTGGCAACATTTCCGCTAAACAACCCCGAGCTATTACCCGCCGTGGCATTTGTACATCAACATCTTATCAGATAGATTGACACTTTTTGTAAGGTATGATATGAAATACATGGGACTTAGCACTCTGTTGGCAAGAGTGCTAAAATAAATGAATGAACGAAAATACCTCAAAAAGGAGTGCAAAACATGGAAAAGAAACAATTTCAGGCAGAATCCAAACGATTGCTGGAGTTGATGATCAATTCCATTTACACACAAAAAGAAATATTTCTGCGTGAGCTGATTTCCAATGCCAGCGATGCCATTGATAAAATCTATTATAAGGCGCTGACAGACGATTCCCTCAGCTTCAACAAAGAAGATTACTATATCGAAATTACCCCCGATATCGAAAAGCGCACACTGACCATAGCTGATACAGGAATCGGCATGACAAAAGAAGAGCTGGAAAATAATCTTGGAATCATTGCAAAGAGCGGCTCCCTATCTTTTAAAAACGAAAATGAAATAAAAGATGGCCATGATATCATCGGCCAATTTGGTGTCGGTTTTTATGCAGCTTTCATGGTTGCCGATGTGGTAACTGTAAAAAGTCGGGCACTCGGCAGCGACACGGCTTATCAGTGGCAATCGGAAGGAGCAGACGGATATACCATCACACCTTGTGAAAAAGATGCCGTTGGTACGGAAATTATTTTGCAGCTGAAAGAAAACACGGAAGATGAGGATTACGACACATATTTACAGGAATATCGCTTGAAAGAGATCGTCAAGAAATACTCCGATTTTATTCGCTATCCGATCAAAATGGAAGTCACCAAAAGTAAACCAAAAGATGATGAAAGCGATGAATATACGGAATACAAGGAAGAAGAAACAATTAACAGCATGGTCCCAATTTGGCGGAAAAACAAGGATGAGCTGACAGATGAGGATTATGAGAATTTCTATCAAGAAAAACATTACGGCTTTGACAAACCGCTCAAACATATCCATGTGAAAGTAGACGGCAATATTCGCTACAATGCGATTATGTTTATTCCGGAAAAAGCACCGTATGATTATTACACTGCAGACTTTGAAAAAGGACTGGAGCTATATTCCAACGGTGTGCTAATTATGGAAAAATGTGCCGATTTATTGCCTGATTACTTCAGTTTTGTCAAAGGAATGGTTGATTCAGAGGATTTGTCGTTAAATATTTCCCGGGAAATGCTCCAGCATGACCGACAATTGAAATTGATTGCCAAAAATATCAATAAAAAAATCAAACAACAACTGCTCCAGCTGCTACGAGACAATCGAGACGGTTACGTATCCTTCTTCCAGTCATTCGGCCGTCAATTAAAATACGGTGTGTACGCTGATTTCGGAGCGAATAAGGAAACGTTGCAGGACCTGCTGATGTTTTACTCTTCCAAAGAGAAAAAGCTCGTGACGCTGGATGAATATGTCTCCAGAATGCCGGAAGATCAAAAGTACATTTATTATGCTGCCGGCGAGTCAAATGAACGTATTGCCAAACTGCCGCAAACGGAATTGGTTGCCGATAAAGGCTATGAGATCTTGTATTTCACTGATGAAGTGGACGAATTTGCTATTAAAATGCTCATGAACTATAAAGACAAGGAATTTCGCAGTGTTGCAAGCGACGATTTGGGAATCGACATGACAGAAGAAAACAAACAGGCGGACAAGGAAGCGGAAGAACATAAAGATTTGTTCGATGAAATGAAAAACATCCTTGCGGGGAAAGTATCAGATGTGAAAGTATCCAAACGCCTGAAATCGCACCCGGTATGTTTGTCTGCGGAGGGTGAGATATCCTTGGAAATGGAAAAAGTACTAAATGCAATGCCAAACGACCAGCATATTGAAGCAAATAAAGTGCTGGAAATCAACCCAATGCATGAAGTATACGAGGCATTGAAGACAGCCTTTGCTTCAGATAAAGAAAAATTCAAACTTTATACGAACCTGTTGTATAATCAAGCCTTGCTAATCGAGGGCTTGCCAGTGCAAGACCCGGTTGCATTCACGAATGATATCTGTAAAGTGATGGCTTAACCAAAAGGGACAGTTCCATCTGTGTCGAAATGAAGGAACTGTCCCTTTTTTGGTATATATTACTGCGTTTCGAGGTTCTTTTCCATATGCGAAATCGACACCGCTTCAAGGCTTTATCGCGGATTAAAACCCTGCCGCAAAGTTTGCATAAAGTCAAAGCGCTTAGCTGCAGGAAGAAGAAAACCCCACGGATGAAGCTCCACCTTATTTCCACACGCCAAGAACGTCTAGCATAACGGCAACGATAAGTATGGGGGCAACATAGCGAATCAAGAAAAACCACGTATGAAAGACACCTTTTCTCATATTACTGCCCTGTTTAATTTCCTCGTATAGTGCCGTCTTTTTCATTTTCCATGAAACAAATAAAGCAATCAAGAGTGCGCCAAACGGCATGAGCACATTACTTACAGTAAAGTCAGCCAAGTCAAAAATACTTTTTCCAAAAATCGTTATATCCGCAAGCACGCCATACGACAGAGCAGAAGGAATACCAACGATAAAGATGGCCATGCCGATTATCCAGGACCATTTTCTTCGTTTATGTGAATCGCCTTTGGAGATGACGGCTACAATAATTTCCAGCATGGAAAAGGCAGATGTCAGTGCAGCGAATAAAAACACAAGCAGGAATGCAGCGAAAAAGATCATTCCAAACGGCAGTTGACTAAAGATGGTTGGCAGTACATTGAATAACAGAACCGGCCCCGCATCCGGCTGCATCCCAAAGGAAAATACAGCGGGAAAAATAGCAAGCCCTGCAAAAATAACAACAAGGATATTCATGCCAACAATGGAAGATGCCGACTTTGGCAAGTTCACATTTTTAGGCAAATAGGAACTGTACGTAATCATGACAGAAACACCAAGGCTTAGCGTGAAAAAGGACTGCCCCATTGCATTCAAGATTGTTTTGGAAGTGATTTTGGAAAAATCAGGTACAAATAGAAATTTCATGCCCGCTATCGCGTTATCCAGTGTCACCGCGCGAATAATTAGGATAATAAAAAGAATGGCGAGTGCAGGCATCATGATGCTCGATGTTTTTTCAATACCCTTCTGGATGCCTTTGGCGACGACAATAATCGTTATGAAAAGGAAAACAAACTGACTGCCGACACTGATATATGGATTGGAAATGGTTTTTCCAAATGCCTCCGCATATTCAGCAGCACCAAGATGAAGCAAGCTGCCGTCTGCTACCTTGACCAAATAGGTGATAATCCACCCACCGATGACACTGTAAAAAGATAAAAGAATAAAGCAAGTAACCATGCCAAGAATGCCAATCCAATACCATCCACTGTTCGGGGCGATTTTCTTAAAAGACCGAACCGCATCTTGCTGGGCTGTCCGTCCAATGCTGAACTCACCCAGCAGCAAAGGCAATGCAAGAATGATCGTAAATAACAAAAATATAAGCAGGAAAGCTCCCCCGCCGTTTTGTCCGGCAGTATACGGGAATTTCCAAATCGCACCAAGTCCGATTGCCGAACCAGCTGCTGCTAAAATAAAGCCAATTTTTGTTGCAAAATGCTCTCGTTGATTCATATGGTTCTCCTTCTCTGGCAAATATATATTCTTTCACAATGAATAATAATTAGAATACGCCAATTTTCCACTACTGTGCGTGAATTGTCAATGGTTTGCAATGATTCTTGCATGGATTACTAAATAGAACCGGGAGAATTTGCAAACTGGATTGGGGGCCGTAAATAGAATCCCGAAAACCCCAAATAGAACCAAAAAATATGCAAATGAAAGGTACTTGCGCACAAATGAGCAAGCACGCCCACTCTTCCAACAACTTAGAAAACTGCCAAATCAAGAAATAAGTCCAAAAAAACACGTGCCAACCGTCAAATGTATGGCAACGTGTTTTTATGATTAGAAGAATCTATTTCCGGTGCATCTTAAACTCCAAAAACAAATCATTATAGTAGGCAAGATTTTTCTGCCCCAGGTTTTTGTATACTTCCAGCCGCTTTGTTAATCCCGGGGACGGATAAAAACGTTTATCTTCCACCATTTCTTTTGGCATATATTGCAGTGCTGCCTTGTTTGGGGAGGAATACGCGACATATTCCGTGTTCTGGGCTGCAACTTTGGCATCGAGCATGAAATTGATGAATTGATGGGCTGCCTTGACGTGTTTGGCGGTTTTTGGAATGACCATATTGTCAAACCACAGATTGGAACCTTCCTTTGGCACCACGTAGTCGATGTCTTCATTCTCACCCATAATATCAGCTGCATCGCCGGACCAAAGTACAGCAATTGCGGCTTCATTATTTTGCATCAACAGCTTATTTTCATCGCCGACAATTGCTTTGACATTCGGTGTCAGCTCAGACAGCTTTTCTTTTGCCTTTTGCAAATGCGCCTTGTTCGTATCGTTCAGCGAATAGCCAAGGCTGTTCAGCCCCATGCCGATGACCTCGCGAGCCCCGTCAATCAATAGGATTTTCTGCTTCAAGGACGGATCCCAAAGGTCATTCCAGCTGTCCAGTTTCTTACCGCCGAGCAGTTTTGGATTATAAGCAATGCCTACTGTCCCCCAAAAATAAGGAACGGAATACTTGTTTTTCGGGTCGAATGGCAGATCCATGAAACGCTGATCGATATTTTTTAAATTCGGCAGCTGCGCATGATCCAATGGCAGCAGTAAATTCGCTTGAATCATTTTATCAATCATATATTCTGATGGTACAGCAACATCATAGGTGGTGCCGCCTTGCTGGATTTTCGTCAGCATTGCTTCGTTGGAGTCGAACGTTTCATAGACAACCTTAATGCCCGTTTCTTTTTCAAATTGCTTGATCAAGTCCGTGTCGATATAGTCGCCCCAGTTATAAACCGTCAGCGTTTTGTCCCCCGCATAGCCCTGATCATTATTCAGCCAATGGACCCCGTACAAAAGCGCGGCACTTACAAGCAATCCGGCAACTAAAATGGATAATAGCTTTTTCATTTGCGTACGCCCACCCCTTTCATGTTCGTGCGCCGGGTAATCAGATAATATATACCAACCAGTACAATCGTGACCACGAACAATACGGTTGACAGTGCATTAATATTCAAGGAAATTCCCCTTCTGGCAAGGGAATAAATTTCAACCGACAAGGTAGAAAATCCATTTCCGGTAACAAAGAATGTCACCGCAAAATCATCCAAAGAATATGTCAGCGCCATGAAAAAGCCGGCGAAAATTCCCGGTGTGATGTAAGGAAATACCACTTTCGCCAACACATTCCAGTTATTGGCACCCAGATCGCGGGCTGCATCAATCAATGATGGTTTCATTTCTGAAAGTTTTGGCAATACGAGCAGCACGACAATTGGTATGCTGAAGGCAATATGCGACAGCAAAACGGAGTAGAATCCCAATTTTAGGCCGAGCATTGTAAATAAAATCAAAAACGAGGCGCCAATGATAACATCCGGACTAACAATCAGGACGTTGTTCAAAGAAAGAAACGCATTTTTTGTTTGGCGTTTTCTTAACGTGTAAATCCCCAATGCTCCAAATACCCCGATAATAGTCGCGATAATGGATGACAATAGGGCAATGATGAGCGTATTGAGCACGATAATCAGCAGCCGGGTATCATGGAACAGTTCACGGTACCAATCCAACGTGAACCCGGTAAAGTGAATCATTGTTCCGCCTTCATTGAATGAATAAAATATTAAATAAAATATTGGCGCATACAGAATGATGAAAACAAAAACCAGAAAAATACGCGCCATCGGAGATATACGGCGTTTCATGTTACGCACCCCGCTTTCTGTCGGCAGTAAAAGCCATGATGATGAACATAGCAATAATCAGAAAGACGGCAATTGTCGACCCCATTCCCCAGTCCTGGGTAACGAGAAAATGCTGTTCAATCGCAGTTCCCAATGTAATCACGCGGCTGCCGGCAATCAATCTTGTCAGCATGAACAAGGATAGCGCCGGAATGAACACGATTTGGCAGCCGGATTTTACCCCGCCAATGGTCAAGGGAAAAATTACCCGGCGGAACGTGGTCCATTTGGAAGCGCCCAGGTCTTTTGCAGCATCGATATACGTATCATTCAGCTCATTTAACGCATTAAAAATCGGTAAAATCATGAACGGGATGAAAATATAAACCGCAACAAAAACAAAACTGAAATCGGTAAAAAGAATTTGCTTTGGTGCGATGCCGACTAGACCAAGCAGGCCATTGGCAAGTCCATATTGTCCGAAAATCCCAATAAACGCATATGCCTTCAACAGTAGATTCACCCACGAAGGAACGATAATCAACAAAAGCCAAAGCTGTTTATGCTTCGTCTTTGTAAGCAGATATGCAACGGGATACGCAATTATTAATGCAATCAACGTGATCAGGAAGGCATACCAGAATGAACTGAACGTCATTTTCAAATATACCGGTGTAAAAAACTTTTGGTAATTGGTGAAGGTAAAATGCCCTTCCACATCAAAAAAAGAATAATAGAGCACAAGCAGAAGCGGTGCCACGACGAAAACGATAATCCATAAAAAGTAAGGGACCATGTACAGTTTCTGATAGTGTTTAGTTTGCACTGGTATCATCCACCGCATAGGACTCAAGACGCCGATCGAATTCCTCCTCGGTTTCACCGACTACCATGACGTGGATTGCCTCGGGATCAAAATACAGTCCGATTGTATCACCGGCCTTGGCCTTTTTCGTAGAATGGACAAGCCATTCATTGCCGGCGCTGTCGTGGCAAATGATTTCGTAATGCACACCCCGAAACAGCGTAGAGTGCACCTTTACCTGCAGCTTGCCTTGCTCCCACGGGACAATATGCAAGTCTTCAGGTCGAATGACTACTTCTACCTTCTTGTTTTCCGCTATTCCCTGGTCGACACATTCAAACTCCTTGCCGGTGAATGAGACCAGAAAATCACGAATCATTGTCCCTTTGACAATGTTGGATTCACCAATAAAATCAGCGACAAAACGATTGACAGGTTCATCATAAATGTCAATTGGTGTGCCGCTTTGCTGAATTTTTCCTTTGTTGATGACAAATATCTCATCCGACATCGCCAACGCTTCTTCCTGATCATGCGTGACAAAGATGAATGTAATGCCAAGTCGGCGCTGCAGATCGCGCAGTTCATACTGCATTTGCGTACGCAGCTTCAGATCAAGTGCAGAGAGCGGCTCGTCCAGCAAAATGACTTGTGGCTCATTGACGATTGCACGGGCAATTGCAACGCGCTGCCGTTGCCCGCCGGACATTTCGCTGACTTCACGTTCTTCATAGCCTGCCAAATTCACGAAGCTTAACGCTTGCTTTACTTTTTTCTCAATATCTTTTTCCTTGAACTTTTGAATGCGCAGCCCGAAAGCGACATTTTCAAATACATTCAAATGCGGGAATAGCGCATAGTCTTGAAAAACAGTATTTACCTGCCGCTTGTTGGCTGGCACATGATTGTATATGTGATTGTCGAACAACACCTCGCCGGAAGTAGGCTGAGTGAATCCGGCAATTAATCGTAGAATGGTAGTTTTTCCGCATCCGGATGGGCCAAGAAGTGTATAAAACTTGCCACGTTCAATTTCAAAATTGACATGATCCAGCACAGGCTGGTCATCCGCAAATTGTTTTGTGACATCCTTGAATTGAATAATTGTATTGTTGTTCATTTTCGACCTCCCTAACGAATGGAGACAGTCCCCGCGCTTACGAAAGACTGTTTCTACATGTAGTATTTATTTTCCCCCATCTTTCGTATTCTCTAACACGTCCTGAGTTGGAATTATGGCGAGAAAATGAAACGAAAACATTTCGATTTATTATGACATGAAAAAAGGTAAAATGGAATCCTTTTTTGCTTGAAAGATGCAGTTTTCCTGTTGAAAAGTTTGTGGCGTTATTGTAGTTTTGAATTAACACTCCCGTCACTTAACAATCCACACAGATTGTTTGAAGTAGGGGATTCCGACAAAAAATCGGACATACAAACTTTATGACCACATCCCGTTCAACTAGGATACGGATTTTCTACTTTTCAATTTCAACAGACTATTTTGTTCCTCAAACGGGCCAGATTGTTTAACACGAAAAGAAAAAACTTAAAAACACAAGGAGGTTATTGAATGTCAAAAACTAAGTTAGAAGGACTTACTTTCGTCCCCTTTACGCTTTCGGAAAAACCAAAACTGATTGACTGGTTAACATCCGACAGATGGGACTTCTACGAAAATACCACGCCAAGTAGAGACAAAATCTCCTCTGCCATTGATAAGGGAGAATATCACGGCGACGAGTGTCGTACTTTTTGGATGCGTGACCCACTAACTAGTGAAAACGTTGGGCTCATAAGAATTTATGACTTGTTGGATGAGAGCGCTATGTTTGATTTACGGGTAAAAACAGCAAACAGGGGTACAGGAATTGGTAAACACGCAGTTCGTTGGCTTACCGCCCATGTATTTAATACATATCCAAAAATCATCCGTATCGAAGGACAAACTAGGGAGGATAACATAGCGATGAGGAAGGTTTTTCGTTCATGTGGTTATCTGAAGGAAGCCCATTATAGAGCATGTTGGAAAAACGAATCCAACGAATACTTGGATTCCATTGGTTATGGCATATTAAAAAGCGATTTTGAAAACGGAACTGTTACCCCAGTTCGATGGGATGATGAGGCATCTATTGGTTAGAATTATTAATATTCCAGAAACGGGCGCAATCGAACAAAGATATGCTAGAATAGGGCCATTTAACGAAATTGTATAACGTAGAAAGGAATTGGATAATCAATGAAAAAATATATCATATTTGCCATTAGTTTTATCATTTTATTTTCAGCATTTCAAATACTATCTGGATATTTTTTGACACTTTTTTTCACACCAGATATAACAGAGGCTTGGAATCAAGCTGGTAATTTACCCAATAGTGTTGTTATGAAGGGCACTTCCTCTTTTATTCCACTGTTTTTTGCTTTTCTTGCTGCAACACTTGCGTATTTTACGCCTAAGATATTTGTAAAAAAACAGTAACAAAGAACAATACCAAACTCAAGGCAATCTTCCGATAACAGGCGCAATAGTGGCATAAGCTTTGCCGGAATAGGGCCTTATGTTGCATAAACGCTTCTAAGTAAATATGCAATAACCTTGATTAAAAAGATTGGTATCACTACTCCCGAATTTCAAAACGAATGGAGACAGTCTCCCGCGTAATTTCGATCCATTATGACATGTAAAAAGATAAAATGGAATCCCTTTTTTGCTTGGTGATACAGTTTTCCTGTTAAAAAGTTTATGGAGTTATTGTTGTGTTGAAATAAAAATTTATAATTTAGATTTTACAGCGTTGAGCATCTCTCTTGCTCCCCAAACGGGCTATTTTGCGGATTAAAGGAATTCTTGATGGGTGCCATCGATTTTATCTAATTAGGGTGGGGGTATTGAAAATGAAATTTAAAGTGTATGATAATGCGCATGACTTTGAAAGAAGAATAGAGCCAATTCTACTAGAAAAAGAAGATGTATTCAGTCTTTTTTTTGGAGTACTGCAAGCGATTAAAGCCGGTAAATATAAAAATCCATTTATGGCAGCAATTGAGGAGGATGGAAAAGTATTAGCCTTTTTCCAGATGACACCTCCGCATCCGTTAAATTTTATTTTTGTTGATGAAACTCGTTTTGAGGAAATAATAGATTTTTTCATAGAAAACATCGTTGCGCTTGGTATTAACTTTCATTCGATCATCAGTTTGAAACATTGGGCATATAAAGTCGCTCAGAAGTGGGAAACTAAAACAGGTATGACGCATCGACTACTCATGGAACAGGGGGTGTATCGATTAAATAAGATAAATGAAACGCTTGCACACAGCCCTGGTACTTGGCGCTACGCAGAAGAAAGTGATTTTCCACTTGTTGGGAAGTGGTTCAACTTATTTGAAAGGGATGCTGGACTGCCAATTTCGCCAATTGAACATGTGCAAAAACGTGTCGCAATGTTTCTAAAGGAACGAGAGGTTTTTCTTTGGGAGGATAAAGGAAAGCCTGTATCTATGATGAAGAAGTCACGTCCGACAAAGAATGGTGTAACTGTTAGTTTGGTTTTTACGCCAAAGGAAGAGCGTAAAAAAGGATATGCTCGGACGCTTGTTACTGCAATTTCAAGGGAATTACTCAAAGACTTTGCGTTTTGTGTACTGTATACAGATATGATGAACCCCACATCAAATAAGATTTATAGGGAAATTGGGTATGAAAAGATCGCGGATTCTGTTCATCTAGATTTTTATAAAGAATGATTTTGTTTGAAAAGGAAAAATAACTAAAACTACATTGCTTGTTCGATAAAAGGGTAAATTTTTTAAGAACCATAGTAGAAAATAATCAAACTCTCAGTCATAATTAGCATGCACAAAAACCCATAACCCATATATCAAAAGAAGAATCCATCACGCCCAAAATGGATTCTTCTTTCATTCTACCCGTATTCTTTTACTGTTCTTCAATTAATTCCTGCACATCGGCTTTATCCAGATGCTTGACTTGAAATTTTTTCCCCGTCCCAGCCATCTTAGACATCACGGTTAGCTGGTAGGTTGCAAGCCTTCCCCTTTTCTGAAACCAGGATTGGCGCATTGTACGCGTTTGGATGTTGCGCCTTGGCACAATCACCGTTGTCCGGTTGAGCGTCCTAAAGCGCAACATACGAAAACGATCGGTTGTACCCCATGCCGCGCTGTGATAATGTGCATAACCGATTGCATAGGCGATAGGCAACAATAAGACAGCCAATGCGCCCCATGGCCAAAACCAGAAATATCCCATTATGACGATAGCTGCGGCTACGATAGCCATTGGAACCAATATCCTAATCACGTATCGGTACAGGGCACGCTTTGGCACTGGGCTTACATCCATGTCCGTCGGATACCCAGGGACAAATTCTTCCAAAAAGCGAGGAACATCCTTACGTTTCAACAAGGGAAACAGGATGATGGAGTCACCTTCTTTGTCATTGCCCGTTCCCCCGGCACTTTCTGCATACACGGTAACGAAACCGAATGGTTGCCGCAAAATCCCGTCAACAATACGCAATGCCTGAATACGGTGGAGCGGCAGCACAATTCTTCGGCGTTCCAAAAGACCGGAAACAGTTTGTAATTCCTTACCTTTACGCACCAATATAAAACGCCAATATACGAGAACCGTTCCCATTACCGCGGATAGCCACGCAAGGAAGGCAATCAATACAATGATGACGACAATAAATTGGATACCAGAGGCAAATAATCGATGGAAGGTGTCTTCATAAAATTCATCAGGTATGAATTGTTGGACTTGGCTGTAAATGGCACCAACGATCAACAACACTACACCGATCTTTCCCGAGGTCAGTCCGGCAATCAATAAGTCTTTTGTAGACAAATGTTTTTCGGCATCCACGGTTTCGTTCTCCAGTTGTTGTGGGCCGGGTTCATGCTTTTTCTCATTTGATTTGTTCTCGCTTTTTTGATAAATTGCTGCTTCCAACCGCTGTCCTTCTTCAATTTTAATCGCAGCCAAGGTTGCCTCCGGTTCTCCTGATCCTCCCGCCGTTTCGATGTTCATTTTCTCCAGACCAAACATTCGGTGTAATACATTCACGGATCGATTGATTGTCTGAATCCGTTCTTTACGGATATAACGATGATGCTTGAAAAAAATCCCATGTTCAATTCTTAATTCCCCATCTTCCACCCAGTAATGGTAGCGTAACCAGCCGAGAACACTTGGAAGAATGAAAAATACCACAAACAAGACGGAAAGCACTAGCCATATCAGCCAACCGTAAGCGCCGGATTTCCTGACCGCCCCAAATATAACTGCTAGTAACGGAATCAGGCCATTTTTTACAGACTCCCCAAACATAAACACCATAGCAAGCGGATGAAGGCGACGCGGTTCATTCATCATCTTCCGTTACCCTCGCCAAAACCGCAATCCGATCACGCAAATGTTCAGCATCTTCCATCGACAAGGCAGGAATCTCATGCGAACCACCAGCAGTGGTAACCTTCACCGTTGCCAGTCCGTAACGACGTAATAAGGGTCCTTGCTCCGTATCGACATGTTGCACTTTCACCATTGGTACGAGTGTACGATGTGTCCACCATATGCCGTGGAGGAGATCAATTTCATTCTCCCTCACCTCATATCGCCAGCGGTACCAGCGAATCCTTGGCGCCCAAACGACAATGACATATGTCATGAGGAGGACAAGCATCGTAAAAATGATTGGGATCCACATGGGCATTGGTGTCAAGCCGGCAATTACAAACAAAGCAATCGCTACCAACATGGCAATGATGGCAACAATCCCCTCGGTGATACGCCACACTTTCAGCGCATCTTGATGAATCCTATCTTTTGGCTGTGAACGCATCTCGTCTCCTCCTAAAACACACGCTACCTATCCTGATACCGTTCAAAAATATAATCCAAAAAACTTGCCGCAGATGCGCTGTCCAGCTCATCGCCATCCACGATAATGGTAGCTAATTCAAACCGTTTGGAATGGTTCACGGTGTAAAATTGAATGGATACGTCATGGGACTTTCCATCTTCAACGAGGCTGCCGTCAAAGGAAATAATACTTGTTTCGCCATACCTGTCATGCAAATTCCACGATCCGTTGTCAAATACATCTCGAAACACGCTATCTATCTCTAATTCCGGCTGTATATCCAAAGCCCCATAACGAATGGTATTGATTTCATCCGACTCTGCTGAAAAGTAATGAGGCGGAACGTTAAACATGATGAGTAAAATCAATCCAGCTAGTATCACACCGGCAAATCCGACGCCACCCTTTGCCTGATACAGAGCCAATTTCTGTGATTTTGGCAAATTTGAGTTGGAAATATGCGCAATGTGGTCCATGACATGGCGTTCGTACCACTGATTTCCGAAACATGCGACAATGACATGGACAACGAGCGTAAACAGGATGCTTAGCGGATCAAAAATAAACGGTGATGTGAATGTATAATTGCCCCAGGACGCAATAAGCATCATCAGCAGATAATACGCCGCCGCAATGAGAATCGGCTTATACATTTTCCGGTACCCAAGCCAGAAAAAAGACAGAAACAGTGCAGCAAAATTAATTGGCATATGTTTAGCATCTTGCTCTTTCCAGCATCGCATATAATAAACTGCATTTGGCCCGATGAAATTGACTAATTCGTCCGTCATGTCTTGTTTTGGGTTTTCCGACGTAACAATAGGAACATTCTCTTGCGGGGTGGCAAGCATGGATTTCATTTCGGCAGAAAGCGCTGTGCCGCAATTGGGACAGAAATTGACATTATCCGGCAGTTTATAGCCGCAATTGGAACAATACAGGATCATTCACCTGCCTTTCATGTTTTGCTTCTGTTCAACCTTCTATCTAAATTGTAACATGCTGACATCTTATTAGGGTACTGCCGCGATATCCTTTTTGAAAAAATCACTAGCGTCCGCCAAAAATTTTCCGCTTGCTATGATACAGACTGTCTTGCAATCGCTTTACCAGATTGATATCTTGGTAGCAGAGGGTTTTTAAATGGGGAAGTACAAAGGGGAGCTAGTTGATGGGAGAGGAAAAGGTTTTATCGTTATCCAATCTTGTGATGCGTTATCCGAATAAGCAGGTACTCAATGGTATCAATTTGGATGTCTATCCCGGACAGATTATTGGATATATTGGACCGAATGGGGCGGGTAAAAGCACGACAATCAAAATCATTCTTGGACTTGTGAGCGGATATGAAGGCACGGTGGAAATTTTCGGCAAAAATATCGCAACCGGCGGGCATGATTATAAACGCAGGATTGGCTATGTCCCGGAAAATGCTGACGTATACGACCAGCTGACAGCAATGGAATACCTTGCATTTGTCGGAGAATTATATGGCATGAAGCGCGAGCATGCTGCCGAAAAAGCGAATCAAATGCTTGCGGCGTTTGACTTGGAAGAAAGGGCGCATGCTCGCGCTTCATCCTTTTCCAAAGGGATGCGGCAAAAGGTATTGATTATTTCCAGTCTGCTGCATGACCCGGACTTGATTTTCCTTGATGAACCGCTGAGTGGATTGGACGCCAACAGTGTGATGATTGTCAAGGAACTATTGGAAAAATTGGCTGAAAGGGGAAAGACGATTTTTTATTCCTCCCATATCATGGATGTCGTGGAAAAAATCAGCAACCGGATTGTATTGCTGACAGATGGCCATATTGCAGCTGATGGGACTTTTGAAGAATTGCGGAAAGAAAGCAAGGAAGGTTCGCTGGAAGGTATTTTCAATCAACTGACAGGATTTGTCGGACACGAAGAAACCGCCATCAGTATCGCAGACTTGATTACGGGGGCAGCAGCCTATGGAGAATGATTTTCGATCACTAAAGCTGCTCGACCATCTGCAATTTGTCTTTCGAAAGCTGGGAATCAATTATCCGGTGATGCGAAAAATCCTGGAAATGAAGCTAACCATGGACCAGCGCAGGGTGCCAACGATTTTTAGCGGCAATGCTTCTGAGAAAAAAGAAGGCAATCAGTTTGTCAAATCGTTATGGATATATGCGTTGTACGGTATCATACTGATATTTTTCATTTTCATCGGTGATAATTACATGTTTCAACTTGGTATTATTTTTGGCATCAGTATGTTCATCCTGATGACTTCATTGATTTCAGATTTCTCTACAGTGTTGCTCGACGTTCGTGATAAAACAATTTTGCATACGAAACCGGTTGATGACCGTACGATTAATGCTGCAAAAATCGTGCATCTGACACTTTACATGCTGATGATGACAGGTGCTTTTCTGGGAATACCGGCCATTGTCATGCTAATTTACCATGGCGTGGGTTATTTCCTGCTGTTTCTCGTATCGACCGTCTGGATGATTTTATTCATCATTGCATTGACAGCATTGGTGTATATTTTCATTTTGCGTCACTTCAACGGTGATAAGTTGCAGGACATCATCAATTACGTGCAAATCATTTTATCGATTTGTCTTGTAATCGGGTATCAAGTCGCCATCCGGGTGTTTGATTTCGTGGACCTTGACATTGTCTATCATTTTAGCTGGTGGCATGTGTTCCTGCCGCCTATCTGGTTTGCAGCACCATTTGAACTGATTTTGCATCACAACACCGCAGTGAGCACGATTGTTTTATCAATAATCGCCCTGTTATTGCCGTTAATTGCTATTTATTTGTATTATCGATTGATGCCTGCGTTTGAGCGAAACCTGGAAAAACTACTTGATCAAACCGCAATGGGAAAAGAGAAAAAACGGCCGTTCGTTGCAATGTGGGAAAAACTGTTATGCCGCAGCAATGTAGAACGAGCGTATTTTCGATTGGCATATATTTTGATGGGAGAAGAACGTGATTTTAAGTTGAAGGTATATCCTTCACTGGGAATAGCGATGGTGTTTCCATTTATTTTCATTTTTTCTCAAACGCAAAGCTTTGCGGAGGTTTCCAAAGGAAATGGCTATTTTAACATTTATCTCGCCTTGCTCTTCATTGGGGTAACTGTTTCGATGTTGCGCTTTTCCAGCAAGTACAAGGCGGCATGGATATTGCATGCAGCACCGGTGGAAGATGTAACGAAAAGCTACAGCGCTGCGTTGAAAGCAATGCTGATCAAATTGCTGCTGCCCATTTTCATGCTGATTGCAGTTGTTTTCATACTGATTTTTTCAGTGCGTATCATCCCGGATATGTTGATTGTCGGCACTGTGGCGGTGCCGCAGACGCTCATTTCTTATAAACTTCTCAAAGGGGAGGATTTCCCGTTCTCTGAAAAATTTGAAGCAACGAGCTAAGCCGGCAGTACAATGAAGCATTTTCTCATGATGGTGTATGTCGCAGGATTTGCGGCATTGCATTATGCATCCACGCTGGTTGTTTTTGGGAAATATCTTTATCTGGCCATCCTGTTGGTTGCAACGGTAATTGCATGGAAAGTGAGCTTTGCAAGCAGGAAAATGATTGGGTGACAGATACGCTAAAGCAGGAGGGATCGTCCATATATTTTGCGGCAATACGCAATAGTTAAATTTGGAATCAGTATATTATTGGTGTTAGTGATATCTACCTGGCTCGCCTTTGCCATTTTGACATCTTTGTTCCTTAATAACAAAAGGAAAGGGATCATATCTGGTTATGCTGATTGCGGGGTTGGTTATTTCATTGATCAAGCTGTTTCATTTCATGCCGATATTGGGTGTGGCAGCCATCATCGTTTACTTATCCTTTGGCATCTATGCGTACATGTATATCAACAAGAAAAAGTGAAACCGGGCTGGCTATTTAACCACCCGGCTTCTCATTCAATCCTCAAAAGTAAGCTTCGTGCCATCGTCGAACGTAAACTCCACCTCGAATTTTTCGTAATCCGATTGGAGGTCAAATGCGTTCAATACCTGATCAATTGCATCTTGTTTTTCGGTGTTTTTATCAATTTGCAGTTTTTTTGCTTTCGGATAAATGCTATTGAAAGCTTTCACATCATCGCTGATGTCTTCGTTGTGGATTTCGTCTTCTACTTCCGCTTCGATGTCGCCATTGTCATGATGCTCGATTTCTGCCTCGTATTCTTTGTTTTTGCCGTAAGAGATTTCCAGTTCAATTTCTTTAAAATCAAGGTCTTGCATCATTTTCTTCATATCGTCTTGATTTTTGGCTACATCTGTTGAAGTAGACGCGCCGGAATTGTTTTCAGTGGACTTGTTGTTATCCGACTGATTGTCATCAGCAGGTTTTTGGCCGTTGTTGTTATTGATATCACCGCCGGCATTAGAGCTTTCCTGCGTGGAATCATTATTGGTTTTGTTGTCTGTCTGGTCATTTTGACTACAAGCTGTCAGGAAAATAGCCAGCAGCAGCGCACTGCAAATTGCAATGAAGTTTTTCATGATATCCCCTCCATCCAGTTCTTCACTATAATATAGTGTTCCCAATTGTGGAAGGGACAAAACAGAAAACATGGCTACACCGGTTGGCAGAAGATCATTAAGCTACATGATAAACTTTCATGTCAAAAGGAATCCCCTGCCTTGAACAAGTATTAAAAATATTTTTAAATTAAAAGCCGAGGACTTAACTTTTTGCAGCGTAAAATCATAAGGTGCCTTGTTGAAATTGGGATGGAGGTGGACAAGAAATGCATAAACAAAAAAATTGGACGCTGGCATCTGGTGGAATAGCAATTTTTGTAGGTGCGACGCTCTCGCAGATATTTGCTTATATTACCAAAAATGAATTCTCATTTGCGCCATTAGTAGGATCCATTCCTATAACCCTGATCTTAATCATTATCAATATCATCATGATAAAATCCAATAAAAATGACCAATAAAAAACCGTCTAGCACCGGATATGCCAGACGGTTTTTTCTCTTTGAAAGTATAAAATAGGGCTGTATTCATGTCATTTGCTATGACAGCCACGTCCGGCTCCAGCGCCCAGCAACTAGCAAATGGTTTTCGGTGGGGCGAGTAATCGCAGCCCCAAACTTCACACTTCTCCACTACGATAAGTCAACATCGGTTCGCATTCAGCTCACCGTGTTTCCTTTATCTCATTGCGAAGTGCTCCAGTTTGTACGTTGCTAAACGGGCTCTTGAGCCTTTGATCTTTAAGCTGCACGTTCTGCAATGTCCACATGCCTGATATGCCTTTTGTTCCATACGATGACCGAAGCAGCTAGAAAAACAAACACAGCGCCAACAATGAAGGGCACATGCGGATTGAATATTTCTGCAAGCTTGCCGGCTAAAAACGGAGCAATTGCACCACCAATAAAACGCAGGAAGCTATAAGCAGCAGATGCTGTCGAGCGTTCGACATCCGTTGCATTCATCACAGCAGTCGTGATCAGTGTGTTATTATTGCCAAGCAGGGCTCCGGCAACAATGACACATGCAATCAGAAGCCATTGTGTCGATGTGAAAATACCCATGATGGCAAGCAATACACCGAATAAGACAAGCATCCAACACATCGACTTAACGGTGCCGACACGCTGTTCCAATTTTGGCGCCATAAATACCGATGTAAATGCCAACAGGATACCCCATCCAAGGAATACAAATCCAAGGCCATGCTCATCAAGGCCGAGCACGAAAGGTGCATATGCAAGCAGTGTGAAGAAACCAAAATTATATAATGCGGCAGACATGCCGAAAACAAGCAGTGAACGATGTTTTAATGCACGAAACGGATCGGCAAGTGATGTCTTTTTCGATGCATTCGCGGACTGTCCGGCCGTCTTTGGCATGACGGTAAATAGAAAGATAAAAGCGATAACCATTAGGACAGCTACCCCGAAAAACGGTCCACGCCAAGACATGGCACCAAGCCAGCCGCCAAGCAATGGACCGACTGATATTCCGAGGCCCACGGCTGCTTCGTATAAAATAACTGCTTTGCCATTGCCGCTTTTGGACAATGTCACAATAGCTGTCAGTGCCGTTGCGACGAATAACGCGTTGCCAAGTCCCCAGCCGCCGCGCATGCCGATAATTTCCCAGACTCCGCTTGAAGCTCCTCCAAGTGCGGAAAACACAGCAATAATCACCGTTCCTGCAAGCAATGTGCGCTTGATACCGATCCTTGATGTGATGATACCAGTAACCAGCATGGCAAGTGCCATCACCGCATTATAGCTCGTGAAAAGCAGGGATACCTCACTTTGTGTTGCATTTAACTGATTGGCTATTGCCGGAAGAATTGGATCTACAAGCCCCAGCCCCATAAAAGCGATGATACCGGCAAAAAATACCGCCCATACTGCTTTCGGTTGCTTTAAAAGACTTGGATCGTCCTGGATTCCTATTTCCGGAACTTTTTCCATTTTTGTACGTTGTGTCATCGTGGTCATTTACCAAACTCCTTCTCAAAATAAAATAATGTACTGGCTGCTTCCTATATGGTTTTCATCGTAGAAGCAGCAAAAACAATAAAAATGATTGTATCATACAACAAACTAATTGTATAGGGCAATTAGTTTGGTATTTGGGAAAAAAGTCAGGGTGTTCCATGGACGATAGAAAAGGATAATCACTTGCGAAGCCTTTTGTTTGCAGATAAGATGGAATGGAGGTGTAAACGATGGACGAGAAAACGTTTGATACAATCGACCGGGAAATCGGTGTATTTATCCGCCGGATTGTTTTATCGGAGAAAAGAAATGATACATTGGGCAGGTCTACTTATATATTGCTTGGTCTGCTGCATGAAGAAGGCCCGGCAAGTGTCAAGATGCTAGCAAACAGGCTGCAATTGGACGTCTCTACCGTCAGCAGGCAAGCAGCGGGAATGGAGAAAAAAGGATTCGTGCACAAATTGCCAAATCCGGAAGATGGCAGATCTTATTTTTATCAAATAAGTGAACGTGGCAAGAAAGATTTACTGGAAAATCGCACTCGCCGTCTTAAGCGGGTCAGAAAAGTACTCGAAGGATGGACAGATGAAGAAAGTCAGGTATTTGGCAGACTGCTGCAAAAATATAATAAATCTGTACAGGAAAGGCTGTGACATGCATTTTCCCCGTTTGTCGATGTACCGGGAAAGTGCATGTCACAGTTTTTTTCATGGGTGTTTTTTCCGGCTCTGTTTTTCACCACCATCTACTGTTACCTCACCTTATACAAATAAACCTTCCAATATCCTGCTTTTGTCACGAAACTGCGCTCAAAGGAAAGCCCGATATCTCTATAATTGTTAATTGGCAAAGCCGCCAAAATATATTCTCCGCCCATCTGCTGAAGAACCTTCGTATCGATATCCAACGCATGAATCACCTTCTTGCTTTTTTTTCCAATCATGTAATGCTTTCCAAGTTCGCTGGAATAGATATACAGTCGCCCGCCCCAGTCATCAAAATAGCTTTTCAGCAGTTTGCTTTTATCAAGCTCATCGGCAATAATTTTTCGAAATTGATGCTTGTAGGAAAGCGGAAAACTGTTGTTGTACGTATCAAGTGTGTAAAACCCATTGTATTGCGCAATCGTTGGATGCATACCTACACTGACTACCCGATAGGAAGCAGGGTCTTTTCCAATGTAATCCTTGATGTCAGCAAACAAATCCGTTGCATAAAATTGCCGAAAAGTCGGGTTTTGAAAGGACGCGTATTTATGTTCTTCATTCATCAAAAACAACCCAAAGCATTGCGCAACCAGCAGGGCGATCAAGATGGGACGCAGCAATTTGACCCGCTGCCACAACAGAACCATAGCCAACGCCAGCATGACATACCAAATCGGCGGATCAAGGAAATGAATGCGGCTGAAATTGAATGTATTTGCCAATCCTACATGATCTTTCAGCACGCGCATGCCTTCCCAGTACCATAATGCATACCAGGCTGACAGCAGTGCCGTTAACAAAAGAAGGCCAATCAGCAATTTCGGGATTTTTCTGCAAAAGAAGGCGACCATTAGGGCCAATGCAATAACAGGGATGATGATTTCCTCATGAATCGACAAGTCATGCGTATGCCCTTTGAAAAAATTATGTAAAAAGAGAAAGAACGTACCGATAGCATCCTTATGCCCCAGGTTGTATTCATCACGATGGGAGACCTGCCCGTCACCCAAAAACATAGACGTTATCAGCAAGTAGTTTTTCACCAAATAAATGGCTGTCATCGCAGCGATTGCAGCAAAAAATGGCCAGTTTGCTTTTTTGGTCCGAATCCAATCCACCAGCCACCAGACGCCTAACAAACCTAAAAAGAAAATGAACGTAAGAATAAAGCTAGAGAAAAACGGAATCAGTAATAATAGCACCCAGACAGCCATTGGTGCATCTTTTCGTTGCCTGCGAATGATGAGAAAAAGATGCAAGGCGAGTGGAAGCCCAGCAATGGAAAGCATGCCAGATGGCCAAAATGGCAAAATGGCAAAGCAAAGTGCGGTTCCCGTTGTCAGGATCGGTACATTGTATTTGTGAAGAATATCTTTTTCCAACAGCCATTTCATGCCAAAAAAAGCACTCAGGCGCATGATTGTCTGGCCAATTGCGTATGCTACCATCGGTGGAAAAAGTGCATATAACCAAACCATCGCATCCAATGCTGAAGGAAGCGTACTACGTGGCAAGCCATCGATCACATTTGGCAAAGTGACATCTGTTAAAGTGAATATTTGTCCGCTTTGTGCAAGCAGCTTGTACCAAACAATATTGGAATCCATATTGTCATGAACGCGAATATGAGCATCTTCCCCAAGTATGTAGTAAGGAGACACATACATGCCAATCACAATCAGTGCAATAATTGTCCAGCTATGCTGTTTGATAAAATGCCATAATGGCTTCGCATACATAGGCAACGTCCTTTTCTTCCATTCCATAGTACAATGGCAGGCGGATCAATCGTGCGCTGTCTGCTGTCGTGACCCGGTCTTTGCCGATAAATTCGCCAAATTTTTTACCCGCTAGAGAGGCGTGCAGCGGTACATAATGGGTTACCGCCATGATATGGCGCGCTTTGAGAAAAGCCATCAGGTCATCAGCTGTCTGTTCATTGGCTGTTTTAATATAGTACATATGCGCGTTATGTGTCCGATTTGGCGGAATAAATGGTGTTTCAATTTCCGGTAAATTACGCAACTGTGCGTCATAATCTTGCCAAGTTCGCAGGCGGTCCCGTGTAATGGCTTCGGCATGTGCAAGCTGGGCGTATAAAAAAGCAGCATTGAGTTCGCTTAACAAATAGGAAGAACCGATATCGCACCAGGAATATTTGTCGACATGACCGCGTTTGAATTGGGAACGGTTCGTGCCTTTTTCCTGAATGATTTCCGCCCGCTCAATCGCATCTGCATCATTGATGAGTAAAGCGCCGCCTTCCCCGCATTGATAATTCTTTGTCTCATGGAAACTGATCGTTCCGAAATGACCAATTGTACCGAGCGACTGCCCGTGATATGTACTCATCAAACCTTGTGCAGCGTCTTCTACTACCCATAAATGATGATTTTTCGCCAATGCCATAATGGCTTCCATATCACAGGAAACGCCGGCATAATGAACAACGACAATTACTTTGGTTTTTTCCGTAATTGCAGCCTGAATCTGAGCCGGGTCGATATTCATTGTCGCTTGTTCGACATCGACAAACCGAATGGCAGCTCCTCTCAGCGCAAAGGCATTGGCTGTCGAAACAAAAGTATAGGATGGCATGATGACTTCATCACCTGGACCAACATCAGTCAGGATAGCAGCCATTTCCAATGCCGCTGTGCAGGACGGTGTCAAAAGCGCGCGCTTTGTGCCCAGATTTTCTTCCAGCCAACTGCTGACCTTCTTGGAAAAAGGACCGTTACCCGCCATACTTCCCTGCTGGATCGCTTTCACTACTGCTTGATACTCATCCCCAATTACACAAGGTTTATTAAAAACGATCATGTCTCTCCCTCCATCACCAAGCATCTTTTTCTTTACAAAAGGTTTTTTACACCCATCCAAATCTTATTAGATGGTATTTAAAGGATATTCTCCCCCGCCAGCAAATGGAATACGCGAGACTCCTTGAATAAGAAAACCACTTTTTCTGCGTGCGGTGGCATAAGCGCCTCACTAAAGCGACTGGCTCGTAACAAGAATCCCAAGCACAATCAAACCCAAGCCGACAACCTTTTGAAATGTAACAGGATCGCCAAAGAAAAAAATCGACAAAATAAAAACCAGTACAAAGGACAAGCTCATGAAAGGATAGGCATAGCTAATGTCGAATTTGGTCATTGCAGCCATCCAAAACAAGGAAGCGACAAAAGCGGATAAAAACCCGGAAAGCACCATCGGATTCATAAGCAGCTTTGCCAAAAACAATAGCTTCTCAAACGTTTCTGCCGGTAGCTCCCCGGCTTTGTCCACCTGCCATTTCAAAACGATTTGCCCATAGACGGTAAAGAAGATTGTCGCAAAAATATAGAAATACCCCATCAGAACGCTCCCACCGGATCTGGTCCGTTTAATTTATGATACACATCGACCGTGTTTTTCAATTTAAAACCCAAGGAATAAAATAAATTCAACGATGCGACATTTGCCGCGGATACCGATGTACGTAGCACCTCATACCCTTGATCAAACAGCAACTTGCAGCATTGACTCGTCAAAACTTTGGACAGTCCTTTTTGGCGGAATTCCGCTTTCATCCCGAGCAGCAGGATCTGATTACCGGAAAAGCCAAAAAAACCTGCCAGCTGGTTATGCACATACAACGCATAAACTTGTTTGTCATCATGCAAGTCCTTCACCCAATTCATATAGCGCAAATCTGCAAGCTTGCTAGGAATATGGAAATCCCGGTGAAAACGTCCATGTATGAAGGATTGGCGGGCGATTGCTAATACGGCTTTCACATCATAATCCTGCGAAACGGAGATGCCGTCTTGTTCCAGTAAATGAAAATCTTCCCTTTGACATACCGGTTCAATCAATGTATCCATATAATAAAACCCGTGCCGGAGCAACTGGCGGGGATCTTCCAGCGGCGGGACTTTGATGGTGAAATGACCGTTGATTTTATCGGTGGCTTCCAATGCAATGTTATGCATGGCTGTCACTTCGTATGTGTCAATGCCGAAATTGCGCTTGTCCCATGGTGTTTCTTGCAAATAGTCTGGCATGTTGTTCAACCCCTTTGCGAAAGAATCAATCCAACTGTGTCCCATCCTGGTCACCTGTCGTTTCCTTAATCAGATACAAAGGCCGCCCCTTTGTTTCATTGAAAACTTTGCCAATATAAAGACCGAGAATACCAAGGTTTGAAAATAGCAATCCGCCAAGAAAATAAATGGAAACCATCACGCTTGTCCAGCCATGAACCGGCTGATTTAAAAAGAAATAGCGAATGAACAAGTAAATCCCGTACAGCAGGGATATAAACGAAATGAGAAAGCCGAATTGGATGGAGATCCGCAAAGGCTTGTTCGATTGCGAGATGATGGTGTCTGTCGCCAAAATTGCCAGTTTCTTTAAATTATAAGAAGACTTTCCTTGCTTTCTGGCGCAATGATCGACGGGAATGGTGGCGGTGGCAAATCCCATCCACTGGATGAACAGCGGAAAGTTGCGGTTTTGTTCCCGCATGCTGCGAAATCCTTCTACCACCTTTTTATGGCTGATGCTGAAATTGGCAATCATATAATCAGAGGAACGTTCTGTAAAATAGTCATATATTTTATAAAACAGCTGCGATCCTTTGCGCTTCAGCCACTTGTCCTGGCGGTGGACACGTTTACCAAAGACGACTTCATAGCCTTCCATGGCTTTTTGATATAATCTTGCAATCTCTTCCGGCTTATCTTGCAGATCACAATCCATGACCACGACCCAGTCGCCTGTTGCATGATCGAGCCCCGCCGTAATAGCACGATGCTGTCCAAAATTGCGGGCAAAATTCAATCCTCTGATGCGCGCATCCTGCCTGCTTAATTTTTGAATCAACGCCCATGCGCCATCCGGACTTGCATCATTGACGAAAATCAATTCCAGCTCGGCGGGTATGCTTTCTATCGTTTGTGTCACCCGCCGGGCAAGTTCCTTTAGGCAAGTTTTGCATCCGTATACCGGAACCACAACCGAAATAAGCGGGAGCGTTGTCATAATCCATCACCATCTGGAATGGAAACGTTTAGCGCATTCCTATCACCTTTTTTTACAGACGTTGTTTTAGTTTCTGTAACAGCGGACTGCCCCCATTGCGCAAGATACCACTCCACCGTTTGCCGAATACCTTGCTGAAATTGCGTTTGCGGGTGCCATCCCAATTTGCTGCGTATTTTGCTGTCGTCGACTGCATATCTGCGGTCATGTCCCAATCTGTCGGCGGTATACGTAATTAAATCTTGAAAACTGTCAAGACCGGCATTTCTAAGCAGCGCCGGTTGCAGTTCATCGAGCATCATGCATACCGTTTTGGCAATTTCCATGTTGGTACGTTCATTATTGCCGCCGACATTATACGTTTCCAGCCGTTTTCCTTTATGGAAAATCATATCCAGCGCTTGCACGTGGTCCATGACATAAATCCAGTCACGAATATTTTTTCCGTCACCATAAATAGGGATGGGCTCCAGCGCCAATGCCTTGGAAATAATGGTCGGAATCAATTTTTCCCGATGCTGTCTCGGACCATAATTATTCGAACAGCTGGAAATGACCACATTCATACCGTACGTATGACCGAAACTGCTAACCAGAAAATTGGCGCCTGCTTTGGAAGCACTATAAGGGTTACGCGGTGCATAAGGTGTATCCTCACTGAATTTACCGTTTTCCCCTAAAGATCCGTAAATTTCATCCGTGGAAACTTGGTGAAAGCGGCGTTTTTGCAGGACACCTTTTTCCTCCCAGTCCTTTTTGGCAGTCTGCAGCAAAACGGTTGTACCAAGCAGGTTTGTTTCTACAAACTGCTTGGCATCTGCGATGGAACGGTCGACATGCGACTCGGCTGCCAAATGGATCACGCCATTTATATCATAATCGGAAAATATACGCGTAACCGTTTCTTCATCGGCGACATCTCCTTTGATAAAATGGTAGTTTGGTCTATTTTCAATGGTTTGCAAGTTGGCGGTCGAACCGGCGTACGTCAGCTTGTCCAAATTGACAATATGATAATCGGGGTACTTGTCAACCATATACATCACGAAATTGGAGCCAATGAATCCCGCGCCCCCAGTGATGAGCAATGCGCCTTTTTTCGCAGTTTTGCAGTTAGTCATTTTCCACCAGTCCCAGCATCGGTTTATGTTCAATGGCATCCCAATATTGCTGTGTATGCTTACGGCTGGCGATGTCCAACAGGTATTGTCCGTAATCGGTTTTTTCCATCGCCTTGCCTTTCTTATGTAGCTTGTCTTTTGTAATATATCCCATGTAATACGCAATTTCCTCCAGACATGCTACCTTGAAACCTTGCCGATCTTGAATGTTTTTGACAAATTCCGATGCCTCAAACAAGGAATCATGGGTACCGGCATCCATCCAGGCAAAACCACGACCCAATAACTGTACATCCAGCTCATTTCGTTTTAGGTATTCCTTATTTAAATCGGTGATTTCCAGCTCACCGCGTTTGGAAAAGGACAGTTTTCTGGCAAAATCAATTGCCCGGTGATCGTATATATACAACCCGGTAACGGCAAAATCTGATTTGGGATTTTCCGGTTTTTCTTCGATAGAGAGGACATGCTGTTTGTGGTCGAATTCCACTACGCCGAAGCGCTCCGGGTCTTTGACGCGATAGCCAAAAACGGTCGCATGCTTGTGCTTGGCCAGTGCATCGCGAAACAGGGTTGTAAATCCTTGCCCGTAAAAAAGGTTGTCGCCCAAAATCAATGTGACATTGTCTTTTCCGATAAAATCTTCCGCAAGCAAAAAGGCCTCGGGAATCCCTCTTGGATTGGCCTGTTCTTTGTAAGAAATGGAAATACCAAGTCCGCTGCCATCGCCAAGCAGTTCCTCAAATCGCGGCAGGTCCTGCGGTGTGCTGATAATCATGATATCTTTTAATCCACCAAGCATTAAAATGGAAAGCGGATAATAAATCATCGGCTTGTCATAGACAGCAAGGAGATGCTTGTTGATGCTGTCTGTACTTGGTGAAAGCCGAGTACCGCTTCCTCCCGCAAGTATAATCCCTTTCATCGGATGTCCCTCCTCCTGATCCATAAGATATAATTTGAAAAACCTATCTTAATTTGTTATTGCCATTTTTAACTAAAAATAATCTTACATTTTGATTTCAAGGCAATCGAAGAAAATGCGATGTTCATCATCATATCTCTTCTCCTATGTCTGTATAATAATTCAAAAAAGTATGGATTCATGCTATACTGGGGCTGCGATTACTCGCCCCACCGAAAACCATTGCAACATAAGTAAGCAGGATTTTTTCAGCGGACGATAGACTTTTAGGGGGAAATATAAATGTTTATGAAACTGTTTTTTTCGGTTCTGCTGTTGTATGTCATTGGAAACCTGCTTTTTTATACTGTGAGCAAGTTTCATTATGCAATACATTCGACACTGATTAGAAAAGGCCTGTACACGTTGTTTATTGCAGGTCTATTGGTCGGATTGATCCTCGGTGAAATAGATGATAGTGATTGGAAAACCATTTTGGAATTGGCTATAGGCATCATTTTTATCGACCTGGGTGTTTTCCAGACGCCAAACATCTTGAGAATATGGTCTGCGGAATTTCAATATGCCAATGAAATCGAGGAAAATATTAGCATGAGCAAGGACCGCATTCAGTATATGAATCGAAAATCGAGTTTTTTTTCAACAATCGTTCAAAAAGCACAAGATGACTTAGCCGATAATGCCCCCATTACATCACAAGAAGAATTTCAAAATCAGTTGCTGGACTTTGTCAATCAGTACGCAGATGCTTTCGGCTTTTCCACGAGGGTGCATGTTCTTACAGACGACTTGGAGCAAGAACATGAAATAAAAGCGGAAATTACCCAAATCCTCTATAAGACAGAAAACCTGTACAATATAACCATAAAAGATAAACAGGACGTGGAAGCATCTTTGTTTGACGCACAAAGCTATGTCACCAGTGATGAAAGACATGCCATCATCCCGATTTATGAAGGTGACAACAATTTTTTGCTTACCCTTGCAGCACATGAAGGAAATATTATCGAAATTGATCTGTTTCACATCATCAATCTTGTAATCCTTTTCCAGTGGCATGCTTCATATGAAAAAATTATGCTATAATAATCTTAAAGAAATGGAGGGACAAGCAATGACTGCAAAATCGAACATTTCCCGAAAATCACAAGCAAAAGTAAAACGTGTAACCACTGTTCCTCAATTCAACTCTACGAAGAAACTAATCGAACAAAACAAAAAAATATTGCGTTTAGTGTCAGAAAAATAAAAGCGCTGCAGGCGAGTCATTTATAATGTTTTTTGCTTGCAGGTGTGTAAAGTATGGTTCCCATCGCATATGGTTATAGTATAGAAAAATATTATGTGGAGGAGATGAAATTGAGCGACAAAGACCGAAAAAAACTCACCCCAAAGAAGGCTAAAAAGATTACCAAAGTAGATACCAACAGACAATCCAAACTATTTAAGCAAAGTGACAAATTGCTGAAGTTGATCAAATCGTACAAAGTGTAGGAAAGCCCCGTTCAATGTGAAATGGAATTATTTCCCGGTTTGACTTTTCATCCTATTTCTGCCATAATGATATCAATTGAATTGGTACCTTTAAATCAGCCCTGTGAGGCTGGCAAGGACGCGGAAAAATCTGTCTGGACGCGATACAGGGGAAATACCCCGGTGCATGGCGCGCTCGGACAAGAAACAGGCTACTTGCCATAAATGGGCAACTAGCCTGTTTTTTTATGGCATGATTTTCCACCCCACCGGTACCAGTTTGTAAAAACATTCGACAGACTGGAGGGAAGGCGGACGCAATCGATCATGCGGGTGCATGTCGAAAAAGCCGCCGAATATATGGATAAAGAATTTTCACTTGCTGCGGTGCCACAATCGCATCGTAAAGGATTTTGGAATATGCTTGTTGTCATGCTGGGCATGACGTTCTTTTCAGCGAGTATGCTGTCCGGGGGAACACTCGGCATGGGGCTGACCTTCTGGCAATTCATTGGCATTGTACTGCTTGGGAATTTCATTCTGGGTGGCTATACGGGTGCACTTGCCTATATGGCCGCCAAGACGGGGTTGTCAACACACTTGCTTGCCCGGTATGTTTTTGGTGAAAAAGGTTCTTACTTGCCGTCATTTCTGCTGGCAATTACACAAATCGGCTGGTTTGGCGTCGGCGTGGCCATGTTTGCCGTACCGGTTCATAAAGTAACCGGTATTGATATGTATGTCCTGATAGCCATTGCAGGTATCGCCATGTCATTGACCGCTTTTTTCGGAATGAAATCACTGGCCGTCATCAGTTTCATAGCCGTACCGCTGATTGCGTGGCTGGGTACGACTTCGATGTTCAAGGCAACAGAAGCAGTTGGGGGCTGGAGCGGTCTGCTGGAATACCAGCCGACCGATAGCATTAAAATGGCAGCAGCACTTGCCATTTGCATCGGGTCATTCATTAGTGCCGGCACGTTGACTCCGGACTTTACACGCTTTGCCAAAACGAAAAAATCGGCTGTCAGCACAACGGTCATTGCCTTTTTTATCGGTAACTCGCTCATGTTTTTATTTGGTGCGGTTGGTGCCATTGCAACAGGGAAATCCGATATCTCCGAAGTGATGTTTTTGCAAGGGTTGATTATCCCGGCAATCATCGTGCTCGGATTGAATATCTGGACAACGAATGACAATGCACTGTATGCCTCCGGACTGGGGCTATCCAACATTACAAAATTGCCAAAACAAAAAATCGTCGTATGCAACGGGATTGCCGGAACGCTTGCGGCAATGTGGCTGTATAACAACTTTGTCGATTTCCTGACATTGCTTGGAACGGCATTACCGCCAATCGGGGCAATTATTTTGGCAGATTTCTTTATCCTGCATAAGGGAAAATACAAGGCGTTTACGGAAATGAATTTTAAACCAGTGAATTGGATTGCCATTTGTGCATGGATTGCAGGAGCCGCTGCTGCGAATTTCCTGCCGGGGATTGCACCAATCAACGCGCTGGTGGTGTCAGCACTATGTCATGTGGGCATTTCGCTTATTGCTGCACAGTTCAATCATAAAGAGACAGTCGTATCAACAATGGAGAAGGTGGGTCAATAATGATCGTAACAAATGCAAGATTGCACGGTAAAGAAGGGCTTTGGAATATTTTAACCAGGGATGGAATCATTGCGAAAATTACACAGGAAGAGATTCGTACAGAAAACGAGGAAAGACTTGATGCAGGCGGACAGTTGCTGCTGGCACCATTCATTGAGCCGCATATTCATCTTGATTCAACCTTGACGGCGGGTGAACCAGAATGGAATCAAAGCGGCACGTTGTTTGAGGGGATCCACCGCTGGTCGCAACGAAAAACATCGCTGTCGATAGAAGACGTCAAAACACGTGCAACAAAGGCGTTAAAAATGCAAATTGCCCAGGGCATCCAGCATGTTCGCACACATGTCGACGTCACCGATCCAACATTAACAGCGTTAAAAGCATTGTTGGAAGTGAAAGAAGAGATGGCGGATTATGTGGATATCCAGCTTGTAGCGTTCCCTCAGGAAGGTATTTTGTCGTATCCAAATGGAGCTGAGCTAATGGAAGAAGCACTGAAAATGGGAGCGGATGCTGTCGGCGGTATCCCGCACTATGAGTTTACCCGGGAATATGGGGTGGAATCGCTGGAAATTGCCTTTGATCTTGCCGAAAAATATGACCGTCTCGTCGACATTCATTGCGATGAGATTGATGATGAACAATCCCGTTTTGTTGAAGTTGTTGCAGCACAAGCTCATCAGCGCGGACTCGGGAAACGCACTACTGCCAGTCACACTACGGCAATGGGATCCTATAATGATGCCTATGCTTCCAAACTGTTTCGTCTGCTGAAGCTATCGGAAATCAATTTCATTTCAAATCCGTTGATTAATATCCATCTGCAAGGACGCTTTGACACCTATCCCAAGCGTCGTGGGTTAACGCGTGTGAAGGAATTGCTTGCAGCAGGCATGAATGTCTGCTTTGGCCACGATGATATATTCGACCCGTGGTACCCGCTTGGAACAGGCAACATGCTGCAGGTTCTGCAAATGGGCATCCACGCCAGTCAATTAATGGGATATGAAGAGATTACCAACTCCATCGATTTGGTGACAACCAACAGTGCAAAAACATTGAGCATTACCGAAGAATATGGGGTAGAAGTCGGCAAGCCAGCCAATTTTATGATTCTTGGCGCGATAGATGCGTATGAAGTCATCCGCAAGCAAGCCCCCGTCCTGTATTCTATCCGTAACGGAAAAGTAATTGCCCAAACGAAGCCCCGTGAAACGGTGATAGATTTGGGAGAAAAAGAGTCAATCCATTTTGATAGATAGCATGTCTGAGGGAGTTCACAAGTAAAAAAAACATTTTTCAGGCGATACAGAGATGATTGTATCGCCTATTTGAGTGGAATTTTCCTTTATAGTTTTTCAATTTGCCTGTAACGTTTAAATAGAATGGCGCTGGACTTTTCAACTGTTGGGTTGTGAGCGACTTTCCCCCTTCTCGAGCGACTTTTCATGTGTTGGAGTGACTTATGCATGATTTTGAGCGGGTTTTGCCATAATTGGAGCGGGTTGCGATGATTTGTGAGCGACTTTCGTCCGTGTGGAGCGACTTCCCCCTTCTTGAGCGACTTCCATCTGTTTGGAGCGACTTTCCCCCTTCTTGAGCGACTTTTCATGAGTTGGAGCAGGTTCAGCCAAAGTGGAGCGACTTTTCTTGCTTTAGGGCCACTTTCATTGGTTTCGAAAGGTTATTCAATCTGTCCATAATAATTGGAAAAATTCCATTACGAACATTAAATTTTTCTGGCCAAATTCTCTCGGGATGGTTATACGGATGATAAGGAGGTTGATACTTACGACATGACATAACAGAAAATAAGTTCTTTTTTTGTATATTATAACCAGCACCAAAGGAAATTTTTACAACACGACATACATCTTCAAAGGTTATCCACGCTTCAAAGTAACAGCCTTTTCTCCTGCTAAAACAAGGAGATAATTTTTCAACTCCATGGCTTATCTCTCCTTGTATAAAACCCAAAAAAAGTAAAATGTGCATTCTTGGTACAATACATCAATTGGATGGGGCAATCCACAAACGAACCGTGAATTTTTGAAATAAATATGGCCACAAATTGTACAAAAATCGGGCTTAGCTTAAGAATGGCAATGTTGTGATAGTCACTTCATGCAGACTATTTAACATTTGCCTGCAAGTAAAAGATGCATATAATGACGGGGTATTCTGTGGTAAAATAGAACAAAATACAATGAAACCCCGTTACTGAATCCAAAATTTTGGATTTGTCTAAAATTATATAATTGGGGAGCGTGTAAAAATGAACGAAGAAAAAATCATAGAAATGCTTCAAGCCATACAAAAAGAACAGAGCTCTTTCCGGGAAAGTGTTGAGAAGTTCCGGGAAAGTGTTGAGATGCGGTTTGATGGCATGGACGCCCATTTTGAAAAAATAGAAACCCGTCTCGACGGCATGGAAATTCGCTTTGATGACATGGACACCCGTTTTGAAAAAGTAGAAACCCGATTGGGCGGTATAGAGGGACACCTCAATAGAGTAGATGAAAAAGTGGCAGTATTGGATAATAAAGTGACAACGCTGCATACAAAAGTGGATGATTTGACTAAATATGCCATTCAAACGAATCAAAAGTTGGACAACAACAGGGAATATAATAACCAGCAATTCCAATACCATGATGCCAAGCAACTGGAATTTGACAAAAGACTTTTCAAATTGGAAACCAAAGTAAAACAGTTGAAATAAATAAAAAGGATTGCGAAATGAAATACATTATTCGCTAGTCCTGCCGGGAATATCACAATGCACGGAAAAAACACCTGGACATAACGCCAGGGTGTTTTTTAGTTATGGCCCCAACACTGTGAACAAAATGAACAAAACGAACACAATTTTTTTATTAACCATTAATTTGATAACGGTTACATATCAGAATAATTCAACTAGAATATTTCCATAGCAATGATAAATTCATTATAAAACATTCATTGCCAAAAAATACAAGGGGGGAATTGCAAGTGAAGAAGCGATTAGCTTTATTTGCACTTATTTTGTTAATGGTAGTCACCACAGCATGTTCCAGCGGCAGCAAAAATGCTGGCGGCTCATCAGACGACAAAGGTGATTCGGGTGAGTGGAAGCCGGATAAGCCGATTGAAATCGTTGCGCCATCAGGGGCAGGGGGCGGCTGGGACACCACCGCAAGAATGGCAGCAAAAATGTTTAACGAAGCAGGGATTATCGACCAGAAAATTGGTGTGGTGAATAAGGAAGGTGGCGGTGGTTCCGTGGGCTGGGCATACGTGGCCTCAAAGGAAGGGAGCCCATATAATCTATTTGTTTCTTCCCCGCCACTTCTGTTAGTACCGTTGAATGGACAATCCAAATATGATCATGAAGATTTCACACCGCTTGCCAATGTCATTGCAGACTATGCGGCATTTGCTGTTAAGGCAGATGCGAAGTGGGATAATTTAAATGAGTTATTTGACGACATGAAAAAAGATCCGTCCAGTATTACCGTCGTTGGGGCATCCGCACCGGGAAGCATGGACCATATTCAATTTATAAAAATCGCCAAAGCAGCCGGTGTTGATATTACCAAAATCAAGTATGTATCCGATCAGGATGGCGGGGCATTGACTTCTTTATTGAATGGCAGCGTGGATGTTTATTCAACCGGCGTAGCAGAGACGGTGGAACAGGTCAAAGCCGGCAAAATTAAAGTGCTGGGTGTGACGTCCGAGGAACGTCTGGAAGGAGATACGCTTTCTGACTTCCCGACAGCGAAGGAACAAGGCATTGATGCAACATTTGTCAACTGGCGTGGATTCTTCGGACCGCCAAAAATGGACAAAGCAGCAGTCAAATATTATGAAGAAAAATTCAAGGAATTAAGTGATTCCAAGGAATTCGCTGAAGTCCGCGAGAAATATGGCTGGGACGAAATGTACATGGACAGCGAGGAATACAAGAAGTTTTTGGATGAACAAAAAGAAGAAATAAAAGGATTGCTTGATGACTTGGGACTTGCCAAGTAAGAATGATGTGATGAGCCGGTGACCCGTCATTGGCTCCTCCTTCCGTGTTCGTATTTGAAAGGGGTGGTTTCGTATGTTTCGAACAAAGAATAAAAAAGTTTCGATTGCATTAATTCTCATTGCGATTGTTTATTTGATATTAAGTTTTCAGCTGCCATCCTATGCGTATGTACCAGTGGATAGTGATCTTGTGCCAATAGGACTGGGCGTTATTTTATTGCTTTTATCTGCAATGCTCTTTTTTACGAAGGACCAGGAACAGAAAGAAAATGAGGAACATATTCCAAAAAAGGATCTTCCCATTGTGTTGGGTGTCATTTGTTTTACGATTCTTTATATTGCTCTACTTGAAATCATCGGTTTTATTATGACAACCATGTTATTTCTCTTTTTGTGTTCGCTATTCCTCGGATATAGAAAACATGTTGTAAATGCAGCAGTATCAATCGTTATTCCGATTTTAATCTATTTGCTATTTAATGATTTCTTACAAGTCAGCCTGCCAACGGGAATCTTGCCATTTTAAAAACGCGTTTCGCAAGTCGTTGATTTTTTGGATTCCTGTCATGGCACGAAAAGGCTTGTATCGAAGGAGGGAACAGTGTGGACGTATTTCACGGACTGATCCAGGGCTTTGAGATAGCTCTCAGTTTTCAAGGATTAATGTTTGTATTCATCGGTGTTGTTGTTGGAACAGTGATTGGGATGATTCCGGGACTTGGTCCGATTACAGCAATTGCCGTCATGATTCCGATAACCTATGGCATGGATCCTGCAATAGCCCTTTTGCTAATGGCCGGTGTATATTATGGGGCGGCATATGGCGGAGCGGCTGCGTCCATTTTACTCAATGCACCGGGGACATCCGAGGCAGTGGCCACAACATTTGATGGATATCCATTGGCCAAACAGGGACATGCTGGAAAGGCACTTGCCCTCTCGGCAATCGGTTCATTTGTTGGCGGGACCATCAGTATCATCTTACTGACTTTTTTAGCACCAACTTTGGCTAAGGTAGCGGTATCGTTTGGTCCGCCTGAATACTTCGCTTTAATGTTACTCGGATTAACTGCTATCGCCAGCCTATCGGAAGGATCGACTATTAAAGCGTTAATTTCAGGGACAATCGGTTTGATGATTGCAACCGTTGGAATTGATGCACAAACAGGTACCGCACGTTTTACATTTGGAAATGCGCACTTGCTGGAAGGAATTGATTTCCTGGTAATAGCTCTCGGTTTATTCGCACTAGCAGAAGTAGCATCACTCATTAAAAACAGAAAAGAGAAAGCGACCAACATGCACAGTGTCGGAAGCTTGAAACTGACAAAAGCGGAAGCAAAGGAAGTAGCACCAACCATGGGAAGACAATCCCTGCTCGGTTTTCTTGTCGGCGTTTTGCCAGGTGCAGGCGGTACCATTGCATCCTTTATGGCGTATATATCCGAGAAAAAGCTCTCCAAAAACCCGGAAAAATTCGGGAAAGGGGCAATTCGAGGGGTTGCCGCTCCAGAATCTGCTAACAATGCGGCATCAGGCGGCGCATTTGTACCATTGCTTAGCCTTGGCATCCCCGGTTCCGGAACGACTGCCGTGATGCTTGGGGCTTTAATCGTGCTTGGTATTCAGCCGGGTCCACTATTAATGAATGATCATCCAGACGTATTTTGGGGCGTTATTGCCAGTATGTACATTGGCAACATCTTATTGCTGATCCTGAATTTACCGCTAATCCCGTATATTTCACGGATCTTGCTCGTGCCAAGACAACTATTAATTTCACTTATTATCGTATTTTGCATTATCGGTGTGTATGCAGTCAGCTTCAGCACGTTTGATCTATATTTGCTGCTTGGATTTGGTGTCCTCGGCTATGTCATGCGTGTAATCAAGTTTCCTGCTGCACCAATGTTGCTTGCATTTATTCTCGGAGGCATGATGGAACAGGCATTTCGCCAGTCTTTAACCATTTCCAATGGCAGTCTGTCCATTTTTGTAACGAGTCCGATTGCAGCCGGCATGTTGCTCGTTGCTTTCTTGGCTTTTCTGGTTCCGATTATAAAGAGCCGTAAATCGAAAAAGAATGATCCGGCAGAAAATAACAAAAGTGCTTAAGCTAATGTTCAGTGGGGAGTACATCCTCACTGAATGAGGGCATTTGTAGAGAACCTTATATGGAAATTGTTCGCTCACATTGCCCGATATTTCCGCTCCGGTCTGCCTACAATGCCATATGCCAGTTCTGCCCTACAAGCCCCGACAGATATAAGATATTCCAGATATCTTCTTGCCGTGGTCCGGGAGACACCAATTTCCGCCCCCATTTCCTCGGCGGATATTCCGCTGTCATGAGACAGGGCGGCTTTGATTTTTTCCAATGTAATCGGGTCAATCCCTTTTGGCGTTTCGGCAGTAGCATCGATTTGTCCGTGGCCAAAGTAGTCATCCAGGAAACGTTGGTCGACATGTTCACACGTTTGCAATGCCTCCCTGGTTTGTTTATACTTTTCAATCGTTTGAATGAAGCGATCCATTTTTACAGGTTTGATAATATAGTCAAAAATGCCACGTTGAATCGCCGCCTGGACAATGTTTTTTTCTGTCGCGGCGGAAATCGTGATGATATCGACATTTGGATGCATTTTGCGCATCTTTTGGACAAGCGTAGTTCCAAGCATGTCCGGCAAATAGATATCCAGCAGTATCAAATCAACTGCTTCATTTTGCAGTATTTCCAATGCTTCCTTGCCATTCAGCGCTTTTGCAATGACCTGAATGCCATCGATTTGTTTGAAAAAAGCCTCGTGAATGCCAGCGACCCTGTAGTCATCTTCCACAATCATCACACGTATCATCTTTTCCCCTCCAATTCCAATGTACGTTCTTGGGCTTTCGGTATAAACACGGTAAACAATGCCCCCGCGTCCGGTTGGTTGTGCACCTCGATGACGCCTTCCAGTTCATCGATAATTTTTTTGACTGAAGCCAAACCATAACCCCTGTCCGCACCGTTTTTTGTCGAAAAGCCCAATTCAAAAATATGCGAGCTTTTTTCTGTGTCTATCCCGGGACCGTTATCGGCAATTTCTATAATGATATCTTTGCCAAGGTCGGTTGCAAAAAAGGTGACCTGTTTTTCCTCATTTTGCTCAACAGCCTCAAAGGCATTGTCGATTAAATTTGCCAAAATTGTAACCAAATGGAACATATCCACATTTTTAGGTACCTCCTCCAGTGAACTATTCTGATCGATGGTAAAGTGGATCTTTTTTTCGGAGGCTTTGCTGATTTTGCCAAGTAGGATAGCCTGGATTGTTTTGTCTTTGATATGTTCAAACACGAGCTTGTTTTGATCGACATGTATGTCGGATTCTTTTTGTATCATGTCAATGGCTTCCTGATAATGCCCAAGTTGCAGGAGTCCGGATAATACATAAAGTTTATTGGTGAATTCATGGGTCTGGGCACGCAGATCTTCCGAATACCTGCGTACATCAGACAAAGTGTTCAACATTTTGTTTACCTCGGTCTGGTCGCGAAAACTCGCCACTACACCGACAACTTGGTCTTTTTCCACTATTGGTGTGCGATTGACGATGATTTTTCGATTGTTGATAATCATTTCTTCATTTTTTTCAGCCTTGCCGGTCATTAAAACGTCGTACATTTTTGTGTTTGGTATGAGTTCCTCGATTTTTTTCAGTTTATAGTCATTTGGCAGTGAAAGAATCCTTTTTGCTGCATTGTTCATCATGGAGATGTAACCACGCTTGTCAACGGCGATAATTCCTTCCTGGACGGATTGTAAAACAGCTTCGCGATCGCGATAGAGAGAAGCAATCTCATAAGGTTCCAGCCCGAGTGTATCTTTGCGGATATTTTTTGCCAGGATGATGCCGCCGATAATCCCAAAAACCAGGACAGCTAAAGATATGCCAACCATTCTGGCAATTTTTCGAAAAATGATGGACTGAATATCGTCCATCATAAAACCGACAGAAACAATACCGACGATATCGCCATTTTTATTGAAAATCGGTGCCTTTCCCCGCAATGCCGGTCCGAGGCTGCCTGTTGCTTTGGAGACATAGGATTGTCCGTTGATCAACGCCCTGTCGTTGTCGCCTCCGACCATTTTCTTGCCCAGTTTATGGACATCGGGATGGGCATAACGGATACTGTCGGTATTTCCGATGACAATATATTCCGCATGAATCTGTTTCCTGACATTCTCCGCAATCGGCTGAAGCACTTCGGACGGTTGCTCCAGTTCAAAAGCATCCCGGACGGAAGGCATGGAAGAGACGATTGTTGCTGCGTTCAATGCCCGCGTGCCAATGTTATCCTCGGTTTGGTCCATTTCGATATAAATCATGATACCGGAAAGTAAAATGGTGACAACTACAATGAGTGCTATGATAAGTCCAAGAATTTTTGTTTGCAGACTGATCCGTTTCATTGGTTTTAGCGTGAATCCCCGGCTACTTAGATGAAACAAGCCGGGAAGGAATCGCTTTCACTCCTTTCTATTAACCGGGTTGCTGCACTTCTTTTATTCGAACTGGCAGACAGATCTATTCAATAATCATGCAGGTAATGCACTACCCATATACCTTTTAATAGAATGGTATTTTAATTCAATTTATCATAATAATGGGCAAATGGACATATAATTGTGATATTTTTGGATTTAAATGAAATCTATCCACGGATGAATCCCTAGCGCTTTTGGAAATGCTTGAGATTTACGCTATTCGTTGGTCAATCGAAGTTTTTTTCAAGAAAAACAAGCAATTGCTTCGTTTGGGAAAATGCCAATCTCAAGATTTTGATGCCCAAATAGTACACGTGACAACGAGGCTGGGACAAAACCCCAGTAATAAAAGAGTGGTACTTACCAACTTCTTGGTGAATACCACTCTTTTTATGTACACAAAAAGGACACCCTTTGATAAAATTAAAGTAACCACACAATAATTTACGGGGGTGTCCTTATGTTTAAACATTATACCATGAATCAGGTTGTTTTGCCTTTAGATTTAGAAATAAAATTACAAGAAAATGATATTGCCTACGCTGTAAATGATGTGGTGGAAAGTATTCCAGATGAGGCATTCGTTAACTTTTTGCGTGATACTGGCTGTCCTGCGTATCATCCTCGAATGATGATGAAGATTATCCTTTGTGCCTATACACAATCTGTTTTTTCCGGCAGAAAGATAGAAGGGTTATTAAAAGACAGTGTACGCATGATGTGGTTATCACAAGGATATGAGCCAAGTTATCGTACCATCAATCGTTTTCGTGTACATCCAGAGGTAAAGGAATTACTACGTCAATGCTTCGTGCAATTTCGCTGTCAACTTGTCCAAGAAAAACTAATTGATGAGGAAGCAATTTTTATTGATGGAACGAAGATTGAAGCCAATGCCAATAAGTTTACGTTTGTTTGGCGTAAATCGATTGAAAAATATAGTGCTAGTTTGGTGGAGAAGTCTAACCAAATGTACGATGAATTATTGGAAAAGGAAGTTATTCCAGAAATAGAAAGGGAAAGTTTGGATGAACTATCAATCGAAGAACTCGAAAAAATAGTAGAAAAGCTAGACGAAAAGGTGGAAGAATA
>NZ_JAROCA010000109.1:0-3005 GCF_030732005.1 Tigheibacillus jepli | reverse complement strand
GATTTTGTACCTTGAAAACTAAATAAGAGCAAAACCAACGACATCAACAATAGGCTTTAAAACGCTTATTCATCATAATTAGTTAAGTGAATAAGGGCGCACGGTGGATGCCTTGGTACTAGGAGCCGAAGAAGGACGGGACTAACTCCGATATGCTTTGGGTAGTCGTAAGTAGACGTTGATCCAGAGATTTCCGAATGGGGGAACCCACTATTCGTAATGGAATAGTACATCTATCTGAATACATAGGGTAGATGAGGCAGACCCGGGGAACTGAAACATCTCAGTACCCGGAGGAAGAGAAAGCAAACGCGATTTCCCAAGTAGCGGCGAGCGAAACGGAAACAGCCCAAACCAATGGGTTTACCCATTGGGGTTGTAGGACACTCCATTGGAGTTACAAAGGAATTCTTTAGACGAATCGGTCTGGAAAGGCCAGCCAAAGAAGGTAACAGCCCTGTAATCGAAAAAGAGTTCTCTCCGGAGTGTATCCTGAGTACGGCGGAACACGTGGAATTCCGTCGGAATCCGGGAGGACCATCTCCCAAGGCTAAATACTCCCTAGTGACCGATAGTGAACCAGTACCGTGAGGGAAAGGTGAAAAGCACCCCGGGAGGGGAGTGAAATAGAACCTGAAACCGTGTGCCTACAAGTAGTCGAAGCGCATTAACGCGTGACGGCGTACCTTTTGTAGAATGGACCGGCGAGTTACGATCGTATGCAAGGTTAAGTGGAAGACACGGAGCCGCAGCGAAAGCGAGTCTGAACAGGGCGAATGAGTATGCGGTCGTAGACCCGAAACCGTGTGATCTACCCATGTCCAGGGTGAAGGTCAGGTAACACTGACTGGAGGCCCGAACCCACGTATGTTGAAAAATGCGGGGATGAGGTGTGGGTAGGGGTGAAATGCCAATCGAACACGGAGATAGCTGGTTCTCTCCGAAATAGCTTTAGGGCTAGCCTCAAATGAAGAGTACTGGAGGTAGAGCACTGATTGGACTAGGGGCCCTCAACGGGTTACCGAATTCAGTCAAACTCCGAATGCCAGCTACTTCTATTTGGGAGTCAGACTATGGGTGATAAGGTTCATAGTCGAAAGGGAAACAGCCCAGACCGCCAGCTAAGGTCCCTAAGTATACGTTAAGTGGAAAAGGATGTGGAGTTGCTTAGACAACCAGGATGTTGGCTCAGAAGCAGCCATCATTTAAAGAGTGCGTAATAGCTCACTGGTCGAGTGACTCTGCGCCGAAAATATACCGGGGCTAAACGTATCACCGAAGCTGCGGATTGTTCTTCGAACAATGGTAGGAGAGCGTTCCAAGTGCTGTGAAGTCAGACCGTGAGGACTGGTGGAGCGCTTGGAAGTGAGAATGCCGGTATGAGTAGCGAAAAAAGAGTGAGAATCTCTTTCACCGAATGCCTAAGGTTTCCTGAGGAAGGCTCGTCCTCTCAGGGTTAGTCGGGACCTAAGCCGAGGCCGAAAGGCGTAGGCGATGGACAACAGGCAGAAATTCCTGTACCACCTCATGACCGTTTGAGCGATGGGGAGACGCAGTAGGATAGGGAAAGCACACGGATGGAAGTGTGTGCCCAAGCAGTAAGAAAGCCGGATAGGCAAATCCGTCCGGAGTTTTGAGCTGTGACGGGGAAAGGGCCTTGCGCCCCAAGTTCCTGATTTCACACTGCCGAGAAAAACCTCTAGTGAGGTCAAAGGTGCCCGTACCGCAAACCGACACAGGTAGGCGAGGAGAGAATCCTAAGGTGATCGGGAGAACTCTCGTTAAGGAACTCGGCAAAATGACCCCGTAACTTCGGGAGAAGGGGTGCTTCATTTACATGGAGCCGCAGTGAATAGGCCCAAGCGACTGTTTAGCAAAAACACAGGTCTCTGCGAAGCCGAAAGGCGAAGTATAGGGGCTGACACCTGCCCGGTGCTGGAAGGTTAAGGGGATGAGTTAGCGCGCAAGCGCGAAGCTTTGAACCGAAGCCCCAGTAAACGGCGGCCGTAACTATAACGGTCCTAAGGTAGCGAAATTCCTTGTCGGGTAAGTTCCGACCCGCACGAAAGGTGCAACGACTTGGGCACTGTCTCAACGAGAGACCCGGTGAAATTATACTATGCGTGAAGATGCGCATTACCCGCGACAGGACGGAAAGACCCCGTGGAGCTTTACTGTAGCCTGATATTGCATGTTTGTGCAGCTTGTACAGGATAGGTGGGAGCCAGAGAAGCATGAGCGCTAGCTTGTGTGGAGGCAATGGTGGGATACCACCCTGGCTGTACGAACATTCTAACCCAGGACCGTGATCCGGTCCGGAGACAGTGTCAGGCGGGCAGTTTGACTGGGGCGGTCGCCTCCTAAAAGGTAACGGAGGCGCCCAAAGGTTCCCTCAGAATGGTTGGAAATCATTCGCAGAGTGCAAAGGCAGAAGGGAGCTTGACTGCGAGACCTACAAGTCGAGCAGGGACGAAAGTCGGGCTTAGTGATCCGGTGGTTCCGCATGGAAGGGCCATCGCTCAACGGATAAAAGCTACCCCGGGGATAACAGGCTTATCTCCCCCAAGAGTTCACATCGACGGGGAGGTTTGGCACCTCGATGTCGGCTCATCGCATCCTGGGGCTGTAGTCGGTCCCAAGGGTTGGGCTGTTCGCCCATTAAAGCGGTACGCGAGCTGGGTTCAGAACGTCGTGAGACAGTTCGGTCCCTATCCGTCGTGGGCGTTGGAAGTTTGTGAGGAGCTGTCCTTAGTACGAGAGGACCGGGATGGACACACCGCTGGTGTACCAGTTGTTCCGCCAGGAGCATAGCTGGGTAGCTACGTGTGGAAAGGATAAGTGCTGAAAGCATCTAAGCATGAAGCCCCCCTCAAGATGAGACTTCCCATCACTATAAGTGAGTAAGATCCCTCAGAGACGATGAGGTTGATAGGTCCGAGGTGGAAGCGTGGTGACACGTGGAGCTGACGGATACTAATGGATCGAGGACTTAACTAAAAAAATGT
>NZ_JAROCA010000108.1 GCF_030732005.1 Tigheibacillus jepli | reverse complement strand
ATTAGGCTTTGCGGACGATGACACCCGCTTTTTATTTTTAAGCAGAAAAAGAAAATGGGTACATCGCAAAAAGCTCCCCAGTAAAACAGGTGTACATTTTCCAAGTTTGTGGTATACTTTAGATAGAAAAATCATATATTATTAAAAACCGCCCCATGCTGGAACATGGTGCGGTTACAATAAGACCGAACCCCATCAAGAGGGGCTAGGCACACAAGGTAAAAATAATCCCTCGGATGCCCTGCAAAGCACATGAGGGGTTATTTTTTGTTTTGATCGGACATGATAAAGGCAACTAACATGCCGAAAGAAATCATCAGCGCAAGTGCCGTTCCCACATCCATTGGCACCACCTCCCTTCATGGGGAGATCCAAGAAGGTAAAACAGGTGTGCCTAACCCCTCATGTGAAGCCAGTCTATTGTGAGACTATTATAACATAAATCTACTTTTTGGTTTATGCGTTCAAATGCTATTCAGAGAAAGTAAAAACGAATCGTTCAGCCGCCTGTGGATGGAAAGTTATACATCGGCATGGAGTAGTCGCCATGTAGTAAAATAGAACAAATACCAAAACAGCCTTTTGCCAATCTGAAAATGGTACAAAGGCTGTTTTTATGTCCGGAGGTCCGGATGGTTCAGCGGATCATGTGTTGATATTTATACGCAGACTTCTGCGCTTCATTGCTGGAGCCATTCTCTAGCTTTTTCCATTTCATCTAAGGAAAACTGTGCAACCTCCACGCCAGGGATCAGATTTGCAATCATCGCATCCGTTTTTGTAAAGGTGTCATCTGCTACGATTGCCCCCTTTTTGATGCTTTTTAAATCAGGGAATGTTTTCATATCTTCTATCAGGGCATTAGGGGTGACGCCTTCAATATTTTTGAAAACAAACAGGATATTCAATGGCTCTTCTTGCAATGTTTTCTCCTGTAAGGCTTCCTTGAAAGTTTGTAAATCTTCTTGGGTTGCGGTACCTTCTGTATAGAATTCCAATCGTTTTCCTTGTTCTTGCCCTTTCACTTCCAACATGTATTTCATCCTTTCTTTTTTCCTGCTTGTTTAGATGAATTCCTCTCCAGCCGGCAGTTCAAACATGGCATACATTTATCATTACCATGAGACGTTATTCTACCCGTAACCCGGCAGTTCGGTCAGACAATCCTTCATTTTCTTTAGACATGAATATGACAGGAAAGCAGAGGTGAATCACGTCCCTTGCCGTGAATGAAGGCACGTTTTATTTAAAAAAGTGTGCCTTCTTTTATTGTAAAAAATGTATTTTTCCAGCAAGTGAATCATTGGTTGACAAAATTTTCCTCGTAAAATTATAAATAAAAATAATAAGAGAAACAATTTTCTGTAGCGATTCTGAACCGGTTATGGAATAATGCAAGTAAGGGGAGAGATTCCATTGAAAAAAATTTGGTATGCCTGGAACCAGTTAAGTCTGGTCAAACAAATTGTATTGGTTTGGTAATGGTAGCACCCTGGTCATCGCTATTCCGAGCGTAGTAAAACCTTTAGTTATTTTACGTACTGTATTTGTCGGCGCATGAAAGACTGTTGCGCCAGTTTTGGTATTTTTCTTAAGCAGGAGGCTTTATATGTTTTCTAAGGAGACGAAAGCAAGATTGGATGAGAAACTGACAGCAAAATGTCAAGAAGCACTGGTTCCCGGAATGGCTTTGGTCATCTCTCAGCGTGGCGAACCAGTTTATGAAAATTATTATGGCTATCGTAATATAGCCAAAAAATTGCCTGTCACTTCCGATACCATTTTCGGGGTTGCCTCCATCACAAAATCACTGACTGCCTTAGCGGTCATGCAACTGAGAGATGCAGGCAAATTGCGTATTGAAGATAAAGTGCTGGACTGGCTACCCGCATTAAAACTTCCAAAAGCGGATTATGCGGCAAAACTTGAAATTCGCCATCTCATGTCACATACGAGTGGGCTGCCAGGTATGTCATTGGTCCATCAGGCACGTTCATCAAGCATTTTGGAAGATCCGGATGGAGAATACTTATTTGGAAAAGTGCCAAGAAATCCTGATAAAGTCATTCGCAATGTATATGATTTAATAGAGGCAATCGGGAATACGGATTTTACATTGCTGGGACCTCCTGGCAGCGTATTCAATTATTCCAATGAAGGATTTGCGCTTCTGCAGGCAATTATCGAGCGTGCAAGCGGCACAGATTTCATCGATTACATAGAAAGGAATATTTTCGAACCGCTTGGCATGAAGAATGCCTATTTCCTGACAGAATCCATTACCGATAAAGATAATGTGACTGAATTATATGCATATAAAAAGGGAAAACAGGATATTTTTCATTCCCCCGCATGGTGGGATGTCGCCGATATTTACACGAATGGCTCACTGAAGTGCTCACCGGCAGATTTAATGAAATATATAGATGTTTATCGCTTGAACGGCATTGTTGACGGACAACGTATCGTCTCTGAAAAAAGCATCCAGGAAATGACAGCGCCAGTTGCAGTATTGCCAACCAGCGGAAGTTATGGTTATGGCATCGATATCAATCGTTTTCAGCAAATCGACCATTTCGGACACGGCGGCAGCATTAAAGGTGTTTCAGCCAACTTCCAGGTTATCAAGGAACTGGATATCACCGCTTCGATTCTCATCAATATGGCAGAAGTTCCTGCAGAGGCAATGTTATTATCAGCAATCCGGACATTGCTGGAACTACCAGAAAAAGCTGAAACCACCGTAGTGAACTACCCGCTATCAAGCGAGGCACTTCGCAAGTTTATAGGGAACTATCTGTCAGCAGAAGGCCATGAAGCGGCTGTGACCATGAATGATGTTGGGTTAACACTACATGTGGAAAGCCAAGCGACAGCAATTTATCCGACATCAGAAAACGACTTCCTCTCCGCGACGGGGGACAGGTACCATTTTATGATGGACGGGGATAAAGTGACAGGAATATTCATAGGAAAAAGGATCATTCCGAAAGTACGGGAAGCATAGAGGAGAAGTTTTATTGCAAAATCAATTTAGTGGAAAATCGTCATTTTCCGCTATTTTGTGTATAAACCAACATTAACCAGGAAAGGAATTTCTCAGCCCATACGATTGACAGATTTTGTCTATAAAACAACCCCCATTCAGATAATTTCATCTTGAAATGAAGAACCTAGTGAAGCACGGCTGAAATAAATCACCCATTACATTTGTAACATCTAGGCCTCTTTCGTTCACCGAAATGGTTTGGCTAAATAAACAGCAACTAAAGACGATAGAGGGTATTGAACAAAAAGATAATCCGACTATATTTGTTGCTAAAAAGATAACAAAGATTTGGTAGGGTTTCTGATGTCTATGGGAGGAAATGCCAGGAAAAATAATCACTCATCCTATATTGTTATGAGAATTTAAAGGAATGCGGGGGAAAAGGGATGGGCACAAAGTTATTTAAAGAGTTGGAATGGTGGGCGTTTAACCATAATATACATCGTTTGGAATTAGCAGTAATCATCCAGAATGAACCAGCTTTATCGCTGTATAAGAAAATGGACTTCGAAATTGAAGGAACAAAAAGGCACTTTTTATGTATTGATGGTAAAGTCGTTGATGAATATGATATGTCAAAACTTTTATAGCGGAGCTTTAGCTTTGACTATAACACAATCGGGAATTTGCAGCGTAGTGGTGTACTGGAATTGAGCCAGATTGTTTAACTAGGAGTAATCAAATTACTGAATTAAAGCATTTTTTAAAAACCCCAAGAGTAACGCTAATACTTATTATTCTATACGTTTCTATTTTCATACTGGATAGACTATTGTTTAAGGGGGCCCTACTAGAATTGGGTGGTGGAAAGGGTTTCAACAATATGGACTATGATGAATGGTATAGGCTACTGACAAGCTTGCTTTTTCATCAAAATATACTACATTTATTGGGTAATACTTTTGGTATATATTTTGTTGGAATAATCTTAGAAAACAAGATTGATAGATGGCAGTTCTTCATTCTTTATTTAATGGGGAACCTAGGGGCAAGTATTGTTTTTTCTATATTTACAAATTACATAGCGGGTACCGGGGCCTCGCCGGGGATATATGCGCTTATTGCTTGTATAATCATCTTACGTCTTCGTGATAAAGAATTTCTTGATTTGCATTATGGTAATTGGCCAGTGAATTATACACTTTTTTATTTTATATTGGGCAACTTTTATGGAGCGAGCGCGTTTGTTGTACATATACTCGGTTTTAGTTTTGGTGCAATTATTACCTTAATATTTATATATTTAAAATTGTTCTTACATCAAAACGAGACAAATGATTCTGTTGTTCAGGATAGGGGAGCTTTAAAGTAATAAAGAAAAGTCCTTAAATTCATTATCGAGTCAGATTGTAGTAAAGAAGTGATTTAAGAATAAACAATAATCCAAAAAAGATCATTTAGTGGGTCTGAAACTTAAAAGGAGAGAAATTTAATAAACAATGACATTACAGTTAACCCAATATTTATAGACCTTTCAAAATTGGAAGGAAACAAAACAGGAATACTTTGCTTCCTCGCTATTTAGTGTTTAGTCTAATATTTCATATAGCTGTCGATACTAGGTAAAAACTATTAAAATACC
>NZ_JAROCA010000107.1 GCF_030732005.1 Tigheibacillus jepli | reverse complement strand
ACCGTTGGAATATCGGCACCAGGCTGTGGCATAGACTTTTTGTTTTTTCACTGTCTACTTGACAGGGCGCAGTTCAAAAAACATCCGAATGAGGGTTTTATCTAATGCAATTTTTTGAGCGTATTTGCCATAACTTCATATGTCATGGGACCGACATGGCGCGGCTGCTGGATTTTTCCGTCTGTTCCAATAAAATAAGTTGTTGGAATAGTAAATGCCAAATTTTCGCTTACTTCCATTGTTCTGTCCAAATAAACTGGAAACGAGTACTGGTGCTTGTCAATGAATTGGCGAACGTGTTGTGCATTTTTTTCTGTTCCCGTTAGATTTACTGCAACAATTTCAACATCTTGTCGATGATTTTGATAAAATTTTTCGATCTCCGGCATTTCCTTTTTACATGGCGGACACCATGTCGTCCAGAAATTCAATATTACCTTTTTCCCTTGAAATTCAGATAGTTTTAGCTTCTTGCCATCCAATGTCTCCATTTCAAAATCAGGAACTGTATCGCCCACATCCAAAAAGGTTGCGTTATCAGAGTAAGCTACGGCACCAGTGGTCTCCGCATTTCCGCTAGCATCATCCTCACTTGCAGCACTTTTTGTACTCACTACATTGTAGGTCAGCAATCCAATCAAAAAAACCAGTATGGCAATACCAATTAATTTTTTTCCCATCGCCGAATCTCCCATAATTTTCTTCGCATGATATGTTATATACTATGTAAAAAACCAAAGCTTCTATTCATAATTACCCTATCCCATTTGAGAAGGATTGTAAAGAACAAAGATACCAAAAACTAGGATATGCTTGTTGCCATGTTATTTTGAACTTTCTGTACTGAAAAAAGCCTGCACACAAATTGTGTACAGACTTTTTGATATGACCATTATGCATGCAGTTTATTGCGCAATACCATTTGCAAGATGCCTCCGTGGCGATAATAATCAATTTCCACTTCGCTATCAAAACGGGCAATTGCGTTGAATTCAGTTGTTTTTCCTGATTCATCAACTGCTGTAACCTTAACCAAGTCATGGGGTTTTACTTGTTCATCCACTTCAACACGGAACGTTTCTTTTCCGGTCAAACCTAATTTCTCGGCGTTTTGACCTTTTTCAAATTGTAATGGCAGCACACCCATCATAACCAGGTTGGAACGATGGATACGTTCAAAGCTCTCAGCAATTACTGTTTTAATACCAAGAAGATTCGTCCCCTTTGCAGCCCAGTCACGGGAAGAGCCCATGCCATAGTCCTTGCCGGCAATAACAATCAGCCCTGTGCCGTCTTGTTGATACTTCATTGCTGCATCGTAAATTGGCATTACTTCATTGGTCGGCCAGTAAGTAGTATATCCGCCCTCTGTTCCAGGAGCAAGCAAGTTACGAATACGAATGTTGGCGAACGTACCACGCATCATTACTTCATGGTTACCTCTACGTGAACCGTACGAGTTAAAGTTTCTAGGTGATACGCCTTTATCTTGCAAATATTTACCTGCTGGCATATCTTTTGCAATAGCACCTGCTGGAGAAATATGGTCTGTCGTTACAGAATCACCAAATTTTCCGATCGCACGCAATCCGTTTAAAGGCTCAACTTTTCCCGCTTGTTCGGAAAGTCCTTCAAAGAATGGCGGATTTTGAATATATGTTGATTCGCTATCCCAAGCGAACAATGGCTCATCTGTTGTTTGAATTTCATTCCATTTTTTATTTGAATTAAACACATTTTCATATTCTTTGCGGAATATTTCCGGATTGACAACTTTTTGAACTTCCTGCTTGATTTCTTCCATGGAAGGCCAAATGTCTTTTAAGTAAATCGGTTCTCCATCCACATCTGTTCCAAGTTCATCCGTTGTCAGGTTGATATCGACCGTACCAGCCAAAGCATACGCAACAACCAATGGCGGAGATGCCAAATAGTTAGCTTTGACCAGTGGATGAATACGACCATCAAAGTTACGGTTACCGGAAAGCACGGAAGTAACAGTCAAATCGTTTTTAACAATTGCTTCTTCAATTTCCGGGCGCAGCGGGCCGGAGTTACCGATACAGGTTGTGCAGCCATAGCCGACAAGACTAAATCCAAGATCGTCCAAATACTTCATCAGTCCGGAATCATTCAAGTAGCGTGTAACCACTTTTGAGCCCGGTGCCAGTGAAGTCTTGACATAAGCCGGAACCTTCAAGCCTTTTTCTACTGCTTTCTTGGCCAGAAGTCCTGCTCCTAACATAACGTATGGATTGGATGTATTCGTACAGGAAGTAATCGCCGCAATTGCAACAGCGCCTGTTTTCATGACAGAATGTTTGCCATTTGGATGATCGATGACCGCTTCCTTGTTAAATTCGGATTTGTCTAATCCCAGTCCTTGGTTGCCTGCTGGTGCAGTTACAGCTTTTTTGAATGATTTTTGCATATCCGAAAGTGCAATCAAATCCTGCGGGCGTTTCGGACCGGACAAATTTGGTTCCAGTTCGGACAGATTGATTTCGACAACCTTTGTATATTCCGGATCCGGCTGATCGGAGGAATACCAAAGATTATTTTCTTTGCAATATTTTTCCACAAGTTCGATATGTTTTTCGTCTCTTCCGGTTAGACGAAGATAGTTTAGAGACTCCTCATCAACAGGGAAGAAACCGCAAGTTGCACCGTATTCAGGAGCCATGTTGGAAATCGTGGCACGGTCCGCCAATGGCATGTCTTGTAGGCCAGGGCCAAAGTATTCCACAAATTTGCCAACAACGTTTGTTTCACGTAAAACCTGGGTAACTTTCAACGCCAAGTCTGTTGCTGTAGTTCCTTGTGGGAAGCTGCCGGTAAATTTCACACCGATTACGTCAGGGGCAGGGAAATAGGATGGCTGACCAAGCATTCCTGCTTCTGCTTCAATACCACCTACACCCCAGCCCAGTACACCAAGACCGTTGATCATTGTCGTATGTGAGTCCGTACCTACCAGTGTATCAGGAAAAGCATCAATTTCCCCGTTATCATTTTCCAATTCATGGACAACGCTGGCAATGTATTCAAGGTTGACCTGATGGACAATACCTGTTGCTGGTGGAACAGCACGATAGTTATCGAATGCTTTTTGCGCCCAATTCAGAAATTGATAACGCTCGGCATTACGCTGAAATTCCAATTCCATATTCGCCTTTAGTGCAGCTGGTGTACCGTATTCATCCACTTGTACAGAGTGGTCGATAACCAAATCTACAGGTACTTCCGGATTGATTTTATCCGGTTCTCCTCCCATATCGACCATTGCTTTACGTAAGGATGCCAAATCTACCACTGCAGGGACACCGGTGAAGTCTTGCAAAATAACACGGGAAGGTTTGAAAGGCACATCAACGCCTTCTCCCTCTTTCGTTCCCCATTTGGCTAACGCTTTTACATGTTCATCTTTGATGACACGCCCATCATGCTGGCGCAACAGCGATTCCAGCAGTACACGGATGGAGAATGGCAAGCGGTTGATTTTTCCCAAACCGGATTCTTCCAAAGCTTTCAGATTGTAATAATTGTAGGTTTTGCCGTTTAACGTAAACTGTTTTTTGGCTTGAAAGCTGTTTTCTCCCATTCAGCTTACCCCTTTCATCTAGCATTTTGTTTGTTCGTTTGTCTTCGCAACTAGATTTTTGCATGACAAAAAAGAGAGAAATTCATGGTATATAACATAATATACAAAAATCCTCTTCTTTTATATTATATGAAAAATGGGCATAAAACAACGTTTCATGCCCATAAATGGATATACAGATATTTTATTCAAAGAGATAAGGAAAACTTATCTCTTATTAAACTATTATAAATACAAGCTTATGATTTTGTGTTGTAAAAGGTGATGTCAAAAGTGCTGCCTTTTGTTTGATTATTATAAATTTGTAAATCGGCATGGTGTCGTTCCAAAATTTGCTTCGTTACCATCAAGCCTAAACCGGTACCATTTTCTTTCGTTGTGAAAAACGGTTCACCAAGTTTATGAATAATTGCGTCATCGATTCCGGGTCCCTCATCAATAATTTTCAGATGAACACATGATTGCGATTTGGAAATATCTATTGTGATTGTTCCCTCATTTTCCATTGCCTCGATTGCATTTTTTACGATATTAATTAGTACCTGTTTAATTTGTGAGCGATCGCAGTAAAGCAATACGTCACCTGCTGTATTTAGAATGAAATCTATACCTTTTATTTTTGCTTGTGGTGTCAATAATTTGATAATATCTGCGACCATTGTACCAAGCGGCTCCATTTGTCGGAAATCCGTCAAAGGTTTGGAAATATAAAGCAGTTCAGATGTAATCTGTTCCATCTTCTTGATCTCATCAATCATAATGTTATAATAAGCCTCTTTTTGCGCCCCGCCAGCCTGCAACAATTGCAAAAAACCTTTCAATGATGTTAGCGGATTGCGGATTTCATGTGCAACGCCTGCAGCCAATTGACCGGCAATTGACATTTTCTCGTAGCTCACCATCATGTTTTCCAATTCTTTTTTATCTGTGATATCCTGTATTAACACTATGTAGTAAACTTGATGATTTTCCAAATCCGCCAGTTTATCCAGCTTGCACTCACACCACACATATTTTTCATTGTGATCGAGCAAGTTGATCTTAACAGTAGGTTTTGTTTCCGCTTCGCAGTTAATCTTATGAAATGCAAGCTTCATCTCTGAATAGTCATCGGGAGAAACGATTGTAGACCAGTGTCTCCCGATTATTTCTTTTGGGAAATAGCCGAGAATTTTGTGAATGGATCTTGAGACAAACACCAGATTTCCTTCTTCGTCCCAAAGAGAAATCGTTTCACTGCAATTGTCTTCAATCCAATCCTGAATTAATTTTGGCAATTCTCCAATCGAAGAAATGTGGGCCGTACCATCCAGAAATTTGAAATCGCTTCCTGTTGTCGAACTATCATTTTCGCCCCCTATTTGATTCACCGATTAATCCCCCTCTTCATCATATTGCAACAATTAAGGCTCCTCGCTATTTAATGTTGAAAAATCAGTTTGCTAGTACACATGGTAACCTATCATTCCTTGTTTGCCCCCT
>NZ_JAROCA010000106.1 GCF_030732005.1 Tigheibacillus jepli | reverse complement strand
TTGTAGTGACCAAAATAAAATTAGAAATCCCGACACAGCGGGATTTCTAGGCTTTTTAGCCGAAACTTGGGTTAAAATAGTAAGTTCGCAACTTAATATAGATGCAGACTTACTTTCCCATAGACTATGTGTAAAATAGTTCTCGGGGATTTGGAACAAAATTCTAGAAAAAAAAGAAAAGGCGCTCTATCATAAATGTATGCTAAGCAGGCAAATACATTAGAAAGAGGCCTTTTCATGAATACAATTCGATGTTTTTTTATTTTACGACTTAATTTATAATTAACTGGTTACCTACCTTTGCCCACGCAAACTTTGTCAAAGTGGTAGATAGGTAATTCTAAGAAATCAAGAGCATATTGACGGCAACAAAAGATTATAGAGGGAGTGTGTTAAATTATAAATATTATAGAATCGTTAATATATTAACAGTGATATTAGGAGGAGATTTATGAAAAAGTACTCTATTATTGCTTTATGTGTAGTGGTTATCATTGGCATTTCTTCAATTTTTGCAGTGAAATATATAAATAATAAAGACGAAAGTGAAAATAATTATCCGTTAACTACCCAGCAGAAAATGGCTATTAAAAATGCAAAAACATCTAAAAAGGATTTAACCAACACAGAAATTGATACTTTTACTATTGGCCAAGGGAAGCAGTTGCTTGATCAATATTTAATAAAACATGACCTGAATTATAAAGTTGGATCGAAGAAGTATATTAATTTCCTAGCTGACATTAGTGAAAATAGAAAATATCAAAATAGCCCGGAGTTCACTATAATTGATGCATATGCCACTGTCTATCTGTCTGAACTTCAAAAAGCAGAACCAATATTCTTTAAGTTCCATTTAAAGCAATCAACCTTAGATAAAACAATTAAAGAAATTCGTCTTGAAAATAATAAATAACTAAAAAGGTAATCAAACAGACTACAATGGACCCATAAATCTAAACACGAAATAAGGAGATATTAAAGTAGATTTATGGGGAAAAGAAAACAATATTCACCAGAATTTAAATCACAATCGTGCTAGAAATCCTAAGAGAGTTTGGAAACAAAGGCGCAAGCGCCCGTTTAGCAACGTACAAACTGGAGCACTTTGGGCTGCGGTTACTCGCCCCACCGAAAACCATTTGCTAGTTGCTGAGCGCTGGGGCCGGACGTGGCTATCGTAGCAAATGACATTAATACAACCCAACTTTATACTTTATTTACTTAAAAAATAAGCATACAGCCTCATTTTTAATACTAAATGTTTATCATTATGCATAAACGTGTATATAATAATATGCTTTCCCAATAACGTCAACACACTGACAGGAGTGGGTGCAAATGAAACGTTTTAAGAATATCCTTGTAGCTTTCGATGGTTCGCCAGACAGTGTGCAAGCATTGGAGGCAGCCGAAACGCTTGCTAAAGATCAACAATCGCATCTGACGGTTGCTTATGTACATGAGGCGACGAATGAAACGTCTGTTTATCCCCCGCCGGAAACAGTTGCGCAGGATGATTTGAATCTGACGCAGGCACAGCCGTTTGTCGGACCCGGACCAATGACGGGTGCCCCGACTCATGGACAAGAAAATCGTCAACGAGTAGCCTGGGAGATTGACAAGCCGGATCAGGTTATTGCCGATGCCAAAAGCCGTATTACTGGTGTAATGGATGTCGATTATGAAATTTTGTCGGGAAAACCGGCTCAAGAGCTGGCAAGTTTCGCCGAGGAAAATGAAGTCGATCTCATCGTTATGGGCAATCGCGGCATTAGCGGCATCAAAAAATTTGTGATGGGAAGCGTCAGCGAAAAAGTGACCAACCAGGCATCATGTGCAGTATTGGTGGTTAAATAATTTTTTGGGAGTTTCCGGACAATAGGGACCGACGTTTGAATCAGGTTAATGCTGATTGATTATAAAGATTTTTGGTAAATCCATGAGCTTAGCTTTTCCGAAGGCTTACGTTCCACGTGGGCTAGTTATATAGGAAAAGTGGGGCTCATTTTTACATCAGAAATAATCTCTTATAATTGGCTGGCTTTGCTAAATTTGGTTTCCGGCATTTTAAAACAATTGTTTAGCGGCAGGGCTAAACGCCACTTAGCAAACCAAAAAGCCACACAACCGTTAAAGCGGTTACGTTAGGTTGAACCCGACTGCACCCACATGAAAAAAATAACTTGTACGTTTTTCTCTCCACGTGATGTTAATTATGCAAGAATGTCCCGCAATTTAGCGGCGTATGTCTCATAGTCTTTTTCCGAAAATAGGGTCATGACTACCTTCCCGAAAGATTTTTCCTGTAAAAAAGCCACGATTGTTTTCATCGCAATTTCCGCAGCTTTATCAATTGGAAAATGATATACACCAGTTGAAATTGAAGGGAAGGAAATGCTGGTGAGATGATGATCAACGGCAAGCCGTAGAGAATTTTTATAGCAATTCGCCAACAGTGCATCCTTACCCTTTTTATCTCCGCTCCAAACAGGGCCGACTGTATGGATAACAAATTTTGCAGGCAGTTCGTATCCCTTGGTGATAACAGCTTCTCCAGTAGGCAAATGCTCACCATTCAGCTGGTTTTGCCGCACCTGTTTGCACGCTTCCAGCAGCTTTTTGCCCGCTGCCCTGTGAATTGCACCATCGACACCGCCACCACCCATAAGCGTCCCGTTTGCTGCGTTGACAATGGCTTCAGTCGTTTGTTTCGTAATGTCACCCAACACGAGTGCCAATGTATTGTTGTTGATGATAACTTCCATCGTTTGATTCCCCCTTCTTTTGCAATAAAGCTGGACCCCTTTCCTTTGGATTATATCACTTTTTCCCCAGGTAGACAGGAAGAGGATACCTTACACTGATTCTATTTGCAGTTTCTCTCATTCTATTTGCAGTTTTCCCTTACATATAACTTTAACTTATCGTTTCATATCATTTTTTAATATTTTACTTATTAATATCGTTGCATTATGATTAATTTGTAGCCATTAAAGTTACTACCAGCTAAAAGGGATCCGTTCAAATTTTAGCTATTTCATAAAATCCTGTCTTAGGAAATAACTTCAAAAATAGGAGGAATTTTTTATGTGGATCATTACACGTTACTTAGGTTCAAATATTGCCATGTTTGAGTTCAATACAGAAAAAGAAGCAAGGGATGCACTAAAAACCATGAAAGGCGTTAAAATTCTTTCCGAAGTTGGTTGTTCCAGTATTCCCAACTATAAGTATAAGCATGGAGCGGCATAAAGCGATTGTCCAGGGTCTTTTATTTTGCCAGCCATCTTGTGTGTAAGGCAAGGGATAGCAGGATAATAAAAGTGAGCACCAAAAAATGACTTTGCTTATGCAAAATAAGTCTTTTTCGGAAATGAAGGGGATAGCAGCTTTGCTATCCTTTTTTGTTTACCACTACCAAGTAAGTTTTTCTTGTGAGAAAAATTTTGGGATGTTTTTGCGCCTAGTGGAATGTTTCATAAATCCTTTCCAAAACCTTGTTAATAAAACAGCACCCTCTCATCCAATGGAAGGTGCTGTTACATTTTTCGCAAAGACCTGCGCGATTCACATCGAAATAAAGGTTTCCATTTGATCCATAACAGAATCAACCTTACCTTTTACTGCAAATTCCTAATCCCAGTTTCCAACATTTCCATTTGCAGCAATGTCTGCTCATCTGTAATGGTTTTATCTTTTCCATTGATGACGGCTTCATATAAGTCATCATATACCCTTCCATAGTCACCATTTACGGATTTCACCTTTTCTTCGTGGATGGTACCTGCATCATCCATATATGTCAGTACGCCATAATGTTCTAGTGTATCTACACCGAAATCCTTGTTATCAGGCATGTAAAATAACTTCAAATGTTCTTCCTGGCGATCTTTCGTTTGTTTCACAAAGCACCCGTTTTTGCCATAGACGGCAAAGCTTGGCCTCTCTTTCAGCCTGAAATAACTGGATTTGACAGATACCTTCAACGTTCCATAATATAAATCCAAATCGAAGTAATCATTCATTCTTCCTTGTCCCAATAATTGCCTGACATCATAATGGACATGATCTGGCTTGCCAAAATAGCTGATGACTTGATCCAACGTATGACAGGCATGCGCATATAAAAATGACGAAGCAGGATCAAAAGAGTGAGCAGACTCAGGTACTTCGGGACGGTAATAATCAAAGTGCATTTCTACTTCCAGCAAGTCCCCCAATTTACCTTCTTCGATGACCTTTTGAACGGTTAAAAAATCACTGTCGAAACGTCTGTTTTGGTACGCCTGAACAATTAATCCTTTCTCTTTTGCCAAGGCAAATATTTCTCTTGCCTGTTCTGCTGTTTCCATAAATGGTTTTTCGACCAAACAGTGCTTTTGATGTTCCAAGACCATTTTTGCGTATTCATAGTGGCTGTCATGTTTCGTGCAAACCACAATGAGTTGAATGTCCTGGTCATTCAATAATTCATCCAAATCCGATGTGTAATGTACACCTGCAATTTTATCCCAACTGTCATGGTCGGGATTCCTTCGATAAATAGTTTTTACACGTATATTCTCTCTTTGCAGCACGAACGGCAGATGATATCTGTTCGTACTTTTTCCATTTCCAATATAACCGATCGTAAGCATAGCTACCTCCTGAAATGTATTTATATGCAATAGCTTCTGTTCATACTGAAAGTCATAGAAAGCCCAGCATTCGTTAAACGGATTCTTGCCCCGTTGCACTTTTCCTTCTTGGAAATCCCCACACAACTGAAGTGCAAGCTTTTTCAGCGAATGCCCCGACTCCCGCTTATACAGAAAGAAAATTTCCACCACTTTACTGAACAAAGTCAAGCGCCCTTACAGGCTAAAAGCACGACGTCCTGGGGCTGCGATTACTCGTCCCATCAAAACATCTGCTAGTTGCTGGGCGCTGGAGCCGGACGTGGCTTGTCAGTGACTATTGCAACTGAATCACTGTCAAAAGGGCGCTGATAAAGCCTATCAGTGACATATTACTACTAAATCAGCGTCAAAAAGGCGCTGATAAAGCTTATCAGTGACATATTACTACCAAATCACTCGCAAAAGGGCGCTGAGGAAGCCTATCAGTGACCTTTTACTACTAAATCAGCGTCAAAAGGGCGCTGAGAAAGCCTATCAGTGACCTTTTACTACTAAATCACTCGCAAAAGGGCGCTGAGGAAGCCTATCAGTGACCTTTTACTACTGATTCAAGTCAAGTCCCAAATCCTGTGTAAATAGTTACAATGTTAACCACGTATGGTGGCAGAAAATACAGCCAAAATTA
>NZ_JAROCA010000105.1 GCF_030732005.1 Tigheibacillus jepli | reverse complement strand
GGGGGCAAACAAGGAATGATAGGTTACCATGTGTACTAGCAAACTGATTTTTCAACATTAAATAGCGAGGAGCCAAATTAAATACCGGGCATCCAGAAGTTAAAAAATATCTATTGGATGTTGCCCGTTATTGGATAGAAGAATTCGATATTGATGGCTGGCGTTTAGATGTAGCCAATGAAGTCGACCATGCATTTTGGCGCGAATTTCGTAACGTAGTGAAATCTGCAAAGCCGGATGCGTATATTTTGGGTGAAATTTGGCACGACGCGATGCCTTGGCTTTTAGGTGATCAGTTCGATGCTGTTATGAATTATCCATTTACTAACGGAGCTATCGAGTTTTTTGCCAAACAGGAAATAGACGCCAGCACTTTTGCTAATTCCATTACTGAAGTCTTGCACATGTATCCTGCAAATGTGAATGAAGTTGCCTTTAACCTGCTTGACAGTCACGATACACCGCGAATTTTGACATTGGCTAATAGCAATCTTGAACGGGTAAAATTACTTTATCTTTTCCAAATGACATTTACTGGAACCCCATGTGTTTATTACGGGGATGAAATTGGTATGGCGGGCGGGCAGGACCCAGGATGCCGGGGATGTATGGTTTGGGATGAGGATAAACAAAATCATGATCTGTTCCGTTTCGTTAAAGCATTAATTACTTTAAGAAAATCAGACTCCATATTTGCAAATGGAGGAAATTTTCGGTTCAGAGAGATAAATGATGAGAACAATACGATTGTTTATGAAAAATATCATGAAGGCAGGCGCGTTATATTTGTTGTCAATAATAGCTCCAAGCCAGTCACAGTATCATGCGGGCTAACAGGCAAGTTTTATGAATACATTTTTACCGGAAGCGAATTCAAAAAAAATCTTGTTGAGTTGGACGAAACGTTTATTGATGTTGCAGCCCATGGATTTCGGATTTTTGAACAGAAAAACAGAAACGAAAATTAATAGTCCGAGTTGCAGATATGATAAAGTGAAACTCCAATCAGTGGGGATTTTTTTCTTCCCCCACTGATTATTAGTTGAACCAATCGGGCTTTAATATGATTTCCTCATTTCTACCAGCAAGTATTTTTTGGATGTCCCCTTCTATTTGACATTGGCTTGCGAAACCTTTGTCATTATGACAGAGGGCGTCTTTTTATCATACATAAAGACACTTCCAATCCAGTTCTCCGACGCATAGCATGGGGCTTTTTCTGGAGTTAAATAATTCTATGGTTTAATCAATGGCATCTGTTTTTTTAAATCTATTACCCGTATTAGCGTATATGAGCATAAATACAACTATGCCTATTGATAACCCTATACCTAAATAAAGCAACCAGTTCATTTTGCAAACTACGCCAATTAGACAAAGCAGCATACAAAATGAAACTGCAAACATTAATTTCCCCATAAATTTGCATAAGGCAATTGTATCATACTGATTTTGTTCCTCTTTTGGCATCGTATTATATCCCGCTATTAACGAAGAGCCTTTCCCCAAGGAAAATACAATTCCAAGCAAAACAAGTAAAGCAATAACAAAGGTAAAAACTAATATTGTTGGAATCATTTAACCATTCTCCAATCTAACAAAAGTAAACCCTATTCAAGCTGGTATTCAGCAATGCCGCGAAGCAACACTAGATGCCAATGATCATTTCTGAAGTATGCCAATTTCTGAAGAAGTTTTAGTAATAACAATTACCATGAGTTACTGTTAACAACGTTCCCTGAAAACATTATGATGAAAAGCTGGAAAACATCGTGGTCCAGTTTTAAATCACCATAAACATCTACCAATACAATGAGTTGGTCGCATATCGTACCAACGTACTAAAAACTCTCCAAGATGGAATAAGTAAAAACGGCGATGTTTATCAATTAGATTGATGCATCTTTCTTCGCTGAAGCAATTGCGACATTCCCATGCTTTTTCCAAAAGGGGCTGCTTTTCTTCACACGCAATTATATCAAATTATTTTAAAATTTTCGACCCCTTCTCCAAATGACTGCAACAATATACCCTTGTCAATTGCGAAGGGGCAATTTTATAAGATTTTCCAAACCTACAGGATTTTGCCACCCCAATGTCGAATATTAATAAAGTAGGCGCCATTTTAATTCAATAAGGGAGGTAAGAAAAATGGAAGAGAAAATGCTTTCTATGCTAAAGGATGCAATGATTGATACCAATATTGATCTTTTTCATATCATGGTTATTTTCCAATATTTTTAGCGCATTTTTATATCTTTTGTAGATAAGCTGTAGAACGCCGCTTTTTATGTCCTCATCATAATCTTTTTCAAGATGATGTATCACCAATCTTGTTTGGTCTATCAATTGCTTTTTCTTATCCATTTTTGTCCTCCTATCTGCTCGGAAATCTTCCTAATCTCTTTTATCCATTCTGATGGCCATTCCTGAGGTAATAGGACATACATCGATAATGGAAAAAACAAATAGAAATCGGTCTTCACCATGGACATAGCCATATTTTATATCTGCCTCCCAAAGCTGGCTAGATTCCGTAATAATACGATTTCTTGTCAGTTTCCTAGGATGCGAGACTTTCTTCCTTCTTTACGGTTTTAGAATATCTAGCTCCTTACATAGACGATAAACCTTCTTTTTATTGATTTTCAGTTTATATTCACGGCGTAGGGCTAGGGTTAATTTGCGGTAGCCATAACCGTTACACTCACCAGATATGAGTTCTAACAAGAATTCTTTGATTTGTTCATCGGATACTTTCTTTCCGTCCTCATCATGATGGAGTAGCCTGGTGCTGGACGGCCCTCACTTACTTGCTTCTCTTCCACACGGTAATTCTTTTGGTAATAGTATGTGGAACGAGGTACATTTACTATTTTCAATACCAATTTAATAGCATATCCCTTTTGAATCCATTTATCGGCTACTTCAATTTTTTCAGCAAGTGAGGGTTCTGCTTTTTTTACAAATCTCGTAAAATAGCGATTTCAAGATCTTTTTCACCCAGTATTTTTTTCAAGGTACAACCATCATGGGCTCTCGATTCTCATACAGGTCATTTTCTTTTTCTCTCACTCAATATCAGCTGATTTAATCTAAAGCAAAGTAAAAAAATCTTGAAAGGCATTTAGCCAATCAAGGTAGTAATAAAAAAGCTAATTATTTTTCTTGTCTATGTTTGTAATATCACATTTTCCAACATGAATCTCATAATTTTTTTCTTCTACAAAAATTTGAGCAATACTTCCCGTAGATTTATCAGCTAATATTATATCACGATTTTCTGATGTTTCCCAAAGCTCTTCAATTGCTTTTGTAGTATCGAACACTCTAACATTAGCCCATACGGGAAATTGACAATTTGGCGCCAGAATAACCCATTCTTTATTTTCCTTTAGAAAATCCAAAGAACTTTCAACCCAAGATATAAAACCACTAGTATCTCCAATAGGCTTAGAATATGTTGGTTTAGAATCTATCCTACGGAATTGTTTCAATGGAAATTCAAATAATTCCAACCACTGTGGATCATAATCTTCAAAATCAATAAGCTCTATATATGATAATTGATTTAAAGTTTTTTTAGCATTCATCAATGCTATTTTCTTTAGTATCTTTTCATTTTGACATGACATCACAATTACCTCTTTCTCTATTGTAATAAATGTGATGGTCTCCATTCAGACCATAAATATTAGAGTATCTTTCTTTCTTAAAATCATACTCAAATGGATTAGCACCGTCTTTTGGTTTCCTGCATGTGTATGCAGTCTTCCATCATTTATATGCTCTACAATAACCCTTTTTCCTTGAGGGGTATCGTATTCATAGTAACGCCCATGATGAGTTGGGTTTGAACTGTACTCGTAATTTTTATAGTCGCCACCCTTTTTATTGATATTATCTCCGACTTGCCATTGACGTCTAGGTTGTTGGGACCTAGGTACACCTGCTAAATCCTTCGCATTGTTAAATGCCTCTTTTCTATTAAGATTCCCCGCACCCTTAGTACCATCCCAAACGCTTTCCTCGTTGATAGCCGAATCTGATCTTCCAAATGATTCGGAACATTAAGAAAAGATTACTACAATCTGGTCATTATATTTCCCTTCAAGCGCTGGGAACTGAAACTGTTCAAAATTGTTCCGGTGCCTGATGCCTTTACCGGTACGGCATAGATAATGTATCGTTTTGGTGCGTTGCCGATGTAATGGAAGGGGTAGCATGTGGACAGGGTCAATACTTCATTGGGTGCTGTGGAACGAATGATGGTTTGATCGTTTTCGTCGACGATTTTTGTGTCCACGATTGCATAAGTGAAGCTGCCATGCTGCATTTTTACAGTCAACTTATCGCCATGCTTCAATTTGTCGAGTCCTGTGAACACGGTATCTCTGTGCCCCGATAACAAAATTTGGTTTTTTTGTCCCGGATAAACCGATCCGGTGTAATGGCCTACACCTTGTTTCAGTGCCTCTTCATCTGTACCTTCCACGATGGGCAGCTCTTTATCGATGCCGGGAATTTGTAATATGCCAATCGCTTGCCCTTTTTCAAAATGAAAAGAGGTGCTGGCTGAACCTCCCTTGTTAACAGCTTTATTCTCTTGAATATCTTTATTTGCTTCCGCCAGCGCTGCTTTTTGCGACTGCTTGGTCGACCATAATTGCCAACCACCATATACCATGCAAATCATTCCAAACACAGCCAGCATGATAGCCACCTTTTTCAACATCATTCCACCCCCCAGCCCAATATGTTCATTTCCATAAAAAACAAACAGCCCATACAAGATAATCAATTTGCATGGGCAACTATTCAAAGCCTTATTTCGCATCATCTCGACAAACAAAAGGATTGCACCATTAATCTCAATTCCTGAAAAACTTTATTTCGTATCGGCAGCTTGTATGGATAAAACCATTATTTTTCCGATTTAGGCTGTCGAAAATGCCGGATGACCATCAACAGAATCGCGATCATCACCATTACAGAGCCGAGTAAGATGATATTGAATATGTTCGTGGCTGTATCTGGCAAATGAAACCCGGCAGATGTCGGTCCGCCGCCACTGTCCACCATCCCTTTGGAAATTGCTTGCGCTGTCCCCTTTTCTTTTCCTTCAGCTGTAAAAATGAATGTAAATTTTGCCTTCAGCCCTTGAAAATCATTGCCAAGGGCTGTCGGAAAACGAACCGTTATATCTAGATTCTCTTTGTCACCGCTAGCCAACGATCTTGCCGGCAGCGCTTCAAATGCAGCCAATTTGCCATCATACAACGTTTCATCACCGCTTTTTATTTGCAATAATAGTTCATTGAATAATTTTTTGGTTCAGTAACAACTTACGGGGAACATAATTCGACAACTTTGATTTAAAAAAAGGAAAATCCAAACCATCCGT
>NZ_JAROCA010000104.1 GCF_030732005.1 Tigheibacillus jepli | reverse complement strand
TTGGGGGAAAATTAATTTTGCGTAATCCTCAATCCTATGTCCTGCTTGAAGTTTGAGACATCGCAATTACCTCTTATCTGCTTTTCACTAGCAGGTTAACAGCCTCTTTTACTAAATTCTCTGTACTTCCTTCTTTTGTTTCATTTGTTTTTTGAACACATTCCACTAAATTAGAGCTAACCACAACACCAATCGTCCGATCAATCGCCGTTCTTGCTGCTGAAAGCTGTGTAATAATGTCCTTGCAATCCTTGCTTTCTTCCATCATCCGAAGAATTCCTCTTAATTGTCCTTCTATCCGTTTGACACGATTTTTCATTTGATCATCATAATTCATCATTTACCCTCCTTTACAGCAAAGAAAATTATGCACTAGCTTACTTTTGAATCCAGCAGGGTAACCCAAAATCCAAAGTAAAATGACAATCCCTTTGTTGAGAGAAGAAAAATCAACAACAGCTCCTATAATATACCCCATTAGGTATAATGTCAACCGAAATTTTTTTCATCACTTTAATAAAGGTCATTCGCACACATCCCTATATTTAACCATAAAATAAGTTGAATGTTCTAAAGGAGGCGGACAATCATGTACGAAAGTCAACCATATCATGTTGTTCCATATTACCATGAAGATCCATATTACCAACATTTTTATCGAACAGATCCTGATATGCAACTTATAAATGATATCCAAAAAGCCATTCATGCCGAGTATAGTGCTGTTGCTTGCTACGAGAAATTAGCCAAGATGGCACCGACAAAAGAAGAAAAAGAGAGGATAAGGGAGATACGAAAAGATGAAAAACGGCATCTTGAAGCATTCAGCAGTATTTATACGAATATAACAGGCAGACAGCCATCTTATCAAATCACGGAAAAATGCCCGGACAATTATAAAGCAGGCATCGTATTTGCGTTTCAAGATGAACAAAAAGCTGTGGATTCTTATTTAGACATCGCAGATAGAACACAAGATACTGCCATCAAGGATCAATTTCGGCGTGCAGCATCTGATGAACAAAATCACGCTGTATGGTTTTTGTTTTTTTTTTCAAAAACGAAGATGATGCAAACCCATAGACAAACGACAGACTATGGTGCAAAAGGTGCTTTAAGTGCTGCTACGCTGACCTTACCTCAGATGCTGACTTATGCCCTTCAAGACGAATATTTAGCCCAAGCAAGGTATCAAAACATTATGGAGACGTTTGGCAACGTACGGACATTTGTTCAAATTAAAGAAGCTGAAAAGAGGCATATCAATTTATTATTACCTCTATTTGAACGCTATCAAATTCCATTACCTCAAGATATTTCCCATAGTTTTGTCAGCACTCCAGAAAATCTAAAGGCCGCATATGCAGCAGGTGTTCAAGGGGAAATAGACAACATAGCTATGTACGATAGATTTCTGTCCCAAAACATCCCAAATGATGTAAGAATGGTCTTTTCTCCATTGCGAAATGCCTCTTTCAATCATTTGGCAGCATTTGAAAGAGGTCTTGCAAGAAATTAATGCATTTGAAAATTATCTCTCTAAAGCTCTGAATATTGGCGTTTTCTTTTAAAAGCAAAGGGACGGTTCTTTCTATGCTTCATCATTTCTAAATGGAAGCGACAGAACCGTCCGCTGTTTCAATTCATTGTTTCTTTAAGTACCGCAACGCAATGGTGAAATTGTGCACGTTCTTGTTCGTTGAGTCCAATTTCAACGATTTCGTGGATCCCCTCACCCACGCTTTATGTACACAGCAAATTCACGCAAGGTAAACCCATGCTAATAATTAACGTTTCTTACTCGTTGACCATCATTTTCTTTCATACTTGGTAAAATAATCATGGTAACGATCGTTACAAAAACCATATACATTCCAATTATATATCCAACAGTAATAACATTTGTTTTTTCAATGAACAAGCCTATTAAAAAATACCCAGGCAAGCTTGCACCCTTCATTAATAGCGTATAAAAACTAGAAACCCTAGCGTAATAAGTTTGCGATGTTACTTCCTGTAAGTACGAATTTAAAAAAGTAAGAAAAATTCCTTGTACCACGCCACCCATCATGAGTAGCAGCAATAGCATCCACAAAGGAAGTGTTAATGCATAGCCCAAGACTACTAATCCAAAAATAAGGCTAGGTAAATAGAAACCGATTTTTTTATCAATGGACTGATAAAGTTTTGGAGCTACAAAAGATCCAATAATTATGCCTGCCAATGAAAAAGTGGTAATTAGATAAAGATCCTCGGTTCCTTTACCCAATACTTCATTTAAATAAGCAATTAAAAATATGTCAATGGATGAACCAACAATCCATGCTAAACCAAAAACGATGAACAAATTTTTTATTATCTTTGTATTCTTTATAAAACTTAATCCCTCAGCAGCCATTTTTAGGGTGCTTACAGATTGATCATTATTATTAGTTACAAACGGTCTTATGCGAAAAATGAATATAATTGAAAATATAAATGATAACATAACTAGCATAAGAAGGGCATTCAAGGAGAATCCCATTTTAATTAGTAAAGCTGCTAATGAATAAGATAACAACTTTCCAGTCATCATAGCTATTTGTAGATGTCCATTTGCTTCCGGCCTACGTTTTTCCGGAACGACCCAGCGTAATAAAGACTGACTTGCTGGCAAGAAAAACATATCGTTTATTGTTATGAGGAACAAGAGCGTATAAATCATAAAGGGTGATTCTATGATAAAAACATTTATATAAATGAAACATAGTACCAAGGAAGCCCTTAATAGATCCGTTGTTATCATCGTTTTTTGTAGTCTACTTCTCTCCACAAAAGCACCTGCTGGAATAGCAAAAAGAAAAGCAGGAATCCCTGCTGATAAATAAAAAAACGATATTCCTAAGCTCCCAGCGCCTAGCATTTCCAGCTTTTTCAATAATACGATAAACATCATGCCATCACCTATAAGGGCTACAAAACGTGCAAAAAATAGCAGAAGAAAATTTTTATTGCTCCAGACTGTCAATGCTCACACACCTCACACAGTTTCAATCTCGTACAGCTTTCCTGTCCTCAAATCAACTCCCAGCCCATATTCTTTATTCACCCAGTCTACTTCAGGGCTAGAATTTCTGGAGATGTGCGCCCAACTATCCACATAATGATGATACCTATACCAAAAGCGCCATAGTTCAGGTTTTTGTTGTAATGCTTTACGAAAATTTGAGTAAGCTAATTCAATCCCTTCATTCAGCGAATCCTTTTCGATTGCAAAAGGTTTATAGGCAATCAGCCTATTAACTCCAGGCTCGGGTTGATCTGCAATCACCATACAAATTTTTCTCTTAAGTAATGATACTAAACGGTAAATGCCACTCCTCATTTGGGTGATCGATGAAATATGTCTGCATACAGAAGGAACTGAATCTTCACCTGCCCCCGTGTTTCCATCTAAGTATAAAAGAATGTTACCACGCTTTTTTAATACTCTTAGCAACTTTAAACCGCTACCAAAATCCTCTGAAACAATATAATTTATATCGTCTTTTTTCCTAATCTTATTCCATTCAAGTAACTCTTTTTCACTTTCATATGAATCCCGGTCAACAACAATATCTAGTGAAGAGGAATAATGCTTCACATAATTATTAATATAATAGGGCACATAACGATATGCACCGTAATGGAATGTCCCAAAAACCCCTCTATCATTTATGCATTCTATTATATTTTTTTCACCCACAACTTCATCAAATCCATGAAAAAGAGTTGGATCATACCTATATTCATTTTGCTCAATATTGTTTATTCTATAATCAATCCAGGTGTTTTCTATCTCACTTTTATTCACATTTTCATAAGGTAGAAATTCTTTCGCCATATTGGCCAATGCCATGAAGTCATCATAGTTAACACCATTCTGCCTCTCAATATCTAAGCTTTTACGCAGTTCCTCTTTTATATCATAGATACTTTTTTTCAATTTTATTTCTCCTCCTTTTTGTTCTGCGATTTACTTAAAGCATCTAATAAATGTGAAAAAACGTTTAATATTAGTTGATATTGTGATGAAATTTCTTGCACTTCGGCGCCTCTACCTTCGACAAAATCTATCCCAATGAGGTTAGAATATTCCCCCAGAATTTGTATACACTCCATAATTGTACTTATATTTGGACCTCCCGGTGAAGGGTAATCTACTGCTGAAAAATTACTGGGATCTAAAATATCCACGTCAAATGACACATAGATAAAAGAATCTTTTTCATATAATTCATTAAGTGAATTACGAAATGAATCCTTACTAAGTTTTGCGCTGGGTATCACGGAAAGCCTAGGGTCTTCATAATATTGTCCAAGTGATCTTAAACCTCTCACACCTAATTGCATAGCTGTTTTTACAATATTTTCTTGTAGTAAATGACGAACAAAGTTACCATGGTTAACTTCTTTATCCAATCTAAGGGGGTCGGAACCACAATCCAAATGTGCATCGAAATGAATGTACAATATGTTATCATATCTTTTTTTCAATTCTTTTAAAATGTAATATGTGATAGAATGGTCTCCACCGATAAAAGCAAATTTTGACCCCTTTTTCTGGATATGCCTAAAATATTCTCTAACTTCTCGTTCTAGACCGTATACGGAGTATTCGTCAAATTGCATATCACCCAAATCATCAATTGCGCAGTTCGATAGTAGCTTTTCCTGGGTGTTTAAATCTAATATCCCACTTGTTAATTCTGAGTCTAGTGACATGTAAATCGGTGTCATATTACTTAAATCTCTAAGCGTTCCCGGAAAACTGTTAACTGTTGAAGACGCAAAGTTAGAACCTTTAGAGAAAGGTACGCCAATAATTTCCAAAGTATTTTCTGCATTTGAGTTTGATATTATTTCGCTGGGAAAATTGTAAAAAGTAGAACGATTACTCAATTCATTTGATTGTTGTATTGACTCGGCTGTCTTCCAAAATTTTATTAACCTAGCATCGCTTACTATCAGTTGTCCATTTTCATTGCAATCAATAATAAATTTAGGATCCGCCATACGCAATCCTTCTTTCTCTAATTGTATATTTAATAACTCTCAGTAGTATTCTCAACCATAAGAATATAAAAATACTAATATATGATGCAGCATAAAAACTTGATGAATTAAGAATTAGATGAATAACTGGATACGAAGCAATAATCCAACTCAAATGAAAAATAGTATATAAAACAATCCTGACCCTGTTACCTGAGGTAGAAGTCATGCTTTTCACAACATAGTGCCCATCCAATTCAGTAAAGGGGAGAAGATTAATAAATATGTTTGGTATATATATTAGTGAAATGATGGAAACCACAGAAAAATAGGGTTGCAGGGAGTGTAAACTGAACTGTGTAAGTGAGAGTGCGTACGGCTCTTACTTCGCAGTTCAGTTTTTTATTGTTAGAATG
>NZ_JAROCA010000103.1 GCF_030732005.1 Tigheibacillus jepli | reverse complement strand
TTTGGGGGAAAATTAATTTTGCGTAATCCTCAATCCTATGTCCTGCTTGAAGTTTGAGACATCGCAATTACCTCTAAAAGATTTTTGTGGCCATTCATTTTTGACAGTTTTAGCTGTCATCGGCTACGATAATGAAAATAAGTGATATTGCAAGCGAGGGGGATATATGTTGACGGAAATTAAAAACATTTTTTGCATTGGCAGAAATTACGAAGAGCATATCAAGGAATTGCATAATAAAAAGTCGGAAAGGCCGGTTGTTTTTTCCAAACCGACGCATGCTTTGGCTGTAGCTGATGGCAGTATCTATGACTTGCCGGCTAATCAGGGTGCCATTCATTATGAAACAGAAATTGTGATCAAAATTGCCCGTGATTTTGAAAAGGGAAAAACAGCCGATCAGCTGGTTGATGAAATGGCAATCGGACTTGACCTGACACTGCGGGACATACAATCGGAATTGAAGCAGCAAGGCCATCCGTGGCTGTTGGCAAAGGGGTTCCCCAATTCGGCTATACTTAGCGAATTTTTTGCGTTTCCGGGAGTGGAGGCATGCAAGCGGGCTGTGTTTTCTCTTCAGCTAAACGGGGAAAAGGTGCAGGAAGGCTGTATGGTGGATATGATTTTCGATTTGAATGAACAAATCGATTATATTGGGACACACTTCGGTTTAAAGAAAGGTGATATCATTTTTACAGGCACACCATCAGGGGTAGGTCCATTAAAAGATGGCGACCAGCTTTTGCTTCAATGGAAGAATGAGGAAGTTGGGTCTTGCACGGTTCATCTGGCATAGCATAGGGGCATCATTATTTTTTAGGCTGCCCCCCTGCCAAATTTTTTGATTGAGTAAAAAAGCTGGAACCCGTTTGGAGATTACTGTCCATTGGCTGAGCCGGACCGTCAATGATACGCGTTGTCAGTGCCCTTTTGATAGCGGAAAAGCTTAAAAAGGTCACATATAGGCGTTGTCAGTGCCCTTTTGGCAGCGGAAAAGCCCCAAAAGGTCACTGACACGTGTTCTCAATGCCCTTTTGACAGTGGAAAAGCCAAAAAAGGTCGCTGATACGTGTTCTCAGTGCCCTTTTGGCAGCGAAATTGCTCAAAAAGGTCGCTGATACGTCTTGTCAGTGCCCTTTTGACAGCGGAAAAGCCCCAAAAGGTCACTGATACGTGTTCTCAGTGCCTCATTGACAGCGAATTCGCCTAAATTGTGTGATCTGGGACCGTGCATGGAAACGTTGGCTGGTTGGTACGTTCAAGCGTCCAGTCAACTTTCTTGACAGTTAAACATGCTTGGATTATGATATAAACGCCCCAATTTGACGCGTTTTTTCGCAGGTTGAATAGAATAGTAGGTTTGTATGGCTTTAAAACCAAGTTACCATATCGGAAAAATTAACTTTTCTTATAGGTAAATGAAGTATAAAATTGGGCTGTATTCATGCCATTTGCTATGACAGCCACGTCCGGCTTCAGCGCCCAGCAACTAGCAAATGGTTTTCGGTGGGGCGAGTAATCGCAGCCCCAAACTTCACACTTCTCCACTACGATAAGTCAACATCGGTTCGCTTTCAGCTCACCGTGTTTCCTTTATCTCATTGCGAAGTGCTCCAGTTTGTACGTTGCTAAACGGGCGCTTGCGCCTTTGGTCGAAATTCAATCGGATTAGAAACAGTTCTTTTACAAATAATAAAGAAATCAAAAGCACATCTATTCTCTGGGACAAAACCGAATGTACATCAAGGAGGAAATAAATCATGAAAAAAAGCATATTGCTCCTCATTGCTTGCGTGACGCTTTTTGCACTTGCAGCTTGTGGATCCAGCGATAAAGATAATCAATCAGCTTCGAAAAAAGACACTGAAAAAACTACCGGATTATACGACAAAGTCATGGATAAAGGTGTTCTCACTGTCGGCACAGAGGGAACCTATGCGCCGTTTACGTACCATGATAACAGCGGAAAACTGACAGGATATGACGTGGAAGTCATCAGGGAAGTTGCCAAACGCATGGGTGTAAAGGCAAAGTTTCAGGAAACACAATGGGATTCCATGTTTGCCGGATTGAATGCAGGTCGTTTTGATTTAGTAGCTAACCAAGTCGGCATCAACCAAGACCGCCTGAAAAAATATGATTTTTCCAAGCCATATACCTATTCTTCAGCAGTGGTAGTCGTACCAAAAGATAATAATAAAATTAAGTCATTTTCGGATATCAAAGGTAAAAAATCTGCCCAATCCCTGACAAGTAACTATGGCGAAATTGCCAAGAAAAATGGTGCTGAACTTGTTGGTGTCGAAGGGCTCGTCCAATCCATTGAACTAATCAAACAAGGCCGCGTGGATCTGACGGTAAATGACAAGCTGGCTATCCTGGATTACATGAAAGAGAAAAATGATAAAAACATTAAAATCGCGGCGCAGGAAGACAGCGTCTCTGAAACGGCATTTTGCTTTAACAAAGGCAATGATAAATTAGTCGACGAGGTCAATAAGCAATTGGATGCCATGCGCAAAGATGGAACGTTGGCTAAAATAGCAAAAGATTGGTTTGGTGAAGATGTCTCTGCTAAATAGCATGCTGTTTTCGACCATTTTAAGTGCGGATAGCTGGGAGCTTTTTAAGAGCTCCCTTTTGCCAATGATTACAGGTGGAATAAAATATACGATTCCACTGACATTGATTGCATTTGTGGTCGGTCTGTTGCTGGCATTGTTGACGGCCATGATGCGCATATCCTCCATTCGCATCGTCCGGATTCCGGCAATCATCTATGTGTCCGCTGTTCGTGGCACGCCGTTACTTGTGCAATTATTTATCGTTTTCTATGGGCTGCCAAATTTGGATATCAAAATCGATCCATTTCCAAGTGCGATTATTGCATTTTCCTTGAATGTTGGCGCCTATGCATCGGAAATTATTCGTGCATCCATCCTGTCCATTCCAAAAGGCCAATGGGAAGCGGGCTACACGATTGGCATGACCAGAACGACCACGTTGCGACGGATTATTCTGCCACAGGCGACAAGGGTGTCCATTCCGCCGTTATCCAATACATTTATCAGTCTAGTGAAGGATACTTCGCTTGCTTCGTTGATTCTGGTTACCGAGCTGTTTCGAAAGGCCCAGGAAATTGCCGCGCGAACGTATGAGTTTTTGCTGTTGTATGTAGAAGCTGCGCTGTTGTATTGGGTGATTTGTTTCCTGCTTTCCCTTATTCAGGAAGTTATCGAACGCCGCTTGGAAAAATATGCAGCGAAGTAGGAAGGAGGATATAGCTTGTATTTAACCATTAAAGGACTTGCCAAATCGTTTGGAGAAAACGAAGTATTGAAAAATATTGATTTTGCCATAGACAAAGGAAAAGTCATTTCGATCATCGGGCCATCCGGATCGGGCAAAACGACCCTGCTTCGCTGCTTGAATACACTGGAGCAGCCAAGCAAAGGACTTTTTACATTTGAAGATGGGCTGACACTTGATTTTAGCAAAAAAGTCAACAAGCAGGATTTGCTGAAATTAAGAAGGAAATCGGGAATGGTCTTTCAGTCATACAATCTTTTTCCGCATAAAACAGCTTTGGAAAACGTGACGGAAGGCCCCCTCATTGTGCAAAGACGCAATAAAAAAGAAGTAACGAAGCTGGCAAAGGAATTGCTGACAAAAGTCGGTTTGAAAGATAAGATGGATCTTTACCCGAATCAGCTTTCTGGCGGTCAGCAGCAACGCGTCGGTATTGCCAGAGCACTGGCCATCCAGCCGGAATTAATGCTGTTCGATGAGCCAACCTCCGCACTTGACCCCGAGCTGATTGGCGAGGTGCTGCGCGTTATCAAAGACTTGGTAAACGAAGGCTGGACCATGATTATCGTCACCCATGAAATTCAATTTGCTGCCCAGGTATCCGATGAGGTTTTATTCATGGATGGCGGTTATATTGTGGAACAGGGCTCACCTGATAAAGTTATCAGAAATCCACAGGAACCGCGCACGAAGCAATTTCTGGATCGCATTTTGAATCCGGGAGAGTATTAGGGGTTGGTGGTTTGTGTGGTTGTGTGATGGTATGCTAAAAAGCATTCTTCTTAGGAAGGGTGCTTTTTTAATTGGTGGAAAAGTGGAAGGGAGAAGTGATGTCACGGCAATAAACCCGCTGGAATCATTGAAAAACAGCCGAGAGAGTGGTTGTCACGCAGGCAACCCGCTAAAATCGTGGAAAAGCAACCGAGAAGGGACTTATCACGGCAGGCAACTCGCCGAAATCATCGAAACATAGCCAAGAGAAGTGATATTACATCAGAAAATAAGCACAAACCATTAAAAAATAGCCAACAGAAAAACACCATTAGTCCCAAAATCAATTCTAAAGAAACCACCAACTTGCAGACCGTTCACAAGAAAAATATTGCCTCCCCACCCGGCTTAGCTAGGAAAATCCATGGACAAGAAAGCAATATCCTTAACGCTCAAGTTCAAAGATGATAGATGCAGTCTTTTTTACTGTTCACCACCCCGTTGCTGGTTTTCCATCGCACAGCCTGGTGAAAATTTCATGTTGTCGCTATTGCCAATCTCGTTTTGGTCTAATAGATCTTCATCATGAATCATGTTATTCACTTCTGGGACGACGTCATTTTGGTCACCGATGGCTGTTAAGTTACCTTTGGATTGTGTTTGTGATGAGTGGCTATTATGAAAACCGGTACCAAGCACAATCGAAGCGTTATTGGTCATGTTGAATACTTTGAAAAGGTAGATATTTACCGAAACAGGCATCTTTTTCACTCCATCCTTAAAATTGTCCGGCAAATGGTGCGGATGGGTTGGCAAACTGGCTTTGATCGCTGCCATCAGGATCAAAATTACCGCTCCCATGTGTTGAAAATGCTGGAGATATATCGCCGTAAGCAAAATTTGCACCAACAAATTTTAAAGCTGATGTATGACTGTTTTGGATATTTAAACCATTATTAAAGTTGCTGTTGTTTATAAATGCGTTGGTTTTAACATTCATTATATTTATTGCATAAGGCATTGAACCAACTCCTTAGAGTGTATCTGAATAATAGGTCCTGTCGCTGTTTCCGACGAGGGATTGATCAACCAGATCCCTATCGTCCACCTGATTATTAAAAACGGCACTCGGTGGGGAATAATCACCGATCGAAATGTTATTACCGAACAGTTTCATCTGGACTGAATGACTGTTGTGAAGAGCCGGTCCTATTGTGATGGAAGCATTGTTTTGAACACTATTTGCTTTAAGCGTTCCCAGGTTGATACCTAAGGACATTTTATTCACCTGTCTTTCGTCAGTAATTCCCAACAGTCCCCGTATTCTTCATGTCCGCAGCATAGACGAGCACGTAGGAAAAAAGCTCAAAAAATCAAAGAGCCTTACATGTTTTCCCATGATTTTTTCGATCTTCACCTAAAGTTATGGTATATCTATATTCATGGTCCAAAGGGATGTGAATTTGGTGGGGGAAAGTTCAGCCCTACATTATCGGGGAAGATGTTGATGACCATAACACCAAAACGCCGTCGATTGTCTTGGTCGGTTTGAAATGATAATTAAATATAAGAGGTAATTGCGATGTCTCAAACTTCAAGCAGGACATAGGATTGAGGATTACGCAAAATTAATTTTCCCCCAAAA
>NZ_JAROCA010000102.1 GCF_030732005.1 Tigheibacillus jepli | reverse complement strand
CAGGGGGCAAACAAGGAATGATAGGTTACCATGTGTACTAGCAAACTGATTTTTCAACATTAAATAGCGAGGAGCCATGTTATTGTTATCATACCTTGACTGGCTATATGCCTTTCAAGGTTTTTAGAGTTTATAAGAGTGGGACAAAAATAAAATGATTTGCTTGGTGCTAGTAATTGGTAGATGAAGTATTAATAATATTTAGTGGAGGTATAAAAAATGATTTCACCACAAGGTTTTTTAGACAAGTTTTTTAGACAATTGGAATAAAGACATGTATGGTTTCAGGAAACATGGATCAATGCGAATAACAGATATGATATGTTACACTATATCATGTATTCTAAGCCTGATAAAAGCTGTGAGTGAATCTTCACAATCTTGAATTGGTATGGAGGCAAGTTTTGCAGCAATGATTACACACAAGTTATTAAAGAAAGTGATAGGGGGAACAAGAACCCCTCATTACTATTTAAAAAAAGCGAATAATCTCTGGAAAACCGGAAATAAACAAGAAGCAGGTAAAATTCTCGGAAATGGTTTGAAAAGGTATCCAAAGCATTTGAAAATCAGAGAACAGTATGCTGACTATGCAGGGAAGCTAGTGAAAGTCGCGTTGAAAAAACAAGATTGGCAAACCGCCATTGATCGTTTATCCGTTCTTTGTCGGGGGAAAAATCCATCATGCAAAAACCTGATCATGCTTTCCATGCTAAATCAAATCATGGGTAATCATGCGCTATCAGCTAATATTTTTGATGATGTGTTAAGGTCCTTTCCGAATGAAATAAAAGAAGATGAACTTGGTTACCGTAAACTGACATTATTTGATAATGGAAAAAGCCGAATCGAATTTTATAAGAATCTCAAACCGACGAAATCCCTGATTTTCACCTTTGATTCTGTGAATATCTGCTGGGATGAACCGTCATTTGGTTTTAAGCTGCTTCAAAGACAAAATATGGATATTATAGCTGTCCGAAAGAAGACCAAAAAAAGCTTCCATCAAGATTTGTCAAAAGATACATTTGATCAGACGGTTAAAGATTTGGCTAGCGGATATCAAAATAAATTTTCTTACGGTTTTAGTCTTGGTGCATACGCTGCACTATATTATACCTCCGACATGGACTGCCAAATACTAGCTTTATCTCCCAGGCTGCCTATTCACCCTATTTATGGAACGAAAGAAGATAAAGGAAAACAAACCCTTTATCACTCGCTATCTCATCCGTTTAATGACAAGGCGTCTCCAACAATAATATACGACCCTACAAATAAAATAGATAAAAAGTATGTCGAGGAATCACTGCTGGCATCCTATCCCAATGCACAATTGAAAAAGATGCCATATGGCGGACATAGAATGACTTTTCATTTGCTTAGCATGGGAGTCTTGAAAAAATATGTATTAACGTTCATCAATCAAGGCAGTGTACCAGCATATAACAGAAGTTTAAAATCGCAATCACCAAATTACTGCAGATTACTGGGTGAAGCCTGTTTAAAGCATCATAAATTGAAGTGGGCTGATCATTTATCAATGGAGGCTTTGAAGGCAGAACCCACTAATAAACGTGCAATGAAACTGAGAGTGAACGTGCTGAAAAAAATGAATCGTCATGAAGAGGCTATAGAGCTAGTCGAAAAATCGGTGCACATGGCTCCAAAGAAATTAGATATCCGGTTAATGCTGATTGATTTGTATCTGGACAATAAGGACATTGCTGCGGCTGAAAAGGAATTAGATAGGTCCTTCAAACAATTCAAACGAACCCCCAAGTTGGTTAAAAGAGAAAAGAGGATGGAAATGCTAGTTCATAATATGGAATGAAATTTTGCAAGCGTTAAGTAAAAAAGTACCTATGCAGTAGTCACTTTGAAAATGCGATGACGAATCAGGGTACTTTTTGTATGTTTATTTAAAGGACATCATGGACAAGAAATGTGATGCTTCACCAATGGATAATTGAAATGGAACCAGTTTATGATCATGCAACATGTTAACATCACAAAAAGCTCTCATCGAAAAAGTGCTAAGAAGTAGCATCGCTACTTGTCACCTCATCGGGACCGTCAGAAGGAAAATCGACAACGACTGCCAATCTCGCTATCGTTTACGCACAACAAGGCAAAAAGGTTCTTTTGGTCGACGCAGATTTAAGGAAACCGACTGTACATTATACATTCCGCTTGGATAACTTGACAGGGTTAAGCAACATCCTTGTAGGAGAACAGACCATTGAAGAGCCGGTCAGCTTCAGCGATGTGGAAAATCTCGACATCATTTCATGCAGCCCGATTCCTCCAAACCCTGCAGAATTGCTCGGATCAAAAAAAATGCGGAAATTCATTGCAGATGCCAAATCGCAATATGACATGATCATCTTTGATACGCCACCAGTTTTGGCTGTAACTGATGCGCAAATCCTTGCCAATATGGTTGACGGCAGTATACTTGTCATCAGGAGTGGCGTTACGGAAAAGGAAGCCGTACAATACCGGCAAAAGCAAAATTACTCGGCGCAGTGCTCAACGACCGCGAAAAATCCGAATCAAACTATTATTATTACTATGGTGCAAAATAATCAAAACAAATAAATTAAATGAGACGTCTTGCTGAACTGCAAGGCGTTCATTTTTTGGAACAAAATAATAACGGACTGGGCAGAGTATGGTAGGCAGATTCGGCAAAGCCATACAAAAATTCACAAAGCAGATCGTTGATGCAAATTTGACACACTTTGTCGCATCAGATGCACATAACATGACCACCAGAGGATTTTGCATGCAGGAGGCATACCATGCAATTCAGGAATTATATGGCTATGAAATGCATACTACATTGGAGGAAAATGCCCAATTATTGGTTGCAGGTAAAAATGTAAATAAATTTGAACCGGAGCGGATCAAAAAGAAAAAATTCCTCGGATTCCTCTAACAGGTATGCGTTTTTCTGTATAGGTTGTTTGATGGAATATTGATAGTGGATCAATCTCGTCTCTTTTGCGGGTTGTATTTCAAAAAAATGCGAATACCAAGTAAATGAAGTTTCTATATAATAATTTTTAATTGGCTTGATAAAAATGGTGGTATAAATTGACTGTTAATAAGCCTTGATGCTTTGACCTGTGCTTGTTACTTGAGTGATTACTATGATAATACTTGATTAAACACTTGACACATTACTTGACTTATAACTTGACACATTACCTGACTATAACTTGACCAAGCTCTTGACCATACTTAAACGAAAACAAAATAAAAGAGAAGAAGAGGATGGGGAGGCCATGCAACATTTTTTCGGAAAAGTCATGCATGCTAAGACAATAAATTGGGTGTGATAATTTTGAGGGAATGCCCCCTTTGTTTGATTTGCCATCGATTATAGAGACGACAGCCGAGCTTTCAGACATGTTGGGAAAGAAAATCACTAAAAACAAGGGGATACAACAATGGGATCTTGCAAGTGGATGTTAAAAGATGTGGCGGAATTAGTAGAACATACTAGAAATTCTTTCCAAATGAATTATTTTACATGATATCTCTACACTTGTTACACTGGAATTAACGGGTAAAATGTCCATTTACTGGAGTGACTGGTATGTCTATAAATCTTTCAAGACGTGAATAAAATACATTGCATCACTGGAAAAACGGTCAACGGACAGAATACCGACTAAAGTGGAGAGCGGCAATCATTTGGGAATTGGCTCATGAAAATAAAACACCAGCGCAAGTTGCCAAAGACCTGCATACCACAGTGAAAACCGTTAAAAAGTGGTCTAATTGTTTTGAAGACCAACGGATTGCAGGATTATATGATCTTCCGCGATCAGGCGCTCCCGCCAAGTTTAATGTCCAGCAACGCTGTGAAGTAATTGCTATTGCTTGCGATCGGCCCATAAATTACGGGTTCCATACACATCCGTACTGGACTCTCCATATTCTTACGGAGGCTGCAGCACATCATACACAAGGACCGAAAATGAGCCGTTCCAGCATTCAGCGTACGATAAAGCATAATGATCTCCATCCACAAAATGATGAGATGTGGTTGTACAGCAAAGACCCAAATTTCAGGGAAAAGGTGAATGATATTGTATCCCTTTACCTTCATCCGCCAAAGAATGCCGTAGTTATTTGTATGGATGAAAAAACAGGGATGCAGGCGTTGGAACGTAAAGTTGATCCCCAACCGGCATTACCTGGCAGACGAGGGCGTTTCGAACACGAATATATTCGTCACGGCACGCAGTCATTAATTGCCGGATTTGAGATTACCACAGGCGATGTAGTAGCCCAAGTACGTTCAACTCGAAAGGCTGATGACCTGTTGGCATTTATGGAAAAGTTGGCCAAGGTATATCCGGATCAGCAAATTATCATCGTTTGGGATAACCTAATTATTCATAAAGATAGCCCATCCGGCAGATGGCGCAAATTTAACGAGCCGCACAATAATCGTTTTTCCTTTCACTATACACCGATTCATGCGTCTTGGGTAAATCAGGTAGAGCTATTTTTCTCCATCCTGCACAAACGTTGCCTGAAATGGAGCAGCTTCCGTTCTGAAAAAGAATTGAAAGAGGCTGTGATGGCTTTCATTCAGCACTGGAATGAAGAAGAAGGTCACCCGTTTAATTGGACATTCGGCGGTTATTCAATGCAAAATGAGCCAAAGGAGGCTGCATAACATAAATAAAAATTTAACCTCAAATTCAGAACATAATTTGAAGTCGCCCAAAAAAGAAGCAGCTAGTCAAACAGATGATGACGCGGAAGATGAAAATAAACAAGAGGAAAAACAAGATGATATAAGGTACGTGAATGTCAGCAGTGCATATGTCAGATCTGAACATGATTTGAATAGTGAAGCAACGTCTGTCACCGGTTTTGGCAGTCCGTTTAAAGTCGAGGATTCATACCACGATGAGGAAAATGATATCGAATGGTTGAAAGTGACTAGCACAGATTCAGATGAGAAAAGCGGCTGGATCAGTTCCAAGCTGGTATCGACTGTTGCAGCCGAATCATCGGATGACACTTTGATTTCTACACTGAATGACATGTTAGGGATTGATATGAATGACAAGTCCGAAACGCTGGGACGCTACGAAGACGAAGCGGATCTTGGAGATAGGGATTATATGGTGAAGGATGGTAAGATAACGAATATTACTTTACGGACAGATCCTGCCGGGATGGATGAGATTACCGGGCAGCTGGGCGAACCGAAATTAAAATTGAAGAACGAATTATTTTATCCTGGCGAAAAATATTATTACCTGATCGGTCTTGATGATAATAGTAATGCTGAAAGGATAACGATCGGTTTTCTAAAACAGGAGTGAAAATTGAAGCAGACAAAAGAATGATGATCGGCCTGCAGAAAAGTGGGCCTTTTTTTGATGATTGTTTTTTAAAATGGAAACTTGTCTAATTTATAGACGGTACTCAAATAAAATTATACGAAATAGACAGCAAACGAATAGAATTATTACAAATAACGCGTTATTAACACATCATTTATGCAAGTTGAGAGGATATACATATGAAATCAGCTTTTACGGTCATGAAGAAACAATTCATTCACTTTTATTTGAACAGAAGATTGTCGTTATATGAATTGCCCAATTTATCACCTTATCTTTAAACAAAAATTTTGATTCTGTAACAAATCGCGGGATTACCGACATTATTCGACATGAATAATGCATAGTAATCGGGTAGTTGA
>NZ_JAROCA010000101.1 GCF_030732005.1 Tigheibacillus jepli | reverse complement strand
AGAGTGTTCAAGATGAAAGAGCGAAAAGTGTTCAAAATTAATTAGCAAAAAGTGTTCATTTTTACTTGACGGCTACAAGGATGTCTTCTCTCTTTTTATATCTATACCCACTATACATAAAAAGTATGCCACTACTCAAATAAAAGTTGGGTAAATAGAATCATTCAGAAAAGTGTATAGCATAAGCTGTTTACAACGTTGTACGCTTAACCTATACAGCAACAAAAATAGCGTTAAAAATCTCCAGAAAAATAGCGCAAATTAGACAATATATACTAGAATAGTAGTGTAGCTGAAATTGTCGGGGTGGTGGTTGTCACATTTCCTTTCCAAAGGGTTGAGGTGATAACCATGGAATTGTTTCTTGAATTCCTTAAGGAAGTTCTGAAAGGAATTGTACGTGCTATAAGCGCGTATATTTTCCAAAGAACTGTCTTGAGGGATAAGAAAACCACCCCGTACCGTCACAAGGAAAAGGGTGGTTCTCAGAAATAATTGACAGCCACCAACTCTGGCGGTGGAAGCTACAAAGAGGGGAGACGGATGTCTTCTCTCTTTTTATATCTATATCCATTATACATAAAAACTATGCCAATTACAACGGATGAAACGCAAAATTAAAATAAAACTGTAAAATCGGCAAAACTATGATTAGCTTGCTGCCATGCATCATTTAGCTTGCATACATGGCAGTAATCTTATCCTGCAGGTCGCGATCTTGCACATACTCATCATAGCTCATTTCCTTATCTATAATGCCGGCTGGTGTAATTTCGATCAGCCTGTTTGCGATTGTTTGTACAAATTGATGGTCATGAGATGTGAACAAAATGGAACCTTTGAATTTTATCAAGCCATTGTTCAACGCTGTGATGGATTCCAAATCAAGATGGTTGGTTGGTTCATCCAAAATCAGCACATTGGCATTGGACAGCATCATTTTGGACAGCATGCAGCGGACTTTTTCGCCGCCGGACAGGACATTTGCCTTTTTCAGCGCTTCTTCGCCGGAAAATAGCATTCTTCCAAGGAATCCGCGCAGGAAAGTTTCTGTTTCATCCTGTGGTGAGAATTGCCGCAGCCAATCAACGAGATTCAACTCGCTGTTTTCAAAAAAGGCGGTATTATCTTTCGGGAAATAGGATTGCGACGTTGTGATACCCCATTTGTAGCTGCCGGCATCCGGCTCCATTTCGCCCATGAGTATCTTGAATAGTGTCGTTTTGGCGATATCATCTTTGCCAACAAACGCAACCTTGTCATCCTTATTCAGTCGGAAGCTGACATTGTCGAGTACCTTTTTTCCATTGATGGATTTGGTCAGACCTTCCACAACGAGCAAGTCATTGCCGATTTCCCGTTCCGGAGAAAATGCGATATAAGGATAGCGGCGGGAGGACGGCTTAATATCATCCAAAGTAATGTTTTCCAACAATTTTTTCCTTGATGTTGCCTGCCTGGATTTGGAAGCATTGGCGCTAAATCGGGCAATAAACGTCTGTAGTTCCTTGATTTTCTCTTCTTTTTTCTTGTTCTGTTCCTGTGCCATTTTCGCAGCAAGCTGGCTGGACTCGTACCAGAAATCGTAATTGCCAATATAGATTTGGATTTTCCCATAGTCAACATCTGCAATATGCGTACAAACTTTGTTTAGAAAATGTCTGTCGTGAGAAACGACAATTACGGTATTTTCAAAGTTAATGAGAAATTCCTCGAGCCATTGGATGGCCTGAATGTCCAAACCGTTTGTCGGCTCATCTAACAGCAAAATATCCGGATTGCCGAACAATGCCTGTGCAAGCAGCACCTTTACCTTTTGGTCTTCCGTCAGTGCTGACATTTGTTTGTCGTGCAGCGAATCGGATATACCCAGCCCTTTTAATAGAAGGGCTGCATCGGATTCTGCTTCCCAGCCATTCATTTCGGCAAATTCGCCTTCCAGTTCAGCAGCGCGCATGCCGTCCTCTTCGGAAAAATCGGGCTTCATGTAAATGGCATCTTTTTCTTGTTTGACCGCATAGAGTTTTTCATGTCCCATCAATACGGTTTCCAGCACTGGGTATGCTTCGTAGGCAAAGTGGTCCTGTTTTAACACCGCAAGCCGTTCCCCCGGAGAAATGGATACATTGCCTGTCTGCGGTTCAATCTCGCCGGACAGGATTTTCAAAAAAGTAGATTTTCCGGCACCATTGGCACCAATGACACCGTAGCAATTTCCCGGTGTAAATTTGATATTCACATCTTCAAATAATTTTTTATCGCCGTAGCGTAGACCAACATTATTCACTGTAATCATATATTGCAAGTTCCTCCATTTAAATAATTCAATTACCGTAAGCTTAAGGGATTTGGCCGGTTTCGTCAATGTAAATCGTGCATATATTGAAGAAAGGATATATTTTTAGACGAGAACAACGTATAATGGAGCAAAGGCGCAAGTGCCCTTACAGGTAAAAAGCGCGCGACTTATGGGGCTGCGGTTAAGCTCCCTTTCGAAAACCACTACGCATCGAACCGGGCGTGGCGATAGAAATTGAAAAATGACACAGCCCAAAATTTATAACAGGCAAATGAAAAACAGTGGCAGATAAAAACTGCATTTGGTCCGTCCGACCAGTGGGGGGGTCTGGCATGGGGGAAAGAACGATTTATTTGGTTTTCACCGATACGGGTACATGTTTATCAAAAGTGATCAACTTTTTTTCTAGGTGCACGTTGAACCATGTTTCCATTGGATTCGATGATGCGCTGACAGAGGTGTACAGTTTTGGCAGAATCCAGCCAAGGAACCCGTTTAGCGGTGGATTTGTAAAAGAAGATATTCGCGGCGAATTTTTACGGAATGCAGACTGTGCCGTTTATTCCTTTCGACTGGAAGAGGCGGAATTTATTCAGCTGCTGAAAAATATAAAAACGATTGAAGCACAGCAAAACAGCTATCGTTATAATTTTATCGGATTGTTTGGCGTGCTGCTGCGCATTGAAATCAAACGAAAAAATGCTTTATTTTGTTCCCAGTTTGTTGCGTCTGTTTTAAAGGATAGCGCATCCTTTCAACTGGAGAAGCCGAGTTGTTTTACGACACCTTCCGATATTCGCGGGCATAAGGGGTTGGATTTGCTTTATGAAGGCCGCCTTGGCGATTATCCTGTTGCCAGGCTGGAAGAAAAAAGTGCGTGTGATACGATCATCGCAGTAACTTCTTAATAGCATGCCCTGCAATGGCAGCCGTTGCACATAGACGGCTGTTCCGTAAACGTATGCGGGGCAAAACTTGCGAATGGACTGCTAAATGAAATGCCAAAAGTGGATTATGGCTTTATAAGCAAACCCGCATGAATCGGCAAAACAACAAGCATAAAAAATCGCGATGAACCGGTCGCTTGGCAAGGGTTTATTTCTGGCTTATGATGAAAGGCAGGGGGGAAGCCATTTTGGAAAAACTGGAACGCAACAATAGCTACCGACTGTTAAAATTAAGAGAGATGTTGTTTCAAAAAACGGATGAGATGAATGAACTCAGCATCGATGACATAAATAAAGCAATGGAAAAATACATAATAAATGGGAAATATGATAAACGTACGTTGAAAAAAGATTTGGACGCACTCGATGAAATGGATTTCGAAATTGTCCGCAATAAGGGGAAATATGGCAAGATCCTTTACAGCCACCAAACTCGGCTATTTGAAACATATCAGTTGCGCCTGATGATTGACGCTGTTTTGTCGGCAAAATTCATTACGCCAAATGAAAAGAAACAGCTGCTCGATAAACTAAAAAGCTTAACAAGCGAGCATATTGCGAAAACACTGCCGCAAGCAATGGTTTTCAGCCAGTCGGCGAATATGGATTATGAGCTGATCAAATTGAATATCGACAGCGTGCACCGTGCAATTGTTCATAGTCGAGTCCTGCAGTTTAAATATGGCAGATACAATGTGGACAAGGAATTCGTCTATAGCAGGGATGGAGCGGTATATGACGTGGAGCCGTATGCGTTGATTTGGCAGAATGACTATTATTATTTGATTGGTCGTCATCAGGAATTGGATGAAATCAGGCATTACCGGCTTGATCGCATTCGTCACATCGGCATTTCGGAGCAGTCATTCAAAAAACAGGATTTTCACCTGCAGGAATATGTTGACCGCAGTTTTCACATGTTTGCCGGTGAAGAGATATGGATTAAAATTCGTTTTCACAATGACTTGGTCAATGTCGTGCTGGACCGTTTTGGCCAGGATGCGGACATTCGCAAACAAGACGCTGAACATTTTGTTCTCAAAACAAAGGCCAAGCTATCACAGGGACTGATCAATTGGATTCTGACATGGGGAAATAAAGCAAAGGTGCTGGAACCGGACTCCCTGGTTGACACCGTCAAAGAAAAAATAAACAACATGCTCGCTGTCTATGAAAACTGACAGCCAGGCACGTTGTTTTTTATAGGTAAAGAAAGTAAGTATAAAATTGGGTTAATTAATGTCATTTGCTATGACAGCCAAGTCCGGCTCCAGCGCCCAGCAACTAGCAGAGTTTTTTGATGGGGCGAGTATTCGTAGCCCCAAATGGTTTTCGGTGGGACGAGTAATCGCAGTCCCAGGACGTCGCGCTTTTAGCCTGTAAGGGCGCTTGCGCCTTTGCTCATAATTACTGACCGAATCTGATCGGGTCGATTCCTAATTTTCGGTATGGCACCTTGAGCTTAATTGCGATATTGTTTGCTTCTAGGTCGAGATGTTCCACCCGTACATGAAAGTTACTTTTAATTTTCATCTGCGTGACAGCGACATATATTTCTGCCTTTTTTGGATTAATCGTGACCCACTCAGGCATTGGCAAGTATTTCTTCATGTATTCCATGATTTTTTTATTCGGAAGTTCCAATAAGCCAATGGAAATCGATTTTTGTTTTAGCACAACATCCCCATTTTTCTGGGCAATCGGCTCCAAATGTAATGATAGGGGAACTTTGGTGGAAAATACAGGCAGTTCACCCATTAAATGGACATCATCCTCCAGTGAAACACTGTACTGATATTTGGAGTCCTGTAGCAACTTATCCAGGTATGCATTAATCAATTCATCCAGGTTTTCCCTCGTAGTACGTATAATAAATTCCGAGCTTTTTGTCTCATCGACGTGATGCTGGTGTGCTATTTTCGCTTCAGGTATCGGCCAAAAGATCAATACCAGCAAAACAATAATAATGAAGAGATCGATGGCAAGCAGGGACCAAAATAGCTTTTTCCATTTTGAATTTTTCCGTGAAACTCTTTTTTCTGCCATTATTTGCCCCCTTTCTTTGGCGTGTAAGGAAAGTATAAAATATGTTGTTTTCCAATTTCAATCCATATTCACAGCGCTGATGGAATGAACAAAGTATTTTTCCAATTCCAGTCCCAAATCGCGGCGTTAAGGGACTGAAGGAAATTATCATTTTGTTACGGCCGCTTGCGCCTTTGTTCAAGGTAAAGAAAGTATAAGATAGTGCTGCGTTAATTTCACTTTCAGCAGCAGCTCTCATCAGTGCCGTTTTGACAGTGATTTGGTTGCAATAGGTCACTGACCAGCTTTATCAGTGCCCTTTTGAGAGAAATTTAGTTGCAATTGGTCACTGATAGGCTTTATCAGTGCCGTTTTGACAGTGATTTAGTTGTAATAGGTCACTGATAGGCTTTATCAGTGCCCTTTTGAGAGAAATTTAGTTGCAATTGGTCACTGATAGGCTTTATCAGTGCCGTTTTGATAGTGATTTAGTTGTAATAGGTCACTGACAAGCTTTATCAGTGCCCTTTTGACAGTGATCTAGGATTGAGTCCGTATAATTGTGTAAATAGAAAAGGGTCAATCATCAAACCCTATATACAATGTTTCACCACAAAAT
>NZ_JAROCA010000100.1 GCF_030732005.1 Tigheibacillus jepli | reverse complement strand
CCGAGTGATAAAACCTCAGCACTATAAAAGGGTATATGTTCCTTAAAAAAATTGTTCAGTTTAGTGTTGACATACCACATTGATCACCGACAAACATGAGCGACGGCACGATCGTAGGCCGCTCTTCACCTTCTGGATTGGTAAGGATTAACTGCCACGACAAACCAAACTTATCTTGAATCCAGCCATACTTCTCACTAAACGGATACTTATCAAGTGGCATTAACACTGTGCCACCTTCGGACAATTTGTTCCAAACCTCATTTAATCTTTCACTCGCGTCTTTTTCTCGCGATGGGTCAAAATTAACCATGAACGACGTAGAAGGATTGAATTTGAAAAAAGGCCCTGCGTTAATCGCCATAAACTCCTGTCCCCACAACTCAAAAGAGACTAAATGAGAGTCGCCTGATGGTGTTTCTTTAAGTGTTGTTACATTCGTAATTCTTGAGTCCGGGAAAATGGAAGCATAAAATTCTGCAGCTTCATTAGCCTCCTTGTCATACCACAGATGCGGAACTATGTTTTGATTTGTATTGGTCATTGTGATTCCTCCTAATTATTTGTTGGTATTTCACTGTTGTTAAGATGTTTCGCATGACTTAATGAAACTTCTTTTCGTTTTCTGTGATAACAAACGTAGGACCCGGCTATCAACATGTATCCGATAAAGAAAATGATCCATCCACTGGCTGGGTCTGCCACTACAACACTTGAATAAAACGCACCTGTCAAATCAATGACGAAACCAGCATGCCGCCCATCTTTCCATGGTTAGTAACATCATACACAAAGGTATTCAAAAGTGCGATAAATCAACGTTTTGGTGTTTACAAGTTGTAGCATTTTATATTCGATTTGATACCTTTTTACAGGATTGCGTTACCCTTTTGTTACCCAATAATAACTAAATTATTATATGTGAAGTTTTTAATTAAAAGGAATCCATTTTAAAATTTTTTAAATGGATTCCTTTTAAAAAGAACCAACTCAAAGCATCAGGTGATCTTTTGCGTAATATTATCAATTCCATCAATCTGATTAAATTTCGGATCAATGAAAAATTCCTTGAGACTAATCCCCAGTGCCTCTGATATATAGAATATTGTTCCGATTGTTGGAGCCTTTGTTCTTTTTTGCATTATTTCATTAATGGTGCTTTGAATATTTATATTATATTTATTTTTTATTCCTTTTGAAATGCCATAAACCGTTGTATTATGTTGTCGACACAAATCTGAAATTCTCATTGGTACAACTTCGTCAAAATCATAGTATAAAACCTTTTCGTAATCAAAATAGGATATTGGCATTATTTCCATAGATGGAGTGTAACAAATAGTAAATCCCCTATTCTTTACAAAATGTAATCCCTCATCAGAAGTTACTTGTTCCATAACAATTCGATCAAAACCAACCGATTTTGCATATTTAATCAGTACGTTTAAAATGATAGTTCCAATACCTTGCCCCGCTGGTTCAACTCTAATTTTTTTTATAGTTAAAGTCTGAACTGGAGCATTTGATGACTTTAGATTTAATTCATGATTTTGATTACTGAAATATATACTGTACGGATTCATCATTCCAATTTCAATTGGTTCCGAAGAATATTCGTTTAATATACCAACAATATCATTCATATCCTCTACATTAAAACTTATTCTTTCTTGTTCATTCTTCCTATTATACCATTCCATCATATCAAAATATCTTTTTTTGCTACGGTAATATCCACTAAACATTCCTCCTGAGTTTTTTGAGTTTTACATATAACTGTTCAACCTTTGTATTAGCTCCCTCACTCAGCCCTTAAAACCAATAGGTTCTTCATACTCCTAAGGAAGCGACACTCTGTTTCAATTCAATTAAGATACTGTTATAACTGATTTCAGTTACATTAAATTAAAAAACTCTACCCTAAGGAAAAACCTTAGAATAGAGTTTCACGTATTGAAAACATTCGTCTATTTATTACTACAGGCATTTTAAGCAACCCCAAACTTTAAACAATATGATTTATAACTTGGTAAAGAGTGTTAATATTTGTGAAATAATTATACAATAGGTTTATAGTATTTTAAAGGGGAGAAATGGGTTGAAATCTAGAATTGTGATTAGTTGTAAGAATTGTTTTCATGCAGTAAAAAATAATAGAGGTTATACCATCAACAGTAAAGGTATGCTTCGGATCTCATTTGTTGTCGGAACTGCATATACGATTAATGATTTCCACGAATTATTCATTAACAACTATACCTGTCCGTTTTGTCGGGAACAATTAATTATGACCCCCAATATAATGGAATTTGCCAATGATTTTATAGATAAGAAGTATCATATCAATTTTCACGAAAAATGTATCAACATCATTAATAAAAATACAGAAATGAAGATCGATAAAAATGACAGTCTAGAAAGTATTGTTAAGGAAGATTATTTCCCCACTATTGACGAACTGAAATTCATTTTAAATGTTGCAGAGGATATAGATTCGTCAAAATGGGAATTTTGTATGGAATCAGAATATGTAAATAAACCATTTTTCTATAAAGAGCAAATCAATAAAAAAAATATTGAGAAATAATATATTCCCCTGCAATCAGAGAATAATCTGTCACTACTATCGTGTATTATTTTGAAATCTGGACAAAATACCTAGATTAGTTCACATTTACCTTTTCTCTTTGATTAGAATGGTTAATGTAAAAATAGAAGTAACTAATACCAAAAAGGAAATTATTAGAGCAGTCCATAACATATAATCACCTCGAATTATTGTTATTTTTGCATAATCAGGTTATAATTAGAGTAAGATATGGGGAGAGGAAAAATCCTCTCCGTAATGTGTGGGGCTTTCATCTGTCGGTATCAGAATGAAAGTCCTTTTCCTTTTCTTAGGATTTTAAATCATTATTTGAGTTTTAAATTAAATTTTATTATAAACTGCCACCGCAACCTTCTTACCGTGTTTTATAATGGATTTAATTTCTCGTCTTGCACAAGGCTTTTCAAGATCCATTTTCCACTTTAAAATGGATGCACCAATAAGTTTTTTCCAATGGCACAAACAACTTTGACAGATTCTTTTATTTCATCTGATGATGGAACAACAAGGTTGTTGTCTTTTACTATCAACTATTCTGTTTTAGTTTTTATATCGTTATTTTTATCAATCTTAATGGTTTCCCTAACCACAACAATATTGTTATAATCTTCTCTAAAATGGTTAAATGAGAGTAAATTCACTTACAGTAGTAAAAAGTAAAACTTAAAATCACATAATAAGTATTAAATGATCTCGTTTTATTTTTTTCAATAAATTTAGTACTATTAATCATTAGCTAGACTAATACAAATGATCCAAGTGTTTCTGTTCATATATTACTGATACTTCTTAGCTACTAAATATTCAACAAGTGGTAGAATGATCATCGCTAAGCCTAATACAGCTAACAAAAATACATTAATCGTCCCATTCACAAAATTGTCAGCCGTTACAGCTGCCAAAATAATAAATAGGAGTATAAAGTAACTTATTTTAGAGCTTTTCTCTGTAATTCTTTGCCCAAGTTCTTCTTTTTGCAAAATACCGTCCTTTTTCTCTTTATTTCCCCAAGTAATCGCAGAGAAAAACACCATCAAGAATATCGCTATCGACACAATTTCATTGAAACCAACATCTTTACCAGTGATAATTTTATAAATTGTGTAGGCTATTACAATCAGTGTACCAGCCCCTAATATGACTGCACCAATTTTTCTTTGAGTACTCATTTTTCTTTCTTCCCTCCATTATAATGGACCCAAGATTTTAGACAGCAAGAAAGGATATGTTAAGGTAGGTTTATGAAACAAAAAAGGAAACGATATTCACCAGAATTTAAAGCACAAGTTGTATTGGAAATTCTTAAGGAAGAGAAGTCTTTAACTGAGCTGTCCTCTGAATATGGGATTCATGTTAATCAGCTGCGGAAATGGAAAACACAATTTCTAGAACAAATGCCGCAACTGTTTCAAAAGCAGAACAAGGATCAAGAAAAGATGAAAGCTGATTATGAAGAACAAATTGAAAATCTATACGCTGAAGTAGGCCGATTAACCACGCAATTGTCGTGGCTCAAAAAAAAATCTGGCATCTACCACAACTAGGCAAGAACGTGTGAATATGATCGAATGGCAAGACTCAGAATTATCCATTACAAAACAGGCAGAGCTATTAAGCCTTAACCGTTCAAGCCTTTATTATAAACCAGTCGGGCCTTCAGCAGAAGATGTAGCCATCAAGCACCGTATCGATGAAATTTATACAAAATACCCATTTTATGGGTCTCGTAGGATAACAGCACTGCTAAACCAAGAAGGAGTGAATATCAATCGCAAAAGAGTACAACGTCACATGCGAGAAATGGGGATTCAAGCTGTTTATCCGGGTCCAAATTTAAGTAAACGGAATCTACAACATCGAATTTATCCATATTTACTGAAAGGAGTGAACATTAACTATCCAAATCACGTTTGGAGCATTGACATTACCTACATTCGACTCCAACGAAGCTGGATGTACTTAGCAGCGGTTATTGACTGGTATTCCCGCTATGTCATTAGCTGGGAGCTGGATCAATCCCTAGAAATTGGATTTATCCTAGATGCCGTTCAAAGGGCCTTCTCTATAGCTAAACCCGTTATCTTTAATAGTGATCAAGGCAGCCATTTTACCAGTCCCAAATATATCAATCTACTAAACTCTAAGGAAGTTCAAATCAGCATGGACAGTAAAGGACGTGCTTTGGACAATATTATCATAGAACGTTTTTGGCGCAACATAAAGTACGAAGAAGTATATCTAAAAGATTATGAAAGTCCAAGGGAGGCTAGAATAAATATAAGAGATTACATTGATTTTTATAATTACAATCGCCCTCATCAATCGCTAGATTATAAAACACCATCATCAGTTTATTTTAATTAAACAGGTTCGTCATTGCCCTTCCCATCTTTGAGAAATTATCTTTCATGCGACAGAACCTGCCACATGAAAGGCATGGTTGGCAAGATGGGAAGGAGCAAAACTCAATGCACCTTAAATTTATAAAAAAGTTGTCTTGACGATGGGGTCCACTTTACATTAATAAATAGATTATCAACTTTAACATCTAAAGTTTTCGCAATACTAAAGGCTAATTGTAAATTTGGATCGTATTTATTATTTTCAATTGCATTAATGGTTTGCCTGCTTACATTACATAAATCTGCTAACTTTCCCTGCGAAATTCCTTTCTTTTCTCGATATTCTTTAATATTATTTTGCATATGCATGCCGTCCTCAAATTCAAAATAGTGTAAAACATCTTTTACACCCTCATTATAAAATAAGACGAAAGTGGTGTCAAACATCTTTTACACATTGATTTTCCGAATAAACAAATACCATAGGGAAGTAATTGCTTAAGATAAGGAACTTAGTTATGATTTGAGAAAGACAATGAGGGAAAAATTCTACTGATAAAGAATAAATGAGGTAGACAAAAAGAAGATGACGCAACAGAAGTCTATAAAGAGAACAACTAATCCATCTAAATGTACTATTTATTTATTGTTAAAATTAATAATGCCATAATCTTATGAGTTATGGCGCCTGAATCTTTTTATACAATGTTGGCGGGCACTGCTGGGCAATCCCCAGCGGGATGCTCCACAGTATTTTTTTCCACAACGAGATGTGCCCCTGGGCGGGACAAGGAAGTGCCCGTTCCCTGTATAAAAACAGTATATGCAGTATTAATAAAAATAATTCATTCAATCAATAATCTAATAACTGTATTTCACGTTTGACGACAACTATGTGTCTACTATTTTGAAATTTATTATATTTATTTTCAATAAATGTGGTTGGGACGAAAAAATCCGTGGTTTTTTCCTTGTAAATTCCTAAACTTAAGAATCGTTTTTCTTTCTCGTGATAGAGCATTAAATCCGCTTTTATCATTCCTTGATTATATACAGCAATTCGGCATGAATCTACTACTTCTTTAAGATAAATCATGTACTTCATTCTATATTCATATTGTTTATAATGACCTATGTTTCTTCTTTTCAAGTCGTCCCAAGAAATTTTGCCTTCCAACAATATATGATAGAGTTGCTCGCCCCTTTTAAAACCGAATTTATGGAGTCCTATAAGGTGTGCTAAATGCCCTTGATCAAACTTTATTGTTTATGGCAAACTAAAAACGTAGTCTTTGGCAGTTAATTTATGTAGTTCCCAAAAGGGGGGTATATAAATAAAAA